>JAQTXD010000172.1 GCA_028688955.1 Desulfuromonadaceae bacterium
ACTTTCATGGAACTTAATAATCTGCGACCATCTATCGGGTCAACAAAAAACAGAAAACGCATCGGTCGTGGTACCGGTTCTGGTCATGGTAAAACTGCGACAAAAGGTCATAAAGGCCAGAAAGCTCGTTCGGGCGGAAGCATTAAAGCCGGTTTTGAAGGTGGACAGATGCCATTGCAGCGTCGTTTGCCAAAGCGTGGGTTTACTCCACTTGACCGCATTGTTTTCTCGCTTGTTAACATCAGCCAGCTAGATGTCTTTGAAGCTGGTTCTGTTATTGATGTCACGGCACTCATTTCCAAGGGTTTAATCAAATCGGATCGTTTTGCTGTCAAAATACTTGGTAATGGTGACATAACCAAGTCTTTAAAGATTTCAGCAAACAAGTTCAGCCAGTCTGCCAAGGATAAAATTATTGCTGCTGGTGGTAGTGTTGAGGAGATTGCATAGTGTTCGAAGCCCTCCAGAATATATTCAAGATTCCAGAGCTAAAAAAGCGTGTATTGTTTTCTTTGGGAATGCTTGCTGTATATCGTGTTGGTTGCCATATACCAACCCCTGGAATCGATAGAATTGCACTATCTCATTTTTTTAAACAGTCACAAGGCACTCTGCTTGGACTCTTTGATATGTTTTCAGGTGGTGCATTAGAGCGATTAACTGTTTTTGCTCTCGGTATTATGCCGTATATTTCATCTTCGATTATTTTTCAGCTTCTTACTGTAGTAGTTCCGGCTATAGAAAAACTTTCCAAAGAAGGTGAAGCCGGACGTAAGAAAATTGTTCAATATACCCGCTATGGCACTGTTGTCCTGAGTATTGTACAGGGAATGGGTGTTGCTGTTGGTCTTGAAAGCATGCGTGGTCCTGCTGGTGAACTGGTCGTTCCGAGCCCTGGTTGGGGTTTCAGGATTATGACTGTTATAACTTTAACAGCCGGCACTGCTTTTGTAATGTGGCTTGGTGAGCAGATGTCAGAGAAGGGTATTGGCAATGGTATTTCTTTGATCATCTTTGCCGGAATTGTAGTTAATATACCTACAGCTCTTGCCAATACTGCCAGGCTTTTAAGCGCTGGTCAGCTTTCTCTGTTCATTCTTTTATTTGTTCTGGCGATCATGTTCGCAGTTATTGCTGTTATAGTTTATGTAGAGCGGGGTCAAAGGCGTCTGTCAATTCATTATGCGAAAAGAGTTGTCGGTCTTAAAACTTTTAACGCACAGACATCTCACTTGCCATTAAAAATAAATATGGCCGGTGTAATCCCTCCCATTTTCGCATCTTCTATAATAATGTTTCCAGCAACAATAGCCAACTTTATTGATATTCCTTGGGTTAAGGCGGCAGCAAGCAGTCTCTCCCCGGGGAAATTGATATACAACATCTTTTTCGTTGCTTTTATTGTGTTCTTCTGTTATTTCTACACGGCTGTAACTTTTAACCCGATTGACGTGGCTGAAAATATTAAAAAGCAGGGTGGTTATATACCTGGCATCCGTCCAGGTAAAGAGACTTCATCATTTATTGACTCCGTTCTTACTAGGCTTACTTTTGCTGGTGCGGTTTATATTTCATTAGTGTGTGTTTTGCCGTCAATATTGATTGGGAAGTTCAATCTTCCTTTCTATTTCGGCGGCACAGCCCTTTTGATCGCTGTAGGTGTTGGTATGGATACGGTTTCTCAGGTTGAGTCGCATCTCATTACTCGCAACTATGAGGGTTTTCTTAAGGGAGTTCGTATCAAGGGGAGACGTTAGGCGTGAATGTTGTACTCTTTGGACCTCCTGGGTCTGGAAAGGGCACGCAGGCCCATTTTATAGTCGAACGCTATGGCATGCCTCAGATTTCGACCGGAGATATGTTGCGTTCTGCTGTAAAAGCTAAGACTGCTCTTGGTGTTATGGCAAAGACAGTCATGGATGCTGGTGGTCTTGTTTCTGACGATATTGTTCTTGGCCTGGTCAGGGAACGCATCTCTCAGGAGGATTGTGCCTCCGGCTTCATTTTGGATGGTTTCCCGCGTACGATTCCTCAGGCTAATTCATTAATTGCCCTCTTGGTAGAGATGGACAAAAAGATTGATTTTGTCATTTCCTTGGATGTTGATAATAGCGAGTTGATTAGCAGGTTGTCGGGGAGGAGGACGTGCCCGTCTTGCGGAAAAGGTTTTCATATCATATATGATAAGCCTGAGCATGATGGAGTTTGCGATTCATGTGGGGCTCTTCTTGTTCAGCGTGATGATGACTCAGAGGGTACGGTGATAAGTCGCCTAGCTGTGTATGATCAGCAAACTTCAGCTCTTAAATCATATTTTATGGATTTAGGAGTGTTGCATAGCATCTCTGGCACAGGGCCTATCGCCGATATTCAGCACCAGATAGCTTCTATCCTAGATGCAGGTGGCCGTATTAGTGATCATTCTTAAATCTCAGCGTGAGATTGGCAGGATGAGGGTGTCTTGTTCTATCGTGGCTGAGATTCTTGAGGGTTTGCGTGCTTTGGTTCGCCCTGGTGTTACTACGTTGGAGCTGGATCAGTTTGCTTCATCTGAAGCTCTAAAGCGTAAGTCAAAGTGTGCCTTTAAGGGCTACAGCGGTTTTCCAAGTTCATTGTGCTGTTCGCTTAATGATCAGGTAGTCCATGGCATTCCCGATAACAATCCGTTGAAATCAGGTGATATACTCAGTCTGGATTTTGGCGTTGTCTATGATGATTTTTATGGTGATGCTGCAGTGACAATCCCTGTTGGCGATGTCTCTGACGCTGCAATGAAATTGATCTTGGCAACAGAACAGTCGCTGTACTCTGCGATTGATATGGCTGTGCCAGATAACAGGTTGGGAGATGTCTCTTCCGCTGTTCAGAAGTTTGTAGAGTCTAGGGGCTATTCTGTAGTTAGGGATTTTGTTGGTCATGGGATAGGTCGAAATCTCCATGAAGATCCACAGATTCCGAATTATGGTCTGCCGGGTAAAGGTGTTAAACTGAGGCCTGGTATGGTTCTGGCTATAGAGCCAATGATTAATGAAAAATCTCACGAAGTTAGAGTTCTGGATGATAATTGGACTGTTGTAACATGTGATGGTGGTTTGTCAGCTCATTTTGAGCACACTGTAGCCATCACTGAGAACGGACCTGAGATACTAACGCGGATATGATGAACTAATTCGTGCAAGGGGAGTATTATGAAAGTACGTGCATCTGTAAAAAAGATATGTGACAAGTGTAAAATAGTTAAACGCAAGGGTGTTGTGCGTGTTATCTGCGACATCCCTAAGCATTCTCAACGTCAGGGATGAGTTATTAAAGGGGGTATTTCCATT
>JAQTXD010000173.1 GCA_028688955.1 Desulfuromonadaceae bacterium
GGTGAATGCTTTTTTACCGTTATGGCACGCGCCGCACGATTTCCCTTTTTCCATCTCACCCATGGAAACGCCGCGCCGTATCGGCCCTGAGCTGTGGCAGTTTCTGCATCCAAGCTCTCTGCCGTTCACATGAGAGTCATGACTGAACATCGCATTCCCTGCGGCAATACGATAGGTAATAGCGCTGGGGGTACCTCTATGGCACTTGCTGCAATCTTTCTCTGTGGCGACACTGAAGGCCTTCTTGCCGTTGTGGCAGGCACCGCACGAAAGCCCACGCTCCATTTCAGCCATCGAATAGGTACGTTTTTTGGAAAGATTGAAAATGGCACTGTGGCAGACCCTGCAATCCCTATTCTTCGACAGATGAGAGTCGTGGCCAAATACGACGGCCGGAGCGTTCTTGAAGTCGAACCTGATGTCCTTTGCATGCACTGGAACCGTCAACAGCATGACGATAGCCGCTGCAAAGAAGGTAGTAATCCGCCCGTTCATTGAAATCCCCCTTGAAACCTATAGAATATAAAGCGCTTTAGTTTAAGAGCAGCAACTGTTATTGTCAACAGATAATTGCGGCTATCAGCACGATGGTGACTTCTCAAAATCAGTGTAGTGCGGACCATTATTCGAATAGTGCAGCTATGGACCAAATTAAACACTTGTGCCGGTGCACCGTTATTTAGCCTGTCTGCATCGCTGAATCTTGACTTTATCTACTCCATTTGCTAGCTTCATAAGATATCAACTAACCTCTATTTTCCCGCGCTGGAGTTGCATCGCATGCACAAAAAACTGTTTATTCCCGGACCGGTAGAAGTCCATCCTGATATCCTGAAAGCTATGTCCTTGCCGATGATTGGCCATCGTATGAAAGAATATGGTGAGCTGCATGGACGAGTAACGTCCGGCTTGAAAAAACTGCTGTTTACAAATGACAGGGTTTTCCTGGCGACTTCCAGCGCGTTTGGTGTCATGGAGGGTGCGGTTCGCAATCTGGTCGGTAAGCGCTGTGCCAATTTCTGCAACGGGGCTTTTTCCGACAAGTGGCACGATGTCACACTGCGCTGCGGCAAGCAGGCCGATGCCATACGTTTTGACTGGGGTACCCCGGTCACTGCCGAGGCGGTTGATAAGGCATTGTCTACCGGAAAATACGATAGCATGACCATGATCCATAACGAGACCTCCACTGGAGTGATGTCGCCAATAACTGAGATTGCCGCAGTCATGCGCAAACATCCGGACGTCATGTTTATTGTCGATACGGTCTCGTCTATGAGCGCCCTCAAGATTCCGGTTGATGAGCTTGGTATCGACAGCTGTATCTTCGGAGTGCAAAAGGCCTTTGCTCTGCCTCCCGGCCTGGCTGTTTTTACTGCCAGCGAAAAGGCGCTCCAACGGGCTGCCGGCATTGAAGGGCGCGGCTATTATTTCGATTTTATTGAGTTTGCCGCAAATGATGCCAAAAACAATACCCCTTCAACCCCTTGTATCTCTCTGATCTATGCGCTGGATTGTCAGCTGCAGCGAATGTTTGCCGAAGGACTGGAGAACCGCTGGGCGCGCCACGATGATCTTGCTGGTTATGTGCGTGGCTGGCTGACAGATCGTGGTTTCGAATCATTTCCGGCCGCACCATACCGTTCGCAGACATTGACCTGTAGTAGAAACAGCCGCGGCATAGATCTGGCGTCCCTGAAAAAGAATCTTGGTGAAGCAGGCTTTGCATTTGACGACGGTTACGGTAAGATCAAGGGCGAAACCTTCCGGATTGCCCATATGGGTGACATGACGATGGCCGACCTGGATGAGCTCTTTGCTGCAATAACGGTTATTTTGCCGGATCTGGCATAATAGTATAGAGGAATTAACCCGGAGGTAGAACAATGAAGTGCCCGAACTGTGGCAACCGTACAGAAGTTGGTCTCGACATGCATTCAAGCGGTTTTTCCGCCGAACATTCTCCGGTTAAAGAGTGCGGGGCGTGCGGGCTGGTCTGGCGGATAAAGATAGAAGCCGGCAAAACGGTAGTCGATATTATAAAGGCAGCTGATAAAAAGTAAGTAAAAAAATGGGGCGGACTTTAATGTCCGCCCCGGTTTCTTTACTCTTGTTCGAAAACATCTTTTCCGGCGCCGCAGAGCGGGCAGCTCCAGTCTTCAGGAAGTTCTTCGAATGATGTTCCTGGGGCAATCCCGCGATCCGGGTCGCCAACGGCGGGGTCGTAGACATACTGGCAGATGGTACAGATCCAACGTTCCATAGTGTATAGCTCCTTTATTTTATTTAGATCCAGCTTATGCACTGGACGGGACAACCGTCAATTGCGCTCTGAATTTCAGTCTCAGTGGCTCCGGCAGGGTCAAAACATTCGGATCTGCCGGAACTGTCAAATCTGAAAACAGCTGGGCAGATTGAAATACACAGGCCGCAGCTGATGCAGTTCTCTGTTTCGACAAAGGCTGTTTTCATCGGCTTTTCTCCATGCTTGATCACTAATGTTGCGGAGCCAGTGTAACATGTCCGCGGTGGATGTCAACAGGACTGAATTATTGTGGAACTAACCGGTATTCAGTACATTCCGAGATTGCGTAAAATGAGAGATAATCATGATATTTGAATCTATTGCCGTCGGGCCACTGTCAGTAAACTGTTATATTGTTGCATGCGAACAGAGCCGCGAAGGGGTTGTTATTGATCCTGGTGGTGACCCGGAACTGATTATTAACCTGGTCCACCAGCACGAACTTAAGATTCACACGGTAATAAACACGCATGGCCATTTTGATCACCTGGGTGGAAACCGTCAGGTTATGGCCGCTTTTGGCGCACGATTACTGATTCACCAAGCCGATTCGTCGATGTTGAGCAGGTCGGCTGAAGTAGCCAGTAAATATGGGCTGAAGGGTGAAAATTCGCCGGAAGCAGATGCTTATCTGGTGGATGGTATGAATATTTTCTTTGGTACGTGCCGCATCAAGGTCCTGCATACGCCTGGACATACCGGGGGAGGTTGCAGTCTCTATTTTGAAGAAGAGCGTAAGGTCATCACCGGTGACACTCTCTTTGCCGATTCAATCGGACGTACCGACCTGCCGGGTGGCTCACACGAACAACTGCTGGAATCAATCCGCACGAAGCTGTTCACTCTTCCGGACGACGTTATAGCCTATCCGGGTCACGGGCCTCACACAACAATTGGTCACGAAAAAGAGTGTAATCCCTATTTTTGAGGCGGCCATTTAATGCTTAGTAATAAAAAAATAATTCTCGGAGTATGCGGAGG
>JAQTXD010000174.1 GCA_028688955.1 Desulfuromonadaceae bacterium
CCAACAATTGTCGGGTAATTGGTAAACTTTGCAGTTCCTTTTCCCATTACCTCTCCTACGGCAGTCCTGACGTCAAGGTAGAGTGGTTCACCAATTGTACCCGGTTCCTTTGTACGGTCGAGAACAGCAATCGTTTTAACACTCCCTGGCAAACAACTGACAAAGGCATCGATATCGAAAGGCCGGAAAAGCCTTACCTGAACGAGTCCCAGTTTTTCCCCCTTTGTATTGAGGGCATTAATCGTGTCTAGTACCGTTTCTCCTGATGATCCCATTGTCACGATAATACGTTCCGCATTTGGGTCTCCATAGTATTCAAAGAGTTTATAGTGTCGGCCAACAATATTGGCAAATTTATCCATAGCCTTCTGTACGATACCCGGGGTTGCGTTATAGTATTTATTCACCGTTTCTCTCCCCTGGAAATATACATCCGGATTCTGTG
Organism: Desulfuromonadaceae bacterium; assembly: GCA_028688955.1. Taxonomy (GTDB): domain Bacteria; phylum Desulfobacterota; class Desulfuromonadia; order Geobacterales; family Pseudopelobacteraceae; genus JACRCG01. The sequence continues at coordinate 446 of JAQTXD010000174.1, forward strand.
CCGTGCCGCGTATATTGGGATGATCAGGGGTAAGCCCTCTCTTGCGGTGAGCTATAACGAGGTCGTCGTCAATCATGGCCCTCATATCATCAAAAGTAAGCTCCTCGACCTTCCGGACCTCATGAGATGTTCTGAAGCCATCAAAGAAGTGCAGGAATGGCACCCTTGATTCAAGTGTTGCAGCCTGCGCTATGAGGGAGAAATCCATCGCCTCCTGAACATTCTGGGAACATAACAGGGCAAAGCCGGTAGCCCTTGCTGCCATGATATCTGAGTGGTCACCGAATATCGATAGTGCCTGGCATGCCAGTGAACGGGCAGTAACATGGAAAACAGTGGGTGTAAGTTCACCGGCGATCTTGTACATATTGGGGATGATTAATAAGAGGCCCTGAGAGGCTGAAACGGTGGTGGCAAGAGCACCGGTTGTAAGGGAACCGTGAACCGCTCCTGCAACACCTGCCTCTGACTGCATTTGACTTACCTTTGGTACTGTCCCCCATATATTTACTTCACCCCGGACAGATTTTGCATCGCAGGTTTCTGCAATAGGTGATGAAGGGGTTATCGGATAAATCGTGATGATTTCGTTAACGGCATGCACCACGTGCGCACATGCGGTGCAGCCGTCAACGGTTACTGTTTTTCGACCCATAGCACATTCTCCTTAATTAGTTTTTCGTATATTTGCAAAAAGTTGAACCACAAAGGGCACAGAAAAACTGAAATAAATAAGGGTAACAACTCAGGCATAGGGATAGAAGGCGCAAAGGAAGGTAAGGAGCCAGTACGTTTGATCGGTGCCAGGCATAAAAACATGCCAAACACTTTGGTTTAATTGAAGACGATTGAACCAGCCCTTGTAGGGATGACCCGCCGGATCATCTTTCCTTTTGTCCATGCCACCCTGAATGCCGCATAACAGAAAGTGAAAATTCCTATACGATCAAGTTACACTATTTCTCGCCCTTTGTCGAGTAAATGTATAGATTCGATATCTTTCTCTGTGAGATTGTCGGATGTTTCGGTGAATCCTTTCACCGAAACGAATCTGGAGCATCAGCAGGGGGTTTCGGCGTGAGGACATGCCGAAACATCAGAATAACAGTCACCCCCCCCTTTAATTTGCCCAACAGTAAGCTTCTTGATAGGGGACTGAGGGGGTGGATAAAGATTAAAGATACTATGGCTAAAACTTGTATATGTATGGCTTTATCCGTCAGTGAACAAGCGCTGATGGGTTCAGGAATTAGGAAAAAAGCTTTATGATGTAATATGCAATCATACAAAACTTAACAATTCATCTTTTATCATATTGTAAATGAAAGATTATTTTAGTATAATGTTTGAAGTTGTGAGAAGTCACTGCATGTAACACAGATATCAACCATGTAATTTCCGTAAAATTTAATGTTGTACCAGGACACACAACTGCTGAGTTTTATGGTTTTTGGTGATGTGTTGCATTGATGTCGCTCATTAAGTAGAAGGCTGGCTGTTTGCGCCCCCCATTCTCCTACCATACTGGGTGATCAGAACCCCATTCCAATTGTTTTCTACCTACATTTTCCATAATCTGGTTAGGTGGCATTGATGTGGCGAGTAGTGTTTAAATTATAATACTTTTATTCGAGAGCCATTTGCTGACATAAGATTTGGCCCGCATTTTAATCAGAAGGAGTTTCTGTGAATTTTGAATCATTTAATTTCCATCCGCATATCGCGGCTGGCGTGAAGGCGCTGGGTTACATCACACCCACACCTGTCCAACTTCAGGCAATACCTTTAATTCTTCAAGGTCAGGATATCATGGCCCTGGCTCAGACCGGAACCGGAAAAACGGCCGCTTTTGTACTGCCGATTTTGCAGCGATTGATGAAAGGACCGCGTGGTTGTGTCCGTGCCCTGATAATTGCACCAACGCGCGAACTGGCTGAACAAATACACAGATCTATCAGCGGACTGGGACAACAAACAAGGCTGCGCAGCGTAACTATTTATGGTGGCGTAAACATGAATCCACAAGTTCAAAAACTGCGCAGCGGAGCTGAAATCGCCGTGGTTTGCCCCGGTCGTCTGCTCGATCATATCCGGCAGGGCACAATTGATTTGTCACATCTGGAAGTGCTTGTGCTGGACGAAGCAGATCGGATGTTCGATATGGGCTTTTTGCCTGATATCCGCAAGATCTTAAAGCAATTGCCATCACAGCGGCAGACTTTATTTTTCTCGGCCACTATGCCCGATGACATCCGGCATCTAGCACATGACGCCTTGCGTAATCCGGCCACGGTGCAAATAAACCATACCATACCGGTGACTACAATATCGCATGCATTGTATCCAGTTGAACATCATCTTAAGACTGCCCTGCTAATGGCTCTCCTGCGTCATACGGAAATGGATTCTGTGCTGGTTTTTACACGTACAAAGCAACGCGCCAAACGGGTTGCCCAGCAATTGGGAAAAGCGGGTTACAGCTCAACATCGCTGCAAGGCAATCTATCTCAGAACCAGCGGCAGACAGCACTTGATGGTTTCCGTAACGGTTTGTTCAAGATTCTCGTAGCAACTGACATTGCCGCCCGCGGCATCGATGTTTCCCGGATTTCACATGTTATTAACTATGACATGCCGGATACTGTTGATGCCTATACGCATCGTATCGGCCGTACAGGTCGTGCTGCCAAAACAGGGGACGCCTTTACCCTCTTTACCCGCGAAGATGCACAAATGGTACGTACTATTGAAAGCGTTCTTGGTGAAAAGCTGGAACGGTGTACTCTGCAAGG
>JAQTXD010000175.1 GCA_028688955.1 Desulfuromonadaceae bacterium
ATCCGCGCTGAAGCTGGGTTTCGCAGTACTCCCGCGCAGAGAACAGCACCTCTATTTCCCGCAGTTCGTCACGAATCTCGCGGAATTTTTCCGCTTTTTTGGCCTGGCGCTGCAACGACGCCAGCTGCCGCCGGATCTCGCCCAGCACATCGGCCAGACGGGCAAGATTCTGGCGGGTCCCCTCGATTTTTTTAAGGGCCAGCTGTTTGCGCGACTTGAATTTGGTAACCCCGGCCGCCTCCTCGATCAAAAAGCGGCGTTCTTCCGGGCGCGAATGGAGGATCTGGCCGATCTTCCCCTGCTCAATGATCGAATATGCACGGGTGCCGACACCGGTATCCATGAAGAGCTCGGTAATGTCCAGCAGACGGCAGGGGGTCTTGTTGATCAGATAATCACTGTCGCCGTCACGGTACAGACGGCGGGTGAGTTGGATCTCGGCATAATCCAGGTACTTGGCCGGCGCCCGCCCGTCCTCGGTGGAGAACACCAGCGACACCTCAGCCACTCCTAGCGGTTTGCGGTTGTCACTGCCGACAAAGATGACATCTTCCATCGCCTTGCCGCGCAGATTCTTGGCGGACTGCTCCCCCATGCACCAGCGGATCGCATCGACGATATTAGACTTGCCGCAGCCGTTCGGCCCGACCACGCCGGTCACATTCTGCTGGAAGTCCAGCACAACCTTGTCGGCGAAGGATTTGAACCCGGATATTTCAAGACGTTTGATTTTCATGGAATTTTGCACTTTATCAGAGGGGGGGAAGGCATGTCCAGCGGGATGTTGCGGCTCTGCGACAAAGTCCTGACTGACCACCAGGTTGCGACGCCCTGCTTTACGGCGACATCTCCCTGAAATTGCGCTTATGCCCGACCATGTTACAATCTAGCATGCAGACTTATAATAACAGGTGAAGGAGGATGCCATGTCAGAAAAGCTGCTTGTGCCGTCAATTGAAATGCGGCTTGGTGCGCTGTTGGAGTTGGGCCGCAGGAAAAGTGAAAGTGATGCCTCCTGCGACAAGCCGTGCCCTGCCATAACAATTTCCCGGGAGTTTGGCTGCGAGGCATTTCCTGTAACCGAATGTCTTAAAGAAATCATGGAGAAGAAGAGCGGCCAGCCGTGGACAATCATGGACAAGGCGCTGCTGGAGGAGGTTGCGAAGCATCACCATCTGTCCGAGGAAATTGTGCGCGGCCTGGGAGAGAAAAAAAGCCGCATTCTTGATGAAATTCTGGCTACATTTTCGCCACGCTGGAAGAGTGACAAGGACCATTTCCGGTTGCTCTGCAAACACTTATTTTCCTTGGCGGAGAAGGGCAATACGATCATCGTCGGGCGCGGCGGTGCCATCGTCACGCAGCAGCTGAAAAACTGCTACCATTTTCGCCTGTTCGCCTCCCATGAGTTCAAGGTGGCGTCCATAGCACGACGGCTGGACATCTCCAAGGGTGAGGCCGACAGCGTTGTCGAGAAGAACCAGAAGCAGCGCAATGCCTTCATCAGGGATTATTTCAACACGGACCCCTGCGACCTGCGTTTTTACCACCTCGCCTTCAACAACAACAAGAACTCCCCGGAAAGGATTGCGCAGATAATTGCGGAGTATGTGACAAACGGGTGATGTATTCCGGACATTGTCCTCCCGTCCGGCGATTTCCGGAGGGGAGGACAATCATGGCTGGACAATTGAAACTCAGGCTATTTGCCAAAGGCGGTCAGCAGCTGCGGCAACAGGTGCGGTGCACTCGCCTTGATAGCCCCCCCCATAAAGTCCATGAGCCCTGGTCGGTAGCCATCGTTCAGAATTCTGTTGAACATCGCGGCGCTGGTCTTGCAGACACAATCAGCATCTTCGACCGTTTTACCGTCTTCGATGGTGCATCTCTCCGCGTCCAGTGTCAGCGTCTTCTTGATATCGTCTATAGCGAAGTAGAACGTAGTCGGGACATTGAAGACACCCTTCTTGTAATTTTCCTGCAATTTTCTGAAGATATCTTCCTGCATGATTGTCCCTCCGATGGATTTTCAGCGTTTATATCACGGCCTGTTGAATAGTGGTGGCGGAAAAGCTGGTGCCGGAGACCCCGGTGCTGATCCCGGCGTATCATTGTGACGCAATGGCGGGGCAAGACGTTGAAGACAAAAAGACGGGGGCTTTTTTGCCCCCGACGTTATTACTAAACATCAGTCTCTGCCGCGACCATGTCCGTTCCTGTCTCGTTTTTCTTCCTTCCAATCTTTCCGGTCATCGCGGCGATCATCTCTCCGTTCTTGCTTTTCGTAGCGGCGCTCATCTTTTCGCTCTTGCTTTTCGTAGCGGCGCTCTTCCTTCCGCTCATGGCCTGGACGGAAATAGCGCCCGCGATAGTGATCCCGGTCTTTGCGATACACCCGATACTCCCGGTCGCGATACGAACGGATCTGTTCAACCCGGTGGTTGCGGATACCGGGGGGCAGCTGTCGGTACGGGACTTCAACCCAGGGACCGTTGTGATGGTCGGAACGGTGCCAGCTGTTGCCGTAGTACAGATAGAAATAATCAGAGCTGAAGATGATGTCATAGGGGGTATCAACGCCGACATAGAAGCCGAGCCGGGGTGAGTTGATAAAGAGCGGAGCAACCTCAAAACGGACTGACGGCGGTGAGGAAACAATCACCCTGGGGGCTGGGACACCAATATTGACGTTGACACTCACCTCTGCCTGTGCCGATGACACCGCTACGATGGCTGATGCTACAAGAACAAGTACTGTTTTTTTCATGCACAATCTCCTCTCTTCTTTTGGATACGTATAGCACATATTGGCTATTTTGGGAGCAACTTATCCCTTATCGAAACAGACGGCAGCAGCTCACCCTGAACAGCTTGGGCGAAAACAGACAACGCCTCTGTGGCGTTCCCACGCAGAGGCGTTGTCTGGACAGCTATCCTCCTGTTTCCAATCCGGTTCAGCGCGAACTGGTGCCCCGCACGGGCCAGAGATAATACGGTTTCGCTTCCGGCTGCGGCGCTATCCTGCCGCTGCTCATATCGGCGGTCCAGATTTCGCTCGGTGACTGGCGGGTGGACGTCCAGTATTCGTAATCACGCACGTCGATAAAGCCGAGCTGGCGCAGCTTCTGGTGCGGCCAGGTATCCATTTTTGCCGGGGCGTACCCCATGGCCTTTGCATACTCGATCAGGCGTCCCATCTCCTCTTTGGAGGGAACACGCCAGTCGGCATA
>JAQTXD010000176.1 GCA_028688955.1 Desulfuromonadaceae bacterium
GTTCCTGCAGAGCCGCATTTTTCCCTATTCGTTGCAAAACTGTATCGTCCGCGGCAACGCCACCCGCATCAACTCGCTTTTTCTCCGTGAATATCTGCATAGCGGCCACTCTGTTCCCGCTCGCGCTTCAGCTGCCCTCGCTTTCGAAGGTGGCTATACGGAGTCATCCATACAGGGAGTCATCGGGCCGATCGTCCATTGTGACGTCGCGTCGCTCTATCCGTCGTTGATGCTGGCATATCGCCTTGCCCCCGCCAGGGACACCCTGGGATTGTTTCTCCCGATGCTGGCGGAGTTGCGCCGTTTCCGTCTGACCGCCAAACAGCTGGCGCTGGATTCGGTGCTTGATGCCGAACGTTACTATTATGATGCGCTGCAGCAGGTTTTCAAGGTGCTGATCAACTCGTTCTACGGCTATCTGGGAGCGCCGATACACAACTTCTCCGATCCGGCGGCTGCTGCCGAAGTGACCCGCCTGGGGCGGGTCACGATCAGAAACATGATCGACCTGCTTGTTGCGGAAGGTGCCACGCCGGTGGAGGTGGATACGGACGGTATTTATTTCAAGCCCCCGGGCGTATGCATGACTGAGGAGGATGAACTGGAGTTGGTGGGGCGTATTTCCCACGGGTTGCCCGAAGGAATAGATGTCGAACTGGACGGGCGCTACCGGGCCATGTTTGCCTATAAAACCAAAAACTACGCGCTGCAGGATTATGCCGGCAGGATAATCATCAAGGGGAGCGGACTCCGTTCGCGTGGTTTGGAGCCGTATCTGCGTGAGTTCATTCGGGAGGTCATTGAATGTCTGCTGGCTGGAAAGGGTGAGATGGTGGGGCAGCTTTTTGACCGGTATGTCACACGGCTCCGTTCGTGCACGCTGGATGTTGCATGGGTGGCCCGAAACGAGACGCTCAACGAGTCGCCGGATAGTTACCTGGCAAAGGTCCGCTCCGGTAAACGCAACCGTTCGGCCGCTTTTGAAATCGCCCGTGCTTCAGGCAGGCCTTTCCGCGCCGGTGACCGTGTCAGCTACTATGTGAGCGGTTCCGGAAGGGATGCAACAGCTTATGAACAGTGTCGTCCGGTGGCCGCTTTTGACCCCGCACACCCGGATATCAATATTCTTTACTACATCCAAAAGCTGCGCCACGTGCAAAAACGCTTTGAGCCCTTCCTGCCGAAAGAGCCGACTCTTTTTGACGTGTGATGCTTGCAAGGGTTATTTCTTTGTGGTAAGAATCTGAAGCTAGATGTAAGTCTACATTAATTGTCATATCCGGGCCTGACCAACAAAATAATTTATAACGTGCTAAAAAGGAGAACGTATGAAAAAGGTTCTGTTGCTGTCGGCATTTTTGTTTACTTTTGTTGCAGTGGGCTCGACTCCGGCTGCTGCCGAGCAGAAGCCGGAAATGATTGTGGAGAAGATGGCCATCAAGCTGACACGAGGGGTTACCAATGCTGTGACCAGTATCGCCGAGCTTCCAAAGCAGACGATCTTGACCGGGCGGGACATGGGAGCGGTCGGCTATGTCATCGGGCCTATCAAGGGGGTCGGGATGACTCTGTATCGCGCCCTGATCGGGGTGACGGAAACAGTTTTTTGCATGGTCCCGCAGCCCGGCTATTATGACCCGATGATTGACCCTGAATATGTCTGGCAGGGATGGGAGCCGAAAAGAGATACGTCGCAGGCCATTGCCGAACAGAAGTAACGGTCACAAACGATAGTGGGTATTAGAAAAGGCGAGCCCGATATGCGGCCCGCCTTTTCTAATACCATATAAATCCGACCGTGCTTCAGGCTAACCGCTGGCGCAGGTACGCCTCGAATTCAGCGCTGAACTCCTTCCGTTTGAGTGCCATATCGACAGTCGCTTTCAGAAAACCCAGCTTGTCGCCGCAATCATGGCGAATTCCGTCAAACAGACAGCCGTACACCTTTTCTTCTTACGACAGCGTCAGGATGGCATCGGTCAACTGAATCTCCCCCCCCTTTCCCGGTTCCTGGTTCAGGAGAATGTCAAAAATGCGTGGCGTCAATACATAGCGCCCAATGATCGCCATATCGGAAGGGGCTTCTTCGCGCGCAGGCTTCTCGACCATGTCTGTCACGCGGAAGGTCCGCTGGTTTAGCTGTTCCGCCGCGACGCAACCATACGAAGATATATTCTCCATCGGTACTTTTTCCAGTGCCAGTACCGAGCCACCCTGCTGATCGAAAACATCCAGCAGCTGTCCAAGGCAGGGGCGCTCGCTGTCAATAATGTCATCCCCCAGTAGTACGGCAAAGGGTTCGTTGCCGATGAAGTCCCTGGCGCAGAGAATGGCGTGGCCGAGCCCCAGCGCCTGCCGCTGGCGCACGTAAAAAATATTAACCATCTCGGCTATTTCATGCACCCGCGAAAGTTCACGGTCCTTCCCCTTGTCGTAGAGATGCGCCTCCAGTTCGAAGGAGATATCGAAGTGGTCCTCAATGTTATGTTTGCCGCGACCGGTCACAAAAAGAATCTGTTCAATACCGGAAGCCACCGCCTCCTCAACGACGTACTGCACAAGCGGCTTGTCAATCAGCGGCAGCATCTCTTTGGGGGACGATTTGGTTGCCGGAAGAAAGCGGGTACCGAGACCGGCAACCGGAAAAACGGCTTTTTTAACTTTCATTGGGGTGACCCTCCGGGGGTACTGAAAAATAATTCAAAAAGAAATTGAACCGTCTTGAAATCTTATTCCCCCGAGCAGGCACAACCGCCGCATCCTGCCGGCTTTGGAGCCTCTGTCTTAGGGCAGTAACCGGTATTGAACCAACCGTCGCCTTTCAGGCTGAAAGCGGTCGAGGAGATCATTTTCTCTACTTTGGCACCGCATTGTGGACATTCGCTGGCTGGTGGATCTGAAAATTTCTGACGCAGCTCAAATTCGTGATTGCAGCTTGTGCAACGGTATTCGTACATCGGCATGACGTGTAAACTCCTCTGGCAGTGTTGATAAGCACTTTACACTATAATAATCCGGGGGAGGGTTGTCAATGTTACAGCTGACGATCAACCAGTTTCTTTACTTTTTTCCTTGTTATAGTGTATTTAAAATTATAGAGAGGCTAACACAATGAATTATGCGCGAATACTTACATCCATAGGTGTGCACCGGCGCTTTTACATCTTCCTGTCACTGCTACTGGTGATGCTCTGCCCGATTTCTGCTGTGGCAAACGAGAAGGTGCG
>JAQTXD010000177.1 GCA_028688955.1 Desulfuromonadaceae bacterium
CCCGAACGTCTGTCACATGAACGAGGGGCATGCCGCATTTTTGTCGCTGGAGCGCATCCGGCTGCTGATGGAAAAACGGGGGGTCAGTTTCTGCGCGGCTCGAGAGATCGTCAGGGCCGGCAATGTCTTCACCACCCATACTCCGGTAGAGGCGGGTATCGACCACTTTCCGGTGGAGCTGATGGATAAGTTTTTTAGCGGCTATTTCAAGTCGCTGAGCATCAGTCGCGGTGAATTCATCGGCCTTGGGCGGCAGAACCCCAAAAACCAGCAGGAGGCTTTCTGTATGGCGGTGCTGGCACTCAAGCTGGCTGGACACGCCAACGGTGTCAGCCAGTTGCATGGCGAAGTGTCGCGCAAGATGTGGCGAAACGCCTGGCCGGAACTGCCGGAAGAACAGCTGCCGCTGACCTCGGTCACCAACGGCGTCCACACCCGCACCTGGATGTCCAATCATATGGCCAGCCTGCTGATACGCTATCTTGGTACGCGCTGGATGGACGACCCGACCGATCACGGTGTCTGGCGTCGTATCGCCAAAATTCCGGATGCCGAACTCTGGCGCACCCGTTTGAGCTGCCGTGAAAAACTGGTGGACTTTGCCCGGAAGCGGTTGAAGGAACAGCTGGTCAAGGTCGGAGCAACTGCCAAGGAGATTGCAACCGCCGAGGAGGTGCTTGATCCGGAAGTGCTGACAATCGGTTTTGCCCGCCGTTTTGCCACCTACAAGCGGGGGACGCTGCTGCTGCGCGACCCTGACCGCCTGGAACAGATCCTCAATAATCCGGCGATGCCGGTGCAGTTTATTTTTGCCGGCAAGGCCCATCCGCAGGACCATGAGGGGAAGGAGCTGATCCGCCAGATCGTTCAGGCCTCACATCAGGAACGTTTTCGCCATCGCATAGTTTTTATTGAGGATTATGATATGGAGGTGGCGCGGCATCTGGTGCAGGGGGCAGACGTCTGGCTCAATACACCGCTTCGCCCGATGGAGGCGAGCGGTACCAGCGGCATGAAGGTTGCCTTCAACGGTGGACTTAACATGAGTATTCTGGACGGCTGGTGGTGCGAGGGGTATCAGGGGAATAACGGCTGGGCCATCGGCAAGGGTGAGGTCTACGACGACATCGAGTACCAGAACCAGGTCGAGGGGCGGGCCCTGTACGATCTGCTGGAAAAGGAGGTCATTCCGCATTTCTATGAGCGGGGGAGTGACGATATTCCGCGCTCATGGATCGCCACCATGAAATCCTCCATGCAGAGCCTCTGCCCGGTTTTTTCCACCGACCGCATGGTGCAGGAGTACACCGGTCACTCCTACCTGCCGTCATATACCCAGTGGAATCGTCTCGTGGAAGGCGGGCTGGCGCTTGCTCTCGACCTCGTGCGCTGGAAAGAGCATGTGCTGAAAGCATGGCCGCAGGTCTCTATCGAAAAAGCCGAAGCCCAGGTCGGTGACTCCATTGCCGTTGGCAATATCGTTCCGATTTATGCACGTATAATGCTTGGCGAGATCCCGGCCGACGAAGTCTCTGTTGAAGGGTATTTTGGTGTTCTGGATTCAACCGGAAATATTCGCGGCGGGGAGACGGTGCCTCTCGGGATGGTTCGTGACGTTGGCAACGGCCTGTTTGAATTCAGTGCTGTCCTCGAATGCCGCTTCTGCGGCCGTCACGGCTTCATGTTGCGGGTCATGCCCCGGCATAAGATCCTGGGGAACTGTTATGAGCCGGGCTACCTGATCTGGGGGTAGTCTTGCGTTTGCACCGAAGTCCGGGAGGAAAACGGTGCTTCAGTGCGGAACCGTAAACGAGTGCTTAAGGATAATGTTCTTGTTGCCGATTATTTCGATCTCGCCCGCCTGGCAAAGCCGTGACAGCAGCCTGCTGACGGTTTCCCTCGTCAGTGCCGCATAGTCGGCGATTTCCTTGTGGGTAAGTTTAAGAGGAATGATGATGCCTCTCACATCCTTGATGCCGTAGATCGAACTGATATGGGCCAACACCGCCCGTACCCTGGTCTCCGCATCAGACAGGCCGAGAACCCGCAGCATCACCCATGATTCGCGCAGTCGTTCGCAGAGCAGCGAGATGATCTGCTTCAGCACGTGGGTGTCTTTCATAAAGTATCTTTCAAAATCCACTTTGGAGATCAAGCCTACCGTCGCATCCTCCATCGCCACGATTGACGCCGGCTGGGACTTTCCGTCCAGCAGCGTCATCTCTCCAAAAAAGTCTCCCCGCTTGCGGATGACCAGGATCTGTTCTTTTCCTTCCGGATTTGTCTGGACGACCTTGATCTTTCCCGAAAAAATAACGTACATGTAGTTTTTGGAATCATCTTCCATGAGGATGATGGCATTTTTCTTGAACTGTTTTTCCGTGACAATCTGATTAAACCTGGTTTTTTCATCAGGAAGCAGACAGGAAAATATCGGTATGTTTTCGAGAGTTTTCAGATTGTTGCCACTGCCGGTTGCTTTCATGGTGTGCCTCGCTTCTGTGTCCTATCAGCGGTTAGTGTGACACCTGCTTTTTATCAGCGGTGGGCTCGACGTGCGTGAGAAGACGTGTCTCAGCCGATTCTCTCATCTGGGCAATTCTCCGTTTCGACCTCATGATGTTCTGGTTGCTTTCTTTTAAATCCATTGAATCCGCGAAAAATCTGAAGGTGTTTCTCCCCTCTTTTTTGGCCACGTACATGGCCATATCCGCTTTTTTTAACAGAGCCTCTATGTTTGAACCATGAAGGGGGAATACCGCCACACCTATGCTGGTCGTTACGTACGTCGGCTGGCCGAGAATGTCGAACGGTTCCTGGAAAACGGCCTGTACCTTTTCGGCAAAAGTGATGATGTCCTGGATGGATTTCGCGTCATTGACGATAATGACAAACTCGTCCCCCCCGAGCCTTCCTACCGTATCATACTGGCGCATGCATTTTTGCAGGCCTTGCGACACCTTTTTCAGCAGTATATCCCCTGAGAGATGCCCCAGGGTGTCGTTGATATTTTTGAAATTATCCAGGTCGAGAACCATGAGAGCGATCAGCGTGTTATGGCGCTCTTCGAAGGCGATCGCCTGTTTTAAACGGTCAAAGAGCAGGACGCGATTCGGCAGTCCGGTCAGATAGTCGTGGGTGGCTTTATAGCGCAACTGTTTTTCAACCCGTTCGCGTAAGCTAATCTCCTGGTTCAACCCCTGGTTGGTTTTGTTGAGTT
>JAQTXD010000178.1 GCA_028688955.1 Desulfuromonadaceae bacterium
AGTAACATATAAAAATCTGTCAGTGCAAGTCAAAACAACTTTGAAAAGGTTTACAGCAACATTTTACAGTGTAGTTCCATTTCAGTCTTTTTCAAGGTATAATTAAGTTCTCAAATTTAAATATACCTGCATAAAATCTGCACCTACGCTATTGGTGGAGCTGTTTTATGAATAGCATGGAATCAAAATTATTAGGCAAGGTCCTGATTGTTGACGATGATTTCACCGTGTGCCTGCTTGCCCGCGAAACGCTGGAGCAGGCAGGCTTCGAGGTGCATGCAGTAGACAACGGTCCGGACGCCATTGATCTTCTTGAGACATTCACCCCTGACATTATCCTCCTCGACGTTTTGATGCCGGGTATGGATGGGTATCTCGCCTGCCAGGAAATCCGCAAGCACCCGTTCGGCGCTGCTGTTCCCATAGTTATGATGACCGGCCTCGATGATTTTGAATCAATAGAACGCGCCTACCATCTCGGCGCTACCGATTTCATCAGCAAGCCGATACATTGGCTCGTCCTCCCACACCGGGTGCAGTACATCGTTCGTTCAAGCAGAACATACAAGGAACTCAAGCAGAGCGAGGCACGCCTCAGCCATGCACAGATGATCGCCCGCCTCGGTAACTGGGAATGGGACATCGTCAACGACAAGCTACTGTGGAGCAAAGAACTATTCCGCATGTTCGCAATCGACCCGCTCACTTTTAACGGAACATTCCAGGCCTTCCTCAATGCAACCTCCCCCCCCGACAGGGAAATGGTGCAATCAGCCGTCGACACAGCCATAGCCACCGGTCGATCTCTCAGCATCGACCACCAGATACTCCTGCCAAGCGGCACCGAGCGCTTTGTCTGCACCGAAGCGGAATTGCAGCATGATAGCGCCGGCCGCCCCTGTTACATGGCAGGGACAATACAGGATATAACCGAGCGAAAACTGGCTGAGATAAAGATCCGGCACCTGGCTTACCACGACATCCTGACAGGCCTGCCCAACCGCGCGCTGTTCAGCGACCGACTCACACAGGCCCTGTACCGGTCAGAACGCTCCGCGGAAAAGCTTGCTGTGCTGTTTTTTGACCTGGATGACTTCAAGGCCATCAACGACACCCACGGTCACCGCATTGGCGACCTGCTGCTGATTGAGGCATCACGCCGTCTTGATGAGGTAACACGCGCAGGCGACACCCTTGCCCGTCTCGGTGGTGACGAGTTTACGGTCTTTTTGCACGATATAAAATCTGAAGAAAATGCACTTTTGGTTGCCAACCACCACTTGAACAACCTGCTGGCCGCTTTCCAGATTGAAGACAAACAGTTGTTCGTCTCAGCAAGTGTCGGCATTGCACTTTTTCCTGACCACGGCAGCAGCGCCGAGGTGCTTATAAAAAGCGCCGATGCTGCCATGTATCAGGCCAAGCAACACGGCAAGAGCCATGTCCAACTGTTCACCCAGACAATGTCCTGCAAAGCTTCGGAGCGACTCTCCCAGCAAGAGGATCTACGCCGGGCACTTGACAACGATGAATTTGTCCTGCACTACCAACCCCGGGTCAACCTGCTCAACGGCACCTGGAGCGGCGTCGAGGCTCTGGTACGCTGGCAGCACCCTGATCGCGGCCTGATCTTGCCCCTCGCTTTCATTCCACTGGCGGAGGAAACCGGGCTGATCATGGAGCTTGGACAATGGGTTTTACGGGAAGCCACCATGCAGCTGCACCGCTGGCATCTGGCAGGTATCAATCTAGCGCGGGTTTCAGTCAATGTGTCTCCCCTGCAGTTCCGCCGTCAGAACCTCATCGAAATTGTCAAATCGGCTCTCAGTGAAGCCACTCTCTGTCCCCAGGCCCTGGAGATTGAGATCACCGAAAGTGCCATGATGAACGACATGGACCAGTCGATCATTACCCTGAAACAGTTGCGGCAACTTGGTGTCAATATCAGCATCGATGACTTCGGAACCGGTTATTCATCACTCAGCCATCTGCGCAGCATGCCGGTCGACACTCTCAAGGTAGACCGTTCCTTCGTTACAAATGCCCATGCATCAGAGGAGGATGCCCAGATCCTGACGGCAATCATCGCGATGGCCCATAGCTTGAAACTTGAAATTGTCGCTGAAGGGGTTGAGTGTGAAATCCATGAAACGCTGCTTATTGCGCAGCGCTGTCGTGAAGCTCAGGGTTTTTACTATGCCGAACCAATGTCAGCCGAAGCTCTGACGTCCTTGCTTCTTGAACAGACACTGCCACTTGCCCCTATGAAATATGCGATCCTCGACTTGAGCCAAGACATCTGCTGCCTGATCAACGGAGACCCCACAACCTTCGGCGGCGACCCTCTCCAATTAGCCTGTCGCCTCCTTCCTGGGCGTCCCCCGGCCTGCAGGGGCAAGGCGTCCTGCGAACCGGTCGCACCGACGTCATTCTCGTAAAAAAAGCCCCCTGCAGAGTAGAATCGGCAGGGGGCTTTTTTTCGCGGCGTCAATAAACAACACTATTACAATTTATCTTTCACACTTACGCGTGCAGGTGCTCCCTGCCAAACGGCGACATCTGGCGCAGACGGGCTATGATCGGCGGCAACTCGCGAATAACGGCATCGATCTCGGCATCAGTGGTGTAGCGCGAAAGCGAGAAACGGATCGAGCCGTGAGCACAGGTAAAAGGGACACCCATGGCACGGAGAACATGGGACGGCTCCAGCGAACCGGAGGTACAGGCACTTCCTGATGATGCACAGATGCCGAACTCCGACAGCAGCAGCAGTATGGCTTCGCCTTCGACAAACTCAAAGGCGATCGAGGTGGTATTAGGCAGCCTTTCGGCACCGCCGCCATTGATGCGGGAGTGGGGAATGGATGTCATCAGGGCGTCCTGCAGCCGGTCACGCATCGCTTTGACGATCGTGTTTTCGGCTTCCATATGCTGTCCCGCCAACTGGCATGCCTTCCCCAGCGCAATGATGGCTGCGGCGTTTTCGGTGCCGGCACGGCGGCTCTTTTCCTGGTGACCACCGACCAGAAAGGGGCGGAACGGTGTGCCGCGCCTCAGATAGAGTACGCCAATTCCCTTGGGAGCGTGCAGCTTATGGCCGGAAAGGGAGAGCATATCGATACTTGAAGCGGCCATACTGATAGGAATTTTACCGATGGCCTGAACAGCGTCACTGTGGAAAAGGGCACCCTTTGACTTTGCAATGGCAGCCGCTT
>JAQTXD010000089.1 GCA_028688955.1 Desulfuromonadaceae bacterium
CACCGCCACCTGCGGTTCCGGAACAGGCATATGTACTCAGGGTATGGGAACCTATACTCCGGGTGGTGTGTTCTAGTTAATACGAGAAGCTGATCAGTACATTCAAGCCCCGCCTGAAAAGGCGGGGTTTTTTTTAGCAGAATTACAAGTAGTTTTCATCATGCACATTACATATAATGGCTTATTGCTGTAACTATCCTGTCAGGAGATCAACATGTCGAAATTACAAGCTGTACAGAATAACTTGCTGGTATTTATAATTTTAGTTGTGTTTTTTATGCTCTTTGGATGCTCCAAGGAACAGCGCAATGCTCCTGAAGTTAAGTCTACAAAGGATGATTCGATACTATCTTCGCGTCTGCTTGCAACAATTGCTGATAATGAAAAGCCGGATACTTCCTCAAAGCATGAGACAAGCGAATCAGGAGAGAAGCCACCAGAAGATATGGTCATAGAAATTGATAAATACGGAAAGGGTGTCGCTTATATTGCTAAAATCGGTGATCGCACCTGCGTTGTATATAACGGTAAAGCCGGCAAATTATATGATGAGATTGAAGCTTTTACATTGATACTAAGTCCCAATGGCCATCATGTTGCGTATGGTGCGAAAATTGGCGACAGAAATTATGTCGTTGTTGACGGCGTTGAAAAGGGGCCATTTGCTGATAGAGGTAGAATTTCATTTAGTCCTGATAGCAAACATGTCGGTTATGATGCAAAAATTGGCAATAAGTGGTACATGTACGTAGATAATACGAAAAACGAGGGTGCACTCCAGTATTTTGATAGACCTATATTTAATAAGGACTCCAATAAAATTACATACCTGGAGGTTACAGAAATATCTGGTGTTTATCGTCTTGTTGTCAGCGACCTGCAGTTCAGAAATAATATACCATTAACAATTGCCGACACAGCTTATGCTGTAAATGCAGGAAAAACCGCTATTGCCGCTGTTGAGAAAAATCATGGCAAATGGAATGTCATCTCTTTTGATTTCATGCACCCGGAAAAAATAAAATCTGGCGAATCTTATGATGATATTAAGCAGCTGACATACAGTGGTGATGGCAAATCATTAGCCTACATTGCGGTCAAAGACGGCAGATCATACATTGTACTTGATGATAAAAAAGAGCTACTTCCGGACGGTGAATATCCGTGGCCATTTGTTATCCTTCCAGATAGTAAGGGTGTAGGCATTTTTATAGTTCATGATAAAGGACCACAAGCCTATCTACATACTGCTTTTTTACCGGATCGAGGCAAGAACAAGACGTATAAGGAAGGAGCTCACTTAACGTATAGTGGTGATGGTAAACATTATGCGTACGTTGCCATTCAAAATGAAAAATTTACTATTGTTGTAGACGGCAAGGAAGGACCTTTTTTTGAACGTGTAGTAACTCCACAGTTCAGTCCTGATGGAAAGTTTCTGGTTTACCGTGCTCGTCAGAATAATAAGCGATTTGTCGTGATTGCAGATTTAAACGGGAAAATTATCAAACAACTTCCGAGTTATGAACGTGTATTTGATACCGCATTTTCTGAAGATGGATCGTCAGTTGTGTACGGAGTGAAAGACGGTAATCAGATCATGTTAAAGGTTGATAAATTAAACTGATAGGGGTGAAAAGCTAATACATCTGCAGTCAAGGTTGTGATAATGACTAATACGAATGGCGGACGTCGCCCTGTTTTCTGGTTCCTGACCTTCCTGATTGTCGTCGGCGGCATTGAGCTCGGTGCCCGGCTCATCGAGCGAATAGAAAACGCCGCTGAACGACACAGGAACCCTTTTGTTGAGTCGATAAATCAGGTCCCGGCATTCAAAATTGTGGATGGCGGTGGAATAAAGGTGGTTGTAAGATCCGGGTTTCATCCACTAATGAATCCTGAGTTGCGGCCGTTTCCTCTGGAGCGTCCGAAAGGTGGCCTCCGAATTTTTGTGCTTGGAGGCTCGGCAGCAGCCGGCTGGCCGTACCACATGGGTGACACCAATATCAGTGCTCTGCTCGAGCGGAAGCTGCGCATGTTGTATCCTGGGCGACCAATCGAGGTAATCAACGTCGCAGCAGGAACCTATGCGAGCCACCGGGTCAAACTGATCCTTGAGGAGGTCCTTCAGTACAATCCGGACTTCCTCTTCCTCTACAACGGCAACAACGAGTTCCTGGAGAACCTCGTCTACCGGCCCCGGAACCCACCCGCTCCATGGGATCGATTTGCTGCTATCCGTATCATCTATCGTCTCACAGTACCGCTCCCGCATGTCGACGTGAAGGGTTTCGACCTCAGCGCTCAGATTCCGAACACACTTTCCTTCGCGTTTTCTCAGGCCTCCCTTTATCATGAGGATCCGCGCCAGTTTCAGATGCTCCTGGATCACTATAGATTCAACATTAATGAGATGGTTTCTGCAGCTGGTGCTGCAAAGATCCCGCTTTTTCTGCTCACCTGCCCGGTGAATCTGAAGGATTGGGTTCCCAATATATCACATCACCGTAAAGATTTGACTCCAGTTGAAAAAGCCCGCTGGACCGGTTTTTTCAGGGACGGTTATCTCGCCGTTGAACAGGGCAGATATGCGGCGGCAATCGCCCCGCTCCGGGCAGCTATTGATATCGACAGCGAATACGCTGAGGTGCATTTTCGTCTTGGAGGAGCACTACTACACACAGGGAAGGTCGTAGAGGCAAAGTCTGAGTATCTTCAGGCACTTGAGGATGATGCTTTTCCATTTCGTGAGTTACCGGAATTTCAGAGGATCCTTCGTGATGTTGCAGCAAAGCGCGGGACTCCACTGGTTGATATTGTTGCACCGCTTGAGGCGGGTGCCAGCTATGGTATCATCGGACTCGATGTGTTAGTGGACTATGTCCATCTGACTGAGCAGAGTCAGGAAATAGTAGCACATGAGATGTTAAAAGCGCTTTTAAAGCAGGGGTTATTACAGGGAGTCTCCACCGCTGAAGTTGAACATACCAGAATCGTTATTCCAAAAAAATTCTGGGCACTTCGGGATGTCGCTGCAGCAGATCTAAATTACAACATGGCGATGGTAATGCATCAGTACGAAAGACTTGATTTTTTGTATGAGGAAGCCGTCAAAACTTTCAACCGCGCGGCAAATGAAGAACCGTCAATGGCAGAAGAGTGTCGAAATCGATTATATCTGTTTCGCGAGATCCACCCAGTCGTGCGCGCCTATCGAGACCTTCTCCGCGCTGATAAACTTGGCCTTCGGGAAAAAAATTATACCCCTGATGAAGCGGCGCGAATCTTCTCGATGTACCGGGAAATGATTCGTCAGGTGAAAACGCCGAGCTTGTCGAGTGAGGAGTTCACAAAGAAAGTCCCTAAAGTTCCATTTCAGTAGAACAACGGCTACGACAGCAGGGTAGAACGACAAAATTTTTTTTTAGAACAAGTAAATTACTATGGAATGTGGACACAGTGCTGAGCATAATCAGATAAAGGTAGAGGATAACGGTAACCGAATTGGTTTTCTGTTGGCTGTAGTTGCATTTGTTACGTATTTTAATTCACTATGGAACGGCTTCGTCTGGGATGACGCCGTGGTAATCCTCGCTAATATTCCGAGAATTACGGATATTTTCGACATATTCCGCAGTATTGATGCCGGGAGATCAAGTGATATTGCACCATACTATCGACCGTTATCTATGCTGTCTTTTTATGGTGATTACCTCCTGCATGGTTTAAACCCTTTTCTGGTAAGGCTTTTCAGTCTGTTACTGCATGCCGGCAACACATTTCTTTTCTATCACCTCGCCATAACGATCTACACGAGCCGCAAAGCTGCAATTTTTGCAGCGCTTTTATGTGCCATTCACCCTATTCATGCAGAAGCCGTTGATTTTAACTCAGCCAGAAGCACTCTGCTTGTTACCTGGTTCAGCCTGCTTGCGTTTTTGCTGCACAAGAAGGCGATTACAGAGAACCGGATACTTCCTGCGTTTGGTGGTGCCGTAGCAGCCTTGGCAGGGTTTATGTCAAAAGAACTCGCGCTTGGTGTATTACCATTTATTGCTGCTCTGGAAATATCGATATGGCGTAATGAATCACAGTCTAGGAGCAGAATGCTCGTCAGACTAGTTCCCTATTTGCTTACCACCTTTATGTACTGGGTTTTAAGGAGTAACGCCTTTGCTCTGGCTGATGTGAAACTGGAAATATTCCAGGGAATGATGTCACGCCTAATATATAACGTTTATATCATTCCAAAGTATTTTTTCTCCTTGGTCTTGCCAATCAATCTGAGCCCGTTTTACCTTATACCGGAAGAGTTACGGCCAATAGCATTACAACTGGGATTGTCATGGGGGATAATTGTAGTAGTTTTGTGGTGGTTGATCAAGAATGGCACGCAAACAACGGTTTGTTTCGGGTTGGCATGGCTTGTAATTTTCTGGCTGCCTGTCAGTGGAATAGTTGATATCCCGAGCTCACCTGTTGCTGACAGGTTTTTTTATTTGCCGGCCCTTGGAGCATGGATACTGGCTGGTGAGCATCTTGCCCGACTTTATACCACCGAAACAGGCAATAAAGTATTTCGGCACGCTACGATTATGGTCCTGTTTTTCTGCTTGGCCGGACTGACGTTCAGGCAGAATCAATACTGGAAAAATGGTGTTACCCTTTTTTCACGTGTTCTGCAATTTGCTCCGGAAAGTGTATATGCTTATCATAATCTGGGCTGCGCGTACCTGGAGGAGCAAAAAAATCTTCCTTTGGCTGAAAAAGCCTTCACTAAAGCGATGATGCTGGATCCTGCATTTCCACGCCTACAGGATCAACTGGGATATATAAGGATGCAGAGGGGAGATTACTCCGGAGCCTTACAACACTATCGAGAGGCAATCCGACAGAACTCACTTGATGCAGAAGCACATCTCAATAGTGCGATATTATTGGAAAAACTATCTCACCCTGAAGATGCGTTGGTTGAATACCAGCGTTTTTATGCAAGTCCCGGTGTTGAACTGGCCGGGGCGAGAGACGGGGTGAACATAAAAATGACGGAACTTTCCCGGTTAATTGCGAAGCGTAAGGCAGCTAGCGGTATAAAATAATGCATTATCTGAAAAATGGCCCGGAGGAGCACTTTTTTAACGATTTTTTGGCAGGTTGGCTAATAACAATCGTGCTTTTATGTTTTCCGGTTCAATCTGTAATGCCTGTGTTAAAACGGAAAAGGCCTCATCAGGCCGGTTTTTAACTGCTAACATTGCTCCAAGGTTTACCAGGGCGACTACGTACGACGGCTTTGCCTTGACTGATTCGTTAAAACACCAGAGAGCATCATCAACCCTCCCCGCATCAAGGTATGCCTTCCCCAGATTATTCATAGCCATCCAGTTGTTATCAGTCACCTTTATCGCATGTTCAAACAGGACTGTACTGTTTTTCCATAATGCGACCTGGCGCCATGTCAGGACAGATATTGTAATAACTATTGCCGTAGCAAACATCGCAAGAATCATCTTTTGCTGCCTAAAACTACTTGTGATATCTGCAAATCCCCACGCAACCATTATGAATAAACCAACGTGAGGCATGTAGCTGAAGCGGTCGGCCATAGATTGGAATCCTGCTTGAGTCAGTCCGATAACGGGAAAAATAGATATTAAAAACCAAAACCACCCGACTGGCAAGTAGGGGTAGGTGGATCTAAATTTGATAACAGCAACTGATATGATAATTAGAGTGATGAAAGAACAGCCCACCAGCCAGAGTGAAAATGATGCCGGCATCGGGTAATACACTGCAAGATCCAGTGGACAGAGTGTCTTAATGACGTATTTTACGTAGGTGATAAGGGCATTTTCAATGCGAAATGCGACAGGAAATGTATCAAGGGTCGGCATTGCCCCGGCGTTATTCTGTCCAATGATTGTGATTATTGACGAAGTTACTGAAAGGAAATAAAACGGTATCTTTTCGATGAAAAGCAGTTGCTTGGAATTAGCAGAAAAAAACGCGTTGGAGGATAAACACATCCAGTAATCAATAAGTATCATGATAAGTGGAAGTGTTACAAGCATCGGTTTTGACATAAGGCCAAGCATAAAACAAACAAGTGAAAAAATAAAAAATTTCAGGTTGTTACCTGCAGAGGATTTCTGATGGGAAACCTTGCTTTCAACGTAAAATATCAGCGTCAGAAAACCAAAAAATGTGCTCAGGACATCCTTTCGCTCCGCTGCCCATGCAACGGACTCCACGTGCATTGGGTGAAGAGCAAACAGCGCAGCAACAAATGCACTCTGCCAGAGAAGGCCGGTTAATCGAAAAAGGAGAAATAACAGAAGAAGAGTAGAAACGGTGTGAATAAAAACACTTGAGAGGTGATGCAGACCTGGATTCATCCCGAAGATTTCTACATCAAGCATATGAGATAGCCACGTGACAGGTTGCCAGTAGAAGTAGTTAACTGATGTGAACGCCCACGCTACATTGCTGCCAGTTAAACCGCCCATTACGTGCGGATTTTCGTATATATACGCCTGATCATCAAGGTTAATGAAAGCGTGGTTGTTCACCTGCCAGTATACTGACAAGGTTATAAACGTTAAAGCAATGGAAATTATAAGGAATTTCTTATCCATGTATGATGCCCTGTGATGATTAATCAAGATCGAAAGCGTTTCTATAGTCCTTCAGTAATTGAGAATTCTGCTTTGATTTCTCAAGATAGCAGTTTCCGATGGCAAGGGATTCGATGTCAGTTCCCATGAAACACCGAAATGCGTCATCAGGAGTACAGACAATAGGCTCTCCCCGTACATTAAAACTGGTATTCACTACAACTGCACAGCCGGTTGCCTCTTTAAAACGAGAAATAAGAGCGTGAAAGCGAGGGTTTGTTTCCTTATGAACACTCTGAATCCTGGCGGAATAATCAACGTGAGTCACCGCAGGAATTTCTGAGCGGACTTTATTAAGTTTGTCGATTCCGAACAATGTATGCTCTTCATCAGTCATGGTGCACCGCTTATCCATGACTACGTCAGCACAGAACAACATATACGGGCTGTCAGCTGAAAGCTCAAACCACGTGCCGACATCTTCACTTAACACAGATGGTGCAAAAGGCCTGAACGATTCCCTGAATTTGACCTTGCGATTCAATTGAGACTGCATCATTGCGGAGCGAGGGTCAGCAATGATTGAACGTGAACCGAGAGCCCTTGGACCAAACTCCATACGCCCCTGAAACAGACCAACCGCCTTCCCGGCAACCAGGTCGTAGACACATTTTTGCAGCACTGCTTCATCCTCAACCACGTCAAAAACAGCACCTAGATTGCGCAGTCGCTCTTCTATTTCACTTTGTGTGAAAGCAGGTCCGAGATACGCTCCCTTCATTCTATCGGTACTGCCATCTGAATGTGTGCGTACATTGCCCAAATTAAGGTGATATGCCGCCAATGCTGCTCCGAGGGCACCTCCGGCATCGCCTGCTGCAGGCTGTATCCAGATGTTATCAAATGCGCCATCACGGAGAATCCTGCCGTTCGCTACACAATTAAGTGCGACTCCACCTGCGAGACAGAGATATTTTTGTCCGGTTGTCGCGGCAATATTTCTGGTAATGAGTACGATGATTTCTTCAGTTACGGCCTGAATCGATGCAGCAATATCCATATGTCGAGGGGTTAGCAGTTCATCTGCTCTGCGTGCCGGTCCGCCGAAAAGATCATTGAATCTGTGATTTGTCATGGTAAGCCCGGTGCAGTAGTCAAAATAATCCATATTCATGCGAAACGACCCGTCACCCTTAACATCAATCAGATGTTCTCTGATCGTTGCTGCATATCGAGGCACGCCATAAGGTGCCAACCCCATCAGCTTGTATTCTCCGGAATTGACCTTGAAACCGGTGTAATAGGTAAACGCGGAATAAAGAAGGCCAAGTGAATGAGGAAAGTGTATTTCATTGATTATTTCTATATTTTTTCCTGTCCCCACAGCAATGGAAGTGGTCGCCCACTCCCCGACTCCATCCATCGTCAGAATCGCTGCCTCATAATAGGGGGATGGGTAAAATGCACTGGCAGCATGACTCAGGTGATGTTCCGAAAACAACATAACCTGGGCAAGGTCATCGCTCTCACAATGAAAAGAAAGTTCGCGCAACAGGGTGTTCTTGAGGAATAGTTTATCTTTCAGCCAAACCAGCATTGAGGTGGAGAAAGATTTAAATCCTCTGGGAGCGAAGGCTATATATGTTTCCAGCAACCGCTCAAACTTGAGGAACGGCTTATCGTAGAAGACAATATGGTCGAGATCGGTAAAGGCGATGCCCGCCTCACGCAGGCAATACTCCAAGGCATAATGGGGAAAGCGCGGATCATGTTTTATTCTGGTAAACCGCTCCTCTTGCGCAGCAGCTACGATTTCACCGTCCTTGATGAGCGCACAGGCACTGTCATGATAATAGGCAGATATTCCAAGAATGAACATGCGCTCTCTCTAAAACAACGTGTAAATAAAGGGTGCAACGACCGAATTCTGTGCTGTTATTAGCAGAATGCCGAGTATGACCATGACTAAGATAATAGGGAGAAGCCAGAACTTCTTACGGTGCTTGAGAAATTCAATGAATTCCTTGATAAATTCCATTGTTTGCCTCGCTAATATTGCTTGCGGAATGAATCTTTCCAGGCTTTGCCGAAAGTACGTTCCTGCCAGTACGAATCTCGTTTGCCGTCATAGCGCAGTTGCAGGATTTCTTTGTTGAACAGTTTCAGGACTAGAGCGGTAGGGATAACTGCGACAGCATATATCAGGCCGAATATCAGCGGGTTTGTCAGTTTGTGCATAAAATTTCCAAAGCTGATGAGTAAGTCAATGGCTCTCCGAAGTGGCCATGCTTCGAACAAAGCCAATATAAACAGAACAATTGAGATTACGGCGATATATGGTTGATGCCTTCCTTGAAAGAGGAGGAGTGTATAAACAAGTGCGGCAAAACCTGCTAGCAGGAAACCGGATTTCCGGTAATTACTATTCCGGGCGGTGCTCATTTCGTGATAGTTCATTTTTTTCCCCATGGATGCGAGCATCTTACCTGTATTTGACCGGTACCGCAATATTCATACGCCATTGCGTACTGTTTGCAGAGATGCTCTTTACGGTTTTTTTAGTTCAATACCTTTGCTGATTGTGCTATAAGGTTGCGCCAATTTAGTATTATCATTGTGAACAAACGGTGTTGGATGGAGATTATGACTGAATCACAGCTGCCTGATGCATCAGCGTCTGATAATGAAACTGAAAACGAAATCTTTCCGGTAGAGCCACGTTATCATCCTATCCATAAAATCCCTCGAAAAATTTACGATTTTCTGGCATCCGCAAAGCTTGCCATGCTGCTTCTGGTTGTTATTTTAGCCTGTTGTGTAGCTGGTGTAACCGTTGTTCGTGATAAACAGGCTTGGGATGTCATCTTTTCTACGCTCTGGTTTAACGGCCTGCTGGTGCTGCTGATTGTCAATGTCGCCTGTTGTTTTTTTGGCAGAATCTGGGGCCGGCGGGTTACGCTGATATCACTGGGGATGATCCTGTTTCATCTCAGCTTTGTGACTATGTTTGCCGGAATTATTTACAACAGCCTGTTCTATTTCAGAGGATCGATTCGCCTCACTGAAGGGGAAACACTGCCAAACGGGGATCCTCAGAGCTATGATACTATCAACATGGGGCGTTTCTTCAGCTTTTCCAAATTAAAAGGGGAAGCTACACTGATTAAGTTACACACCGGATACAAGGTTGATGGCGACAATAAGCGCGCGGCGTATGAAGTTTCAGTCGGTTCCGGCCCAATGAGAAATACTGGAATTATCTATCTGACAAAGCACCTTGAATATCGTGGGTTCAGTTATTACCCGGAAAAAGAAGGATATTCAGCACTTGCGATTCTGTCGGATAAACAGGGGCGCGAAATTTATGGTGGTTTTTTGGCACTTCAGAGCTTGAAAGTCAAAGAAGATGGTTCTTATATATATACGGTAGGCACCAAGGATGGAGCATCTGTTATCAATTTCCCTCCTGAGCCGAATGCTCCGATAGTGGCAATGAACGTCGCATATCGTCCGGATAAAAAAGCTGAAAAAACTGGGGATATATACTTTGATGTGTACCCGATTATCCAGAAATCTGAAAAAGTGTCTGAAAAACCACTTGTTTCTGGTAAGGTTGGTGTCGGTGCAAGCTTTGATGCCGGTTCTGTCAAGCTTGCAGTCAAGGAAATACGTTATTGGACTGCAATGACGGTGCGCTACGAACCGGGTAAGCCCATTGTTCTTACAAGTTTGTGGGTAGGTCTGTTTGGAGTAACTCTGACTACTTTGGCGAGAATGTTTAAAAAACAGAAGCCAAGATTGGTCATGACTTAACGGATTTTATTTTCGGAAACAGCAAATTTTAACTTTATGGACGTTATCAGTACGAAATACGAGAAGTGGCTGCTTCCATCCATTATCTTGATTACGTTGGCTGTCTTCAGCCCAGTGATATGGAATGATTTCATAGCTTTTGATGATGATATCTTTGTCTATGCGAACGCGAATATCGCTTCCGGTGTGAGCCTCGAAGTTATTCGATGGGCGTTTACAAACGGCTACGAAGCAAACTGGGTCCCTCTGTCTATTCTATCCCATGCTTTTGATGTTCAACTCTTCGGCTTGAATCCTGCCGGTCATCATACGGTCAATCTGTTGTTACATGTCGCAAACAGTTGCCTGTTGTTTCTCTTTCTCAAGCGGGCAACCAGATTACCCTGGCAAAGCGCCGCGGTCGCATTTCTGTTTGCGCTTCATCCGCTCCACGTTGAATCAGTTGCCTGGGTAGCAGAGCGGCGGGATGTACTGAGTACGTTTTTTATGATGCTTACCCTCTACTGGTATACGCGTTTTACAGAGAATAAAAGCATCCGCTTCTATTGCTTGTCTCTTGTGCTTTTTGTCCTTGGCTTACTCTCTAAACCGATGCTGGTGTCGTTACCGATTCTGCTGCTGCTGCTGGACTGGTGGCCACTGAACCGAATCAGCTGCCCTGACCGCTCCGATGTTATACGACTTATTGCCGAGAAAATCCCTTTTTATCTGCTGTCCCTATGCTCCAGTATTATCACGTACCGTGTGCAGCAGGCCGTTGGAGAACTGCCTCAAGGGTATACGTTTGCATCGCGACTGGGAAAGTCATGCATCGCCTATATTACCTACGTGTTTAAAATGTTTTGGCCGGCTGATCTGGCGATTCTCTACCCTTTTTCAATTTATCCCCCTTCAAACATAAAAGTCGCTTTAACTGCCGCATTGCTGATAGGTATAACTGCTGCAGTGTTCTTGTTTAATAATCGCTATCCGTTCCTGATAACCGGTTGGCTGTGGTATCTCGTTACGCTGCTTCCGGTGATCGGCCTGATTCAGATTGGACAGCATTCGGTGGCGGACCGGTACACATATATCCCTCTTATCGGACTGTTTGTCGTGATTGTCTGGGGATTGTCCCGGCTGCTTGAAACGTGGCGGTACCGGGATGAATGTCTTGGCTGCATTGCCGTTTGTGTTGTTGCCGGAATGAGCTGGCTGACAGTTGTACAGCTTCAATACTGGAAAAACAGCGAAACTCTGTTCAAGCATACTCTGGAGGTGACAGAAGGAAATTGGGTTATCCAGAACAATCTCGGGCTGGAGTATCTCAATCAGGGGCGTGTTGATGAGGCCATTCAGCATTTTAATCTGTCAATACAGGCGAAACCATCATACAGCCTGGCATACCTGAATCTGGGAGCCGCATATCTAACAACCAAAGAGTATACTAAAGCTGTAGATGCCTTCAAATGGTCGCTCCAGTTTGATCGTAACAGCCCCAAAGCTCGCGGTGGCCTGGTGTTTGCGTACCTTAAGCAGGGGAAACGTGATCTCGCTTTGGCGGAGTATAAAATACTGGAAGAGTCGGGTGTACCATCAGCTATGTCATTGTCAGAAATAATGGAAAAGGCAGCCTCTCATTGATTGAAGGACAGGACCAGTTCGGTAGCATCCGCTCGGTGATTATGATTTGCATTGTGCTGATGGTCCTTACGGTTGGTGTCTATTGGCAGGTAGGAGGTCACGAATTTCTAAATTATGATGACAATGATTACATAACGGAAAATCCCCACATGGCATCTGGGCTTACTGTCGCGAACATCGTGTGGGCGTTTTCTGCATTAGAAGAATGTAACTGGCATCCGGTAACATGGTTGTCGCATTTGGCAGATGCGCAACTTTATGGTATGAACCCTCGGGGACATTACCTCACAAATGTCGCCTTTCACACCGTCTCAACTCTCATCCTCTTCTTCTTTTTCTTTCGATTTTCCTCTTCTTTATGGCAGAGTTTTTTTGTAGCGGCGCTGTTTGCAGTTCACCCACTACATGTTGAGTCTGTTGCCTGGTTAGCGGAGAGAAAGGATGTTCTGAGCGCATTATTCTGTTTTCTTACGCTCTATGTATATGGAATTTATGCAAAAAATAAAAATAAAAGGTTGTACGTTCTCGCCATTTTCTTGTTTATGCTTGGACTTATGTCAAAGTCAATGCTCGTTACACTACCCGTGATATTGCTTCTGATGGATTTCTGGCCCCTGAAGCGTATGATTCCATCAGCCCGAAATGATGGTACAACCACACCGATTGTAAATGTAAACTTTATATCCGGTTTTTTAGACTGGGTGGTACCTTTACTTAAAGAAAAGCTCCCGTTCTTTATCTTATCTCTCCTTACCTCTGGCATAACTGTTTACGCGCAACAAAAAGGAGGGGCTGTATCCAGCCTGAATGCTGTTCCTGTGCTGCTCCGTATTGAAAATGCTTTTGTATCGTACATACGGTACATCATAAAGACGTTCTGGCCTCAAAATATGGCAATCATTTATCCGTACCCAGTCTCGATTCCATTATGGCAGGTTGCCTGCTCACTGTTGTTTTTACTTTTTGGTTCCTCACACAAATCTGTGCATGGAAGTAGGCATGGGTAAGTCACCCATGCAGTGATAAAGATTCAGAATATAGTTCTTTGCCGATCTGAAGCCGTAGGCCCTGTGACTGATGACTTTAGCCTTG
>JAQTXD010000179.1 GCA_028688955.1 Desulfuromonadaceae bacterium
CAAAATGTATTGCGGGCGGGTGGTCCGGAACAGCAGGAACTACTCAACGCCATTCACCATGAACGGCTCACTAACCGGATGGCTGTGGACTGGCCGCGATTAGAGCGGCTTGTTGCCTGGGTTGCAATGGAAGATCAGACTCTGTCATTCTGGAGGAGCAAGCTCTCAGGCGTAAAAGAGTTTTCTCGCGAGTCAGTACGCAGCTTGCTTCCCGGAGAGCGAACTTATAGCGATAAAACAGCGGAAGAACAATTAAATGAGATGATTGGTCTAAAATCCGTTAAAGAGCAGATTAGAAAAAAGCTGGCTGTAGCCAGACAGTTGGGTAGTGAACATGCAGGAACCCTGCACATGGTTTTTCTCGGGAATCCCGGCACCGGAAAAACCGTGGTCGCAGGTCTTGTGGGTGAAATTTTCCGAGATGCAGGTCTACTCCGACGTGGTCATACGGTCATCGCCGAAAACAGGGCAGCTCTTGTAGCGGAATACGAAGGTCAGTCAGCCCCAAGAACAAATAACATGATTGACCAGGCTTTGGATGGGGTGCTGTTTATTGACGAAGCACATCAACTGATTCGGGAAGGGGGCGACGACCCTTTTGGCCTTGAGGCTGTGCGGACTTTGGTAGCCAGGATGGAGCGTGAGCGTAACCGTCTCTGTGTAATCCTGGCGGGATATCCGGAGCCTGTGCGGCGACTTATTTCACAAGACCAGGGATTGAAGAGTCGGGTGAAAGATGAAATCATCTTTGAAGATTATTCACCTGTCGAATTGCTCGTAATATTCAAATCCATGGCCGTTAAGAAGGAATCGGCTGGTCTTGCCCCTATTGAGACTGACACCATGATCGGTATGGAAAAAGTTCTGAAAGGTATGTATGAAACACGTAATCCGGATGATTGGGGCAACGCCAGAAATGTTCGGAACTTGTTGGATGACTTGTATGCCACCTATGCTGGCAGGATAGATAAAGGCCACGGAAAACAGCACGTTTTACCTGAAGATATCCCTGAAATATATCAAGATTTCATTGAAGTGAAGGTAGATGTCGATGTTCTTCTAAAAGAGATCAATGGACTCATCGGATTGAATCCAATGAAGACCTTTATCAACGGTCTTGTGGATCAGGTACGGCTTGATCGACAGCGGGATGAACAAGGATTGATGTCAGCTGAGCGCAGAATGATGCATATGCTTTTCATGGGTAATCCAGGTACCGGTAAGACCACCGTAGCTCGACTAATGGGGAAAATATTTAAGGGGCTGGGGCTTTTGCCGCGTGGACACGTTATTGCGGTTACCGGTGCTGACCTTGTATCGGATCATGTTGGACTTGAAAAAGCCAGGGCAAAGGTACGGGAAGCTCTCGGAGGGATTCTTTTTATAGATGAGCTTTATGGTCTGACAAAAGGGGGGCTGGGTCAGACTTATGGTGCGGATGTAATCCATAACGTCCTGGTTCCAGCCATGACTGATCACAAGGACAGACTGGTAGTTATAGGAGCTGGCTATACCAAGGATCTGGAAGAGTTCCTAAAAGCAAACGATGGATTGCGCTCACGGTTCGCGCATCATATCGATTTCCCGGATTTCAGCGCTGATGAGCTTCTGCTCATCTTTTCAAGGTATGCGCAAAGGCAGGGCTATCACCTCAATCAGTCTGGTGGAGATATGCTTTCAACAGCGCTCACTGAGCTGATGGCAGCTAAACCGAAAAATTTCGGCAACGCCCGCGTCGTGGAGGAGGAGTATTTTGGCGGTATGCGTCGCAATCTTGCGAGCCGTGTCAAACATCTTACCAGTGCGACTCGCGAAGACCTGTGCACGTTCACCGAAGAGGACTTACCTACCTCTCTCAAGTCGCTTATTCAAACAGGCGGGGAGGATGATCTTGGAACTCTTATCGCTGAAGTTGAATCGATGATTGGGCTAGGATCGGTAAAGGACTTCATTCGCAAACAGGTGGCAGTGCTCAAGGCGCAGAAACTGCGCAAAAAGAAGCAGGGAGCAGACTCAAAAACTGATCGGACATTGCACATGGTTTTTACCGGGAACCCAGGAACCGGAAAGACCACTGTTGCTCGGTTAATGGGACGAATCTTTAAAGCTCTTGGTATTTTGAAAAAAGGTCATTGCGTTGAGACAGACAGCTCTGATCTTGTAGCTGAATATGTCCGGCAAACGGCACCCAAAACCAAACTTAAAGTAGAAGAAGCCATGGAAGGAGTGCTGTTCATAGACGAGGCTTACACCCTGTGCAAAGGTGGCACACAGGATTTTGGACAAGAAGCTATTGATCAACTCCTTAAAATGATGGAAGACTATCGTGATCGGTTGGTTGTAATAGTTGCCGGTTATCCGGAGAAAATGCAAAATTTTATCAATACAAATCCCGGATTAAAGTCGAGATTCACACAGTATGTTTCCTTCGAAGACTATTCGCCCGATGATCTGGAAAGAATATTTATAATGTTTTGCCAGGATGCGAATTTTCAACTTGTTCCTGAAGCGCAAGAGAAGCTCAAACTGAGCATACAAGATCTTTGGGTAAAGCGTGATCAGAACTTTGGCAATGGCAGGGATATGAGGACTTTATTTCAAACGATACAGGAGAATCAAAGTGTGAGAATTGCATCAATGACTGATCCGACGGATTTGGAGTTGTGCATGATATTGCCTGAAGATGTTTCAGGTTAGACTGTCATAAATTGTAATTATTATCGTTATGGAGTGATTATGAGATTATCCGCTCGATGCCCATTATCCGGAACCGTGTTTTTTCTATTGGACAAACACGCCGTTGCAAACCCTTAGGAGTAGATAATGCTAGCGTCTGACATGTTTTATGAGATTCATAGTCTTGCTGAAGAGAAAATTATCAGTAAAGAGATGGCGGAACTTTTTTGTGGGTGCAACAGAAAGGTAGAAATTCCTAATTTGGATAAACTTTGCGATGATCCATTATTTGTATTGGTATTGACTGATGCTTCTGGTTCGATGGAATCATGCAAAGATGCTGTTATACAAAAACATTCAAAAATACTTGAGTCATTAAGGAACAGTGCTCATGCACGGCATAATCGGCTTCTTGTTTGTCAGTACTTATTTAATAGTGCATCTAATAACTTACACCCATTCACACCGCTGTTGCCAAATACAACTGGTTGCAAAGTAACAATACTGAAT
>JAQTXD010000090.1 GCA_028688955.1 Desulfuromonadaceae bacterium
AGGAAAAGGAGCTGCGCCCCCTGAAACGGGAGGCGACGGCGCTCCTGAACCATGTCAACGGCAAGGAGACGGTGCAGACGCCCGGCGGGATCACCCCGGAGATGATCGACCAAGCCCGGCAGTATCCTATCACCAGCATTATCGACTTCCCCAAGGGAAGGCACCGGTGCTGTCCGTTTCATGAGGACAGCAATCCATCAATGGCCCTGTATGACAACCATGTCCACTGTTTCGTCTGTAACCGGTCATGGGATTCCATCAGCGCTGTTATGGAGCTGGATGTGGTGAGCTTCAGGGAAGCAGTGCTGGCACTCCAGTAATCTGAATCAATAACTATCAACCCTATGGGGGCGGACACTGCCCTCGGGGTGGTCCGCCCTCAATATTTCAGGAGGCGGACATGAATCTCGATCTCTTCGGAGAACCAGTAGCACCGACAACCAAAAGAATCTTCATAAAATCAATCGAAGCCCGTTACCGCAACGATGTTGTCAGAGACGACGCCCCGAAATGGGTCTCGATGCGGTTCACGCAACCCCAGCAGGTATTCGAGATGTTCCGGGATCTCCGTCTGGAGACGAAGGAGCACTTTATCGTTCTGCATCTGGACGGCAAAAACCGGATCGTCTGCTTTGATCGAGTCTCGATTGGCTCGCTCAACCAGGCCATCGTCCATAGTCGCGAAGTCTACAAAACGGCATGCATCTCGAATGCGGCGGCAATCATTCTGATGCATCAATTATGTTGAGCTCCACATAACTGATGTAATGTGAAGTTGCCAGTAATGTGAAGTGGTGCCGGAATCATTACCGGCAATTCGGATACAATAAGCATCTGGAAGGGCATGCGGCATTGCAACCCTTCCAGGCACTTCACATAACTATAGGTCTTTCAGCCACTCCAAGATGCTCGGGTCACGCCGCCAAGACGGCCCTTTCTTGCTAGTTTTAGGTAACAGTTTTTCAGTGGCCTGCAAGGTTTTCTGCTTCATCTCCAGATCAATCTCGATATACAGATTGGTTGTCTCAATCGAAGAGTGCCCGAGCCAGGAACGAATCATGTTCAGGTCAACTCCCGATTGCAGCAGATGCATTGCGGTCGTGTGCCGGAATGTATGAGGGGTAATCGTTTTGGTGGATAGTGACGGGCATGTTTCCACTGCCGCCGCCACTCGTTGTGCAATCATGTATCTTAATCCATAACGGGTAAGGCGTCCTCCTCTGGCATTCACAAATAGCGGAACATTATCCGACAGGCGGAGATGCCGGTCCTCAATGGTTGCCTTGATTGCCTGTACCGTCTCATCCCAGACCGGACAGGTTCGCTCACGTTGTCCCTTTCCATGGATCAGCACATAGTATGGGCGGCTGAAGCGGATATGATTGACGTTGAGATCTACAATTTCCTGTGCCCGTGCTCCGCTGTTGTAGAGAAGGCGTAGCAGTGCATCATCCCGACGCCCAGACACATTCTGGACACTAATGTGTCTGAAGATATGCTGGACTTCCTCTTTCTCCAGATATCCCAACACATGCCTGGCGTGTCGCTTGAACGGTACGGCAAGAATGGTTTGGCATTGAGCAATATAGCGGGGATCGGTAACGGCCAGATATCTGAAGAAGGCATGAATGGCAGCCAACCTGACGTTACGGGTTCCCGTTCCGTTCTTTCTTCCGCTATCAAGGTGTTCCAGGAATTGCCTGACCAACCTGTCGGAAAGATCATCAACTACAAAATCGGTGCAGGACTTTCTGCAACGTTCCACTGCAAACTGCAGGAAGAGTTTGAAGGTGTCCCGGTACGATAGCACCGTGTTTGGGCTCACTCCCCGTTGAACAACCAGGTGGTCCTCAAAGAAACGACGGATGGGGAGGCCAATGCTATTACTTTGCGTCATGGCTCCCCCCTTTGATTCGCTTCAGGTACGGTACAGCGAAATGGTTCTTGAACCGAATGTTCGACTGTTCCAGAAGCTCAGCCGTGGCATGCAGATATGTTTCGGTGCCAATGAGCGAGGAGTGCCCGAGATATGTTGCCAGTAACGGCAGTTTGGCATTGATATTCTCTCCTTGCCGGTACCATTGGGCCAGTCTGTTCACGGCAAAGCTGTGACGTAAGTCATGGAGGCGAGGTCCACGTTCACCTTTGGGACCACGCAGTCCAACATCTCTGAGAATTTCCAAGAAGACTTCACAAATCCGTCCAGGTCGGTATGCCTTTCCGGATGGACTGATAAAAACCGGCGCAGTCGAAGCTGTGGAAAAGCCTGCTGCTTCTCGCTGATGCATAAAGTCTGCAAGCTGGCGGGCGGTGGAAGGCGACAGGGGAACATATCTGGACTTCTTGAACTTGGTGTTCCGAATTGTCAGTAACTCCCCTTCAATGTCCACATCTGCCAGCAACAGTTTCAATGCTTCCCCAATACGCAGACCGGTACTGCAGAGCAGACCGATAATGGTGGAAATGAGCATGGGACGAAGGCTCCCCACCTGACCTATTATGCCGGCAGCATCCAGAATCATGGTCATTTCCTGCAGCGAATATATATGAGGTGCCGGGCGATTTCTGCGTGGGAAAAAGCTCTGGTAAATAATGCACGTCTGCGGGTCGAAATTGCTCAGATATATGCAGAACTGCCGCATGATGGACATGCGATTGAGCCTGCTTCCAACACTCAGGTGCTCCATCGACTTGAACCAGCGCTCTACAAGTTCGGCAGTTATCGGTTTCCCTGGTTTCAGTTCAGCCATCAGGAAACGATCCAGGTAGCAGAGAATCTTTCCGTCACTCTCACCCTTACGGCCGAGGGCGCATCTCATCTCCCAGAATGCCTGGAGACGGGAGGCAATAGGACTTCGGAATATACATGTCGCCATGGTTCACCTCTTTTCCGGCCACGGCATAACTACCTGCCGGAGCATCTTGAGGTCAGTCTTGGCATAGATAAAAGTGGTATTCAGGCAGCGGTGCCCCAAGACATCGGCAATTGCTTTCATAGGTGAATCGTCTGCCAGTGCCCGGATTGCCCATGAATGCCGCATGGTGTTAGATCCGTTTTTGGGTCTCTTCACCCCCGCTTTGATCATATATTTACGAACGGTCACGGATATATCCTGACCGCTGAGCGGGAAATGTGGAGCCTTCACACCAAGGAATACTTCTCGGAGTCGAGTTTCCGGGCGATGATGGAGATATTGGATAATCGCCTCACCGACAGCATTCAATAGTGGGAGTACGACTTCTTTGCCGCCCTTCCTTGCCCGGATCAGAATAGTGGAGCGTTGCCAGTCAATATCTTCAAGGCGCAACTCAACCGCACTCATACCACGAATACCATAGGCCATCATAAGCAGCATGATGGCGGTGTCCCTTGCTCCGACAGCAGTTCCCTTGGGAATGGCATTCAGGATTTTTTGTAAGTCGGTGTCTTCCATCCCCTTGGGTAGAGATGCCAGGCGATATGCGGGTACGGATGGGATAACGCCGGAATAATCTTTGGCGACATATCCCTTGTAAGCACAGAAGCGAAGAAAGCTGCGGAGATACGATGCTAAACTCCTCAAATTTACGGGACTCTCCTTGATATGCTGTTTGATGTGCGTTTCAACATCATCAGCTTGCAATGCCTTCATGCCATTACGTGAAGCTCTCTCTCCCAAGCCATCGAGAAACCGGCATAGAGCTACCCGGTAGTTCTGGATCGTAGTCTCGTTGAGTTGGCGATCCTCATGTAAATGGCGCAAATACGGTTCGAGTACCCAGCGATATTGCGGCGCTAGCGGTTTGGGGGCAGGCGGTTTCATAACACCCTCGTCAACCAAATACGACAACAAGTGCTTCAGGTGGCCCCGGACTGCGCCACGTCCGACATAGAGTTTGCTGGTGGTTCGGAAGTCTGCTAGGTATGCATCTATAAATGCATCAAAATGTGCCGGGGTAATGTCTTTACTTCGAGTGATCCCTTGATCGACAAGAAAGCTGTTGAACAGGCAACAATGCCCGAGAACAGGACCTGCAAGCCTTTTGGAATACCCCCTTTCTTTCATGCGTGCCGCCAGTCCGTCCATGTATGGGCCAAGTGGTCCCCGCCGAAAATCTACCAACGTCCGTCGTTCTTTGTACCAGTACTCAAGCATAATCCTACCTCCATTCTGAAATGAACTACCTGATGGAGGAGGATATGATCCGTGCAAATTATGTGAAGTAAATACATGATGGGACTAAGTCGGACAGGCGTAGCGTGGGCATACAAGAAGGATGACTTCACATTACTGGCAACTTCACATTACACAATCACCCTACAGGTGACCCGACACCCAGCCAGGAAGATATCGCCATTACCAGACGTCTCAAGGAAAGTGGCGAAATTCTCGGCATCAAGGTGCTGGATCACATCATCATTGGTGATGGCGAGTTCCTGAGTTTTGTCGAACGGGGACTCTTGTAAATAATATTGAGGGAGCGGCGCTCAAACGCCCTCCCTCGACTTTTCCCCCAGCCCAAAAGGGTTCCTTAGAGCCACCGTCCAAGCGGTGGTTGTAGGGAGCCCTTTTGGGCCACCAACACTACATCAAGGGGGATAGAGTCATGTCAGTTCGAGCACGCATTAACGGTAGGGATTTTACGCTGAGCTGGGAGGAATTCGAGAAGGCGCTGCACCGGAATAACATTGTCGGTGGCGAATTCGAGGTTCTTGCCATTTATGCCGGCGGGAGACCTTACTAACATCTTCAGGCTGGATACCCGTCCGGCCTGGATAGAGGCGGCCCTTGTGGTCGCCTTTTTTTATTTCACCGCCATTTCTTCGCTTATAAAACGTGCCAAAGCCGATATTCGACCTCTGGTAGAAGCCTCTTCGAGTGCCGACATGTACATATCACGACGCTTCAGCCTGATGACTGTCCATGGATAACCGCCTGATGCAAGCATGGTATTCATCAGAAAACGGCCTATACGGCCGTTGCCATCCATGTAGGGATGAATGAAGACAAAAATGAAGTGTCCCAGAACGGCCCTGACTCCGGCATGAGGTTCATCATCGACAAGCCTGAACAGGGCTTCCATGCAGTCCACAATGGATGATTGCGGCAGCGGCACATGTTGTGACCCCCTGATGTAAACCGGCTGGTTTCGATATCCGGCCAGGTCGGCTGCTTTCAGGATGCCGGACTGAACAGAAGGGGCGAACATCTGGGAGTACCAGTCACGGTGGTCAGCGGCAACCACCTCCGACGGTCTGGCACCAGCGAGAATTTTTCTGATGCTTTCTTTTACTGCCCTGAAGGCCAGGTTATATCCTTTTGCCGCCAAAGCATCTCTTTGTTGCCGGTCACTTTCCAGCAGATCAGGATTCCATTTTTCGTCACGGATCTGTTGGATCAGTTCCGGTGTGACCTGATATCCTTCTATGGAAAGAGAGTTGTAAGCGTCATTGACATATATTTCGTCTACCCGCCGCAGATATTCTTCCTGGTCAATGGGAATCCCGGATGGCGGCGGAAATGACTCCGTCACTTCATTACGCATTGATTTCCAAAGGGACTCGATTCTGGCAACGTATGGCGATTGTACCCTGACTCCTGAGGAGAGAAATGGCACGGTGTTATCAAATGGATTAACTGACCTGATAGTATGACCACTTGATGTCATGTCCCTCATGATCCGCACTGCCATCTGTTTTTCGCCAAGAAACTCGTAAGCGCCGGACAGTCTCCCGGCGGCAGCAATGCTCCCGCTCTCCAGTAACACCCGGAGAATTTCGGAAGAATCACGCACCATTCGCAATGCCATCTCGGCATCGGCTGCATTTTGTCTAAAAAATGATGGCGCAACCCTACATAATGATGTCGGCAAATCCATGATCCAGAGACCGTTCAGCATCACTCTGCCAGCGGGAAAGTTATTGCTGTCCTGGTAGATCAGGAGCGAAGTATCAAAGGGGAGATTGAGTTTTTGAGTCCCTTTAGCCTTTGTGATGATCACCAGTTGCCGGGGGACGACGGTCGCGCCAGTGTGCAGGTGCAGAGATGATTCGGATGACAGGCAATAATCGTCATCATAACGGTCATTCAGGTAGGAAGTGACAAAAGTCCAATATGAGGCGAACCAGGGTGTGCTGCTGCCATCTTTCAGTGCGGGGCGGGTCACAATATACCACCCCTTTACAACCTCCAACAGGAAGTCGTTTTGCATGAGGCGTTCTCGATGAACCCTGCTGAGAGATGATGAACGGACTACGTTTCCGCTTTGCACGTTTTGAAGTGCCTCAAGTGAGGCTGCCAACTTTTCCCCTGATGTTGCCATAACTGCCACCTGAAAATGATTTACTATGTTTTCGTGCTGTTACTCTACTATGTTTTTGTGTATTGAATCAACTATGTTTTTGTGCTTGATTCAGATTGGTTCGATGCAGCCCTTCCTCATGTCACCTTTCTCAAATTTGTCCATGTCCGGACATTCACTTCCAGTTCAAGTCCAAGACACATGGCTAACCTACGGCGACAAACGAGAACTTTTCACCTTATCCTCGCGATCAAGGAGTCGTTGTGCCCATTCGCGAGCACGATGATATCGTTCCAGTTCGGTCGCACTGGGGAGTTGGCCGCTGGTCATGGCACTGGATGCCTCCAGTAATTCCTGGAGCGATGCCAGCAGATCCTCATTACTCATTACAGAAACCTCCATTTGTTGTTATCCTTCAGTCTTAATCCGGCTTGCCACATCTTGAAAGAAATCGTGCGACCAGAGGGAAAGCATCTGCTGATCCTTGACAAAGGGCGCCACATCCTTGCGAGCCTGATTCACATCCAGCCGGTCAATGGTCTCGAACAGCAGGTCTCGGAAAGATGTAGGCGACAGAGATTTCTCACCGCTCCAATGGCCGGTTTGGCGCATCCGTTGCTCAAGGTGAACCAGGTTCAGCTGCGGATGGTTGGCGGCATACCAGACCAAATCATACCAATCACGCCCCTTGACCCGGTTCTTCCACTTGCGGAAAAGGATTGCGTGCATTTTGCCGGCAAAAAGATCCGGGAGCGCGTAACACCTGACGGCAAACGGTATCGGCTGCAGCAGATATCGGGTCTGGGTGGAAAATCCCGGCGGTGGGTCTGTGTCCACCTCGATCTTAACCTTGAGTACCTGTCCGGCTGCAACCTGACCGGTAAGTTCTTCACCGGCTTCAATGACCAGGAGTTCATTTCGGGTGTTTGCCTTGAGGAAGGCAGACTGCACTGCCGATTCCACCGCCTTGTCAACCATCTCCACTCGAACATTGAAACCAAATGCCTGCAATTCCTCTTCAAGTGATGCTGTGTAGCGTGCCAGATTAAAGTCAGGAGACGGTGTCAGCAGTGAGAAATCCAGATCCTCGGAGAACCGGTCGAGTCCGTACAGGATGCGCAGAGCCGTGCCGCCGTAGAACGCGGCGTGCTCGAAAAACTTGGCCCGCCAGAGCCCGAGCAGCGCCACTTCCTGAATTATCTCCCGTAGGGCCCTGACTGAATCGTCCACGCTCTTCGGTTCGTATTTAGCAAGCATGCGGGTTACCGCCTCATGCATGGGAACTCCTTTTTAAGGATGAAGGATGAAGTATGAAGTATGAAAAGACCGGAGACTCATAATTCATAATTCATCTTTGCCTTCTTACAAGATCTGCCAGCAGTTTCACTCTGCGGGATCGGTAGTGCTGTGCGATTTCCATAAGTCTGGTCGGGTCGAGTCCACGGAGATTTGCAGGGTCGATACGGATATCAGCCAGCAAATATTCGTGCAACTC
Source organism: Desulfuromonadaceae bacterium (assembly GCA_028688955.1). Classification (GTDB taxonomy): domain Bacteria; phylum Desulfobacterota; class Desulfuromonadia; order Geobacterales; family Pseudopelobacteraceae; genus JACRCG01. Next base: position 7,778 of record JAQTXD010000090.1, read on the forward strand.
CTTTTGCGTTGTGATACCGGCACCCCGGTCGGCAACGATCCGGTCCGCCAGAGCCTTTTCAGGAATGGCGATCAGAAAAGAACGGCCATCATCCAGTTCAACCTGATCCATTCCGGTACGGAATGCTTCCATTGGTATCATACGATAGGAAAAGGTTCCAACCGGCGAATCGAACGTCCGGGAACGGCCACAGGTTACGGAGGTCAACGTTTCAACTCGTTCTGGTGTCAGGCCGTGATAGTGCAGTGCATATTCAAGGGAAACATACGATGGTCCGTAGATGAGATTGGCCAGCAGTTCCCGACAGAAGGGCCGACGACGCAATGACTCACCGAGGATATAGAGCCCCTTCTTGACGCGGACTATATCCCCTTTGGCCAGCATGCCGGATATCTTCATCCGTGGCTGTGCATATCCGTGGACGGAGTCCAGTAAAGTCTGGTAGTCAAACTCCTCATAAGGAATGCTCTTGATCAGCAGGCTGTTCGTCATGATCACCATCTCCTGAAAGATGGCTGAAATTTAACAGATAGGAACATAGTATGTCTACATAAATTAGACATACTATGCCATAATATGGGTATATTAGAGGGCGCGCTGACTCATCCATACAGCAGGCACAAGCTCACCACATTTCAATCATCTTCTGTAATTTTATGATTATATATTATTTCATCTGCCGTATTGGCAGTTTATGATGTGGTCAGGTAAATCAGTTAACAACATTCACCCTGCTCCCGTTTCGTCCGGCGATGATCTGAAGCTGTTTCGGGATCTGCTCTTTCAGTTCCGAAACGTGAGAGATGATGCCGACCATACGGCCCTGTTCATTGAGTCGCACCAGAGTATCCATGGCAATGTCCAGTGTTTCAGAATCAAGCGTACCAAACCCTTCATCAATAAACAGGGTGTCAAGATATCTCCCACCACTTTGGGCCAGCACAATATCGGAAAGTCCCAGCGCCAGGGAAAGTGACGCAAGAAATGTCTCACCACCGGAAAGTGTAGAGGCCGGGCGGTGAAGGCCGGTAAAATCATCAGTCACTTCAAGGTCCAGTCCCGCTCCCCTGCGTGCGTCTTCCACTGATTCAGACCGCCGGAGATGATAGCGTCCCCGGCTCATCCGCGAGAGGCGTTCGGATGCGGCCAATGCCACTTCTTCAAAAAGCGATGCCAGGACAAAACGCTGCAGAGTAATCCGCTTCGGGTTGTTACCGGCGGCGAGATTTGCCAGGTTGCCAACGCTCTTCAGCAGACGTTCCTTGACTTCACTCTCTTGCATGTAAGTATCAATGGCTGCAATCGTCTGGCGCACAGCTACGAACTGTGTAACAACCCCACCCCTCTCGCCAGATAAGGTCGCTACCTCTTCCTCGGCGACAGTCTGAAGTGCTGTAAGGCAATCAATGTCAGGTTTTAGAAGACTGGCGGAGGCTGATTCTGCTTGAATAAGTTCGGCAGATGCCGCCGCTACCTTATCCTGATATGCCTTGAGCGACCGTTCTGACTTTTCAAGATCATCGGCTGAAATTCTAGCTGCACGATAGGCATCTTCATTGGCAAAACAAGCCTGAACAAGGCGTGCAGTGAACTTTTCTTCAGCCGACTGCACCCGACCGGCCAGCTCAACTGCAGTCCGTTCGGCTTCTTCCTTTTGACCTTTACTGGCGCTTGATTCCTGTTGCAGGATTGACGTGCGTTCTTCAAGAGACTTGAATTGAGAGTTAGTCTCCTTGATGAATTTTTCTAGGGCGGAAATCTTGCTACGAATCGCCACTTGGTCCCGCTCTCCTTCCCCCAGCTCTTTCTGTTTGGCCTGCAATTGCCCTTGCAGAGTGTCTACCTGGGTGGCGCTCACTTGTAAAGCGCTTGTGGCTGCAGCTATCTTCCCTTTGTCAGCTTCCAGTAATGAGAACATTTTTTCACGTCTGGCGCGGATATTTATCAGCTCTTTCTCGTCAGCAGTAACTTTATTCAGGTCATTATCAAGTATAGCCTTGGCAGTTTGCAGCTCAACCAGTGGAGTCTCCGCCAGTTTGCCAAGTTGCTGCAACAATGCGGCAATGCCTGCCTTTACCTCGCCGGCAGTTACATCGTGGGCTGATAAAGCTGCTTTTGTCTGGTCGCTTTTCTTCCTGGCATTGTCCACTTTGAGCCGGGCGGCGGCAAGTTCCTCCTTTGAGGGTATCTCTTCACCTCCAGCAGCCGGCTGTGGATGGTCTGGCGACCCGCAGACCGGACAGGGTTTGCCGTCAGCCAGCTCTTTTGCCAACTGTGCCGCCTGACCATGAATGAGTCGTGATGCCAACTCGTCATGTTCAATTGTAGATTTCGTCAGAAGTGACTCTGCCTCTACGCACCGAGCGACAAGCCCTGACCTATCCTCTGCCAGTTTTTCACCTCTACCGACAGCATCTGAAAGGTTTTGCCGGGCAACAATATACACAGAGGCTTCCTTGATTCGCTGCTCAAGCTCACCGCGCCGGCCAACTGATAGTGCCAGTTCTTCAATTTTACGGCCGGAAGTAGCAATACCATCTTCCGATGTGAGAATCTCCGCCTTTAGTTTCTCCAGTGCGGCAGTCGCCTCAGTTCGCTTCTGTAAGGCCTCCTTCTGCTCCTGCTCAACGCTGGTGACGTCAGAAAGTAGCGTGAGGCGTCCTTCGAGAGTTGCCTTTTCAGTTGTCTTTGCCGGGATTGTTTCAATCTGCAGACTTAATTCATCACGTTGCCCAATGGCAATTGACAATTCACCGTTCTGCCTTGCCAAATTTTCGTTCAGGCGGGTTATCTGCTCGGCCAGCTCACTTTGTTGCCGATGGTCCTGTGCGAGTGCTTCATCAAGGTCAACCAGGGAGAGTGCCCGCTTGCCCCGCTCGGTACGGGTTCCCAGCACGGTCATGGTTTCCCGCTGACCATCAAGCAGTGCTACTTCGGTTTTAGCCTTTTCCAGACGAGTGAACTTCGCCGCTGTCAGAAGTCCCTGCTGGAGATTTTCGGTCGCCTGTTGTTGTTTTTGTACCGCAGCAGATGAACGTACATTCAGTTCATTTTCCCTTGCTGACAGGTCTTCACCCTTCAGTTTCAAATTTTCAACAGTATCAACACGCTGGCTCTCAAGAAGGCCGCTAACCGTGTTACGAATACCTTCCAGCCCTTTGTATAGAGCATCACGCCGATCTTTTAGCAGGTTCTCGATCCGCTTGAAGCGCTCAGTGGCAAAGAGTTTTTCGAGAATTTTCTCTTTGTCGGTGGAACTAGCCAGAAGGAGTTTGCGGAATTCGCCCTGTGGCAGGACAACAACCTGACTGAACTGGTCGGCGGTAAATCCGAGAATTGACTCAACCTTGTCCTTCACTTCACCGACCTTGCTGTAGCGGTCACCGATGATAGTTCCGGTGCTGTCAACTTCGCAGAGTTCAACCTTGTGGATTGTTTTCTGCTCTTTTCCCTTTTTTTCAATAACCTGTTCGGGACTGCGCCGGATATGGAAGCGCCGTGGTCCTATCTGGAAGAGAAATTCAACCTCACAGAGGAGATCATTTTTGGCATGCTGTGAACGAAGGGTGCGCTCATCGCGCGTTGACCCGCTGGGCGAACCATAAAGAGCATAGCATATGGCATCAAGAATGGATGTTTTACCAGCACCGGTCGGACCGTGAATCAGGAAGAACGCGTTGTCACCGAATGCAGTGAAATCTACCATTTCACAGGTGGCAAAGGGGCCGAAGGCCTGCATGGTCAGCTTTAAAGGACGCATGACACACCTCCTTCACTGCGGTTTAGTTCCTCAAGAACTTCTGTAAGGATCGTCTGTTCATCTTCATTGATATCCCCGGCCACATGGCTAAAGAAACGACCGACAATTTCCTGGTCGGTAAGTCGTCGCAGTTCACCGGGGTTGACTATGTCACCCTCTCCTTCTCTCTGTTGTCGGACGATGGAGAGGACATTCGGATAGACCGAGCGGATCTTCGCCGCATAGTCGAACAACGCCCCCTGGTCAGTGAGTGTTATGGAAAAATAGTCATCACAGGCAGTGTCGCTTTCTGCTCCGGTGAGGATATCATCGAGTGTCCCACTCAACTGCCGAAGTTCACGCAGCGGTCGAACCGGAAAGGTGGTACGGGTTGCCACCCCCTTGGCATCAATATCAAAGATGGAGAACACCTTGTCATGGTCAAGTTCGGAGAAGGAATAGCGAAGAGGTGCTCCTGCATACCAGGCCTTAGGGGTCACCTTCTGGGGGCGGTGCAGATGCCCGAGCAGGGTGAGGCTGAATGGGGCAAAAACATCAGCATCCACCAGGTATGTACCACCAATAGCCAGTGGGCGCTCTGACTCGCTCCCTTCACCGCCAGCGGTGTAGCAATGGGCAACGCATACCGTGCGTTCAGCTATTGTTATTCCAGCCAAAATATGGCGATAGGCTGCGGTGAAATCGGGGATATCCGTATCCTCCAGATTCCGACGAAAGGTTATCGGTTCGATGTAGGGGATCGACAGGAACGTGAGCGGCCCATGTGCATCAGCCAGCTCAATCACTGAGCAGGCGCACTGGACAGCACTGATGTGCAGGCCTCGGTCGCGTAACAACCGACTGCCGAAAGCGATTCGTTCGGCACTGTCGTGATTGCCCGGAATAAGAACCACCTTGATGCCAAGGTCAAGAATAAGACGGGAGAGGAAATTGTCGAGGACTTCGGTCGCCTCGACCGGCGGCACTGAACGGTCGTAGACATCACCGGAAATAACCACCGTATCGACGTTTTCATTCTTTGCCAGGGTAGCAGCCTGGTCAAGAAGGTAGGCCTGATCTGCAGTCAGGTGAACGTCGTGGAATATCTTACCGAGATGCAGGTCTGCAAGGTGCAGGATGCGCATGATGCCTCCAATGGGGATGGTAAACCTCTGACTTGAATGCCTTGGATTGTATCACCTGCACCTCCCCCAACTAGCGTCCCATAAGAGATAAATCTAAAATAGATCGATAATAAACGGGAGAAATACTACCAAAAACGTCTGTTTGTGCAAACCAC
>JAQTXD010000091.1 GCA_028688955.1 Desulfuromonadaceae bacterium
CTGAGCAGTATCATCTTTTCCGTTTGGGTCATAATTTCTTCGATGCGAAGCCGTTCGGTAATGTCATGAGCCATACCAATTACCGTCATCATACCGTTTTCATCCACATGCGGCGTCCCTCGTGAGTTGTGCCACCGCCAGCAGCCATCAATGTGATGAATACGATAGGTCATTTCCAGTGCAGAACTTGTCTTGATTGACGTCCGAATAGCAGATTCACAGCGGAGAGCATCCTCAGGATGGATAAACTCCCTAAATTTGTGACCGACAACATTCGGGGTAGTGTGTCCGAGTAGAGTACTCCAGGCAGGTGATACGTAGGTAAACGTACCATCCAGGTCCAGCGAAAAAATGATATCGCAGGAGTTCTCCACCAATATTCGGTAACGCGATTCACTCTTAAAAAAGGACTCAACCGATTTCGGCGACATGCATTCAACTCCTTGGCGCGAACTCCTCAGTAACAGTCTGAATTAAGTTTCAAAACGGTGCTACAGGTGGGTTGAAACGTTCGTCGCGTTCAGCACATCTGCAACTGCCCGGCTCAGTTCACTTCTGCTGTACGGTTTCTGAATAAAGCCGCCGGCACCCAGCGTCACAAGTTCATCAGCGGTTCCTTCTCTGTTGAAACCGGAGCAAAACAGCACTTTCAGCTCCGGCTCCTGCTCGCGCAACCGCAGAAAGACCTCTTTACCACCCATCTTTGGCATAATCATATCCAGCATAACCATAGAGATTTCGCTCTTATGGAGTGCAAACAGTTCCAACGCCCTGGCGCCGTCTTCAGCAAGGTACACCGTGTAGCCGAGATCCTCCAGCATGTCACATCCGATGGTGCGGAGTATTTCTTCATCATCAACCAGCAGAATCACCCCCTTGCCGTCAATCGCAACGCCAGTATCAACCGGAAGAAACGCTTCCCCCTCCAGAACCGGGAGATATATTTTAAATTTCGTACCATATCCCGGATTACTCTGTACGTTTATTTCTCCCGTATGATTTCTCACTGTCCCATACACAGCCGCAAGACCAAGTCCGGTACCCTTACCAACCGATTTTGTCGTATAGAACGGTTCAAATATATGTTCCATCACCTCTTTTGTCATGCCGATTCCAGAGTCAGCTACCTCAATTTCAACATAACGTCCCGGTTCTATGGAGAGACCAATGGAGCGGCAGTCTGACTCATCCAACTCCTTCACGGCCGTTGCATATGTCAGCGTACCTCCATGGGGCATGGCATCGCGGGCATTAACCCCCAGATTCAGCAGTGCGTTCTGTAGCTGGGCCTGGTCGCCCATCACAAACGGATTATTCACATCCAGACGGGATATGAGTTGCACCCGTTTGTCAATCGTACGTTCCAGCAGACTCAAGACAGAAGCAATAGTATCGTGAATGCTTACCGGACGTGAAACAGATGTTCCTTTGTGAGAGAACGTAAGTAATTCGCGAGTGAGATCGGCTGATCTTGTGGCTGCTTCAATAATGGTATCCACCATTTTAATGTTTCTTTCATCGTCCTTCAGTCGCCGCTTCAGCATTTCAGCGGCAGCCATGATTCCAGCAAGCATATTATTGAAATCGTGGGCGACCCCACCCGCCAACTGACCGACAACATCCATCTTCTGCGACTGGAGAAGCTGGTTTTGCAGCCGTTTCTGTTCGGTTATTTCCAGCACAGTACTGAGAACACATGCTTTACCGGCGATCTCCAGCACCATGCCGGAGAAAAGAACCGGAAAAACCGTACCATCCTTCCGATGCATTTCAGCTTCGAAATTGTGGACGAAGCCGTTGGATTGTAATTGTTGAAGATAGTGATTTCGGTCGTTCTCGCGCCTCCATACTCCCAGCTCAACAGTAGTTTTACCAATCACCTCGCTACGGGAATAGCCGAACATATCAATAAAAGACTGATTCACCTCGGTAAAAGTCCCCTCCGGTAGAGTGGTAAGGGCAACCATTATGGGCGAATGATCAAAAACCGCTTTAAATTTCTGCGAACTTTCTTCGGCAAACTCCAGCTGCACCCGCAACATCTCCTCAGTGGCCAGCAGCTGATCGTAGGTGAGATGGCACTCTTCTATCTGCTCCCGCAGCATCTCTTCCGTGGATTGGAGTTCATCCTGGCTCTCGACATAATCATCTACCTGTGCGCGAAGCATTTCTTCGGTTGCAAGCAGCTCTTGTTGCGATTCCTGATATGCATCAATTTTAAGTCGCAGCATCTCTTCAAGATATTTTCGTTTCCGGATATTCAGCAGCAAACCTATCAGGCCAACTGTGCTGACCAGAGTAAAGAGAGACCCCATCCAGACCGTCGCCTTATTAATGGCAAAGGTTGATGAAGGGTTGTTGATAATTACCCTGTCAGCGGGGAGTTTGGCGGTGCTGATATTATATTTTTTCAGTATGAGGTAATCAAACATGGGATGGGACAGGTTACCGGTTATTACCGGAAGAGAATCCGGGTCCTGTCCCTCGAGAATCTGCCTGATCAGCCCGGCGGTCTTGTTCCCCTGAATTTCACCCTTCATCATCCGGCCACCTACAACGCCGTTGCCCAATTGGGCTGCATACACTGAGTAGACCGGAACCGGACTGGCCCTGCTAACCAGTCGGGCTGCTTCGGAGTGACTGAACGTGCGCCCTCCTTTCTCGACAGTATACGAAAGCAGCAGCACCACATTATCAGAGGTAAGATCCTGGAGTTTTTTCACCGTTGCCTCAAGCGGCATTTCCTCCATAAACTGCAGCGTGGTCGTCGAATAGCGTGTCGCCGTCTTCTCCAGTTCCCGGCGTATGGCACGACCGGTATCAGTGAAATCATGGATAACAACTATGTTGCGGATATTCGGGTGCAGCTGAAGAGCCAGATCCAGAGTCCCGACAACATCGTGGTACTCAGCCACCCCGGTGATTTTTGACTGTCCGGCGATCATTGCGGGATCGTAATCATTGATTCCGCAGAAAATCAGTGGTGTGCCCGGTGAGATGCGCTGTCGGTACTGCAATGCAAACTCCAGCGCGGCATTGTCCATGGCAACCATTACATCAAGATGCTGATGTGAGTACTTGGATTCAAGCAGGTCTGCCATACGTGGAAAGTGTTTTTTCGTACTGAATTTTTTCGTGTCGAGGTGTTCGATGAATGTTTCGGTGCGGGGATACGACTTTGAAAGGACATCCTGCAGTCCCTTCATTTCTTCTTCCCACCAGTCATAACCGATATTGTATGAATTGAGGATGAGAATGCGCGGAACAGGAGTTGTAGCGGCAACGAGAGGATTTACAGCGACTGTGAGTAAAATAGCCGCAAGTATGAAGGAGCAAATCACACGTGGGAGAAAAAATTGATTTCGCGGGTATTTCATTAAAACCCCATGCCGATAATACAAATGTCTTCACTCAATGGATAACATGCTGCATCAACTAGATTTGTAATGTTATTAACATATCGGCAGGCAGTATGAAATAGAATAACCGCCATGCAAAAAAAACAAGCGGCCGTCCGTAGTAGTACCGGACGGCCATTCACGACAGCAGGTTACTCTTGCTGCTTACTTCAAAAGCACTTCAATCTTGGCTGTCTTTCTGGCTTCTTCAAGATATTTCTGAATAGCAGCATTAACTTTCTGACCTTTGAGATACTCTTCTATTTTTGCTTTTACATCTTTGAATTCAGCATGTTCCGCAGGTTTTTTCTCCGTCAGCTTGATGATGTGATAGCCGAACTGTGTTTCTACAATATCGCTGATTTCACCCGGCTTGAGGGCATAGGCAGCTTTTTCAAATGCCGGCACCATCTGCCCTTTGCCAAAAAAGCCGAGGTCTCCACCCTGTGGAGCACTCGGACAGGTGGAATTTCCTTTGGCTAACGCAGCAAAATCGGCACCACCTGTCAGCTCTTTTTTTAGTTTTTCAGCTTTTTCACGAGCCTTTTTCTTTTCGTCTGCAGTCGCCTTTGCGTCAGTACCGATCAAAATATGGCTGGCTCTGATGGTTTCGTCCCTTTTGAACTTGTCCTGGTTCTTGTCATAAAAGGAGCGGACTTCTTCCTCTGGTACGGCAACCTTTGTAACGAATGATGTTTCAACAAAACGGGATATCAGAAGATCCCGACGGGTATATTCACGAAGATCCCGTTCATTCATTTCAAGATCCGCAATGGCCTTTTTGAAATCCTGTTCATCCTTGAATCGGGCTTTTCCCTGCACCAGTTTGGCATCAATCTGTTTTTCCAGGTCTGGCACCTCTTGCTTTGCAGCCGCCTGATACAGCAATTCCGCAGAAATCAACTGTTCCACCACCTGCTTGTCAATAGCCGCCTGTTTGTCAACCGGCACTGTCTGGCCACGTAATAATATTTTTTTCGCACGACGCAACTCGGTGGCATCGATTGTGCTCCCGTTAACGCGCGCAACTGCCCCCTGAAGCTGAGCGGGCGCGGGAGAAACAGGTGCAACGGCAGTCTCTTTCTTTGCTTCAGGTTCCGCTGCAGAGGCAAAATTCCCGAATGAAACAACCACCGCAATCAAAAGCCCTGAAATGAACCGTCCCGCTGAAAATCTGTTGTGCATCGTATTAAATTCTCCTTTAAAATAATTTCTGCGAGTATACCACACAGCGTTTACCCATGAAAAGCCAAACATATTTTTGACTTTTGATTTTCTTTCAGATACGTTTACCCGCAATCAGTTCGATACTTGCTTTGCATTGTACAGATCGGTAAGGTCGGTAATCCGGGGGAAACACAGACATGAAAAGGGTTCTTGTAGTTGATGACAGTCTCTCAGTTGCTCGCCAGCTTGAGAAAATAATTGCTGAATCTGACGACTTTACCTGCGTCGGGCACGCCAAAAACGGTGCCGAGGCAATTAAAATGAATCACACCGACAATCCGGATATAATCTGCATGGACATGAACATGCCCGGCATGGACGGACTGACGGCTTTGCGCACGCTTTCCGTCATGGACAAGGAGGTGAAAGTCGTGATGGTGACATCACTGGGCGGAGTCGGTGACAAATTTACCGAAGCAATTAAACTCGGTGCAAAAAATGTCATTTCAAAACCATTCGATTCCGACAGCGTTCTGCGAATCCTGAGAGATCTCTGATTGTCTCATACGCAAGCATAGATAAGGGGTTATACCATGGCGGTTAAGTTTTTCGGACAATTTCTTGTAGAACAAGGCATTGTTACTGGCGAAGCGTTGTTGAATGCAATTACACTGCAAGATAAAACCAACCTGAAAATTGGTGAGATGGCGGTCTCAATGGGACTGATTACTCCGACTGATGTTCAGCGTGCACACAATGCACAGATGTCCAAAGATAAAAAACTCGGTGATCTACTGGTTGAGATGGAGTTTTTGTCACCTGACCAGCTGGAGGATATTATTATCCGCCAGAAGAACACCCATCTTTATATCGGTGAAGCACTGGTTCAGGTAGGGTCGCTGACAAAAGAGTCCCTCCAGACGCATCTTGATGCCTTCAAAGCAGATCAGGCCCGGTATATATCGGACAGCATAGAGTTGCCGATCACAATTGCTGATGCCAAAACATGGGAAATGACTGCGGATCTTACCTACAAGATGATTACACGCGTGCTTGGTCTGCAGTTTCGGCCCGGCAAGTGCACTGTTGCACCATCAGTTGCCTCAAACTTTATGCTTGCTGCAATGGATTTTAGCGGCGATGTTCACGCCCGTTATCTGATCTCTGTATCTGAAGGGCTGCAGCAAACAATTGCGAAAGCCATTTTGGGTGAGGAATCTGTCGACACCGAACCGGTAGAAGTACTTGAAGACACTGTCATGGAGTTTGTCAATGTAGTCTGCGGAAACGTGGCAGCCAAAGCGTCACAGATGGGAGTCATCATAAACATCGCTCCCCCGGAAACTATTCATCCCCCCGCGGAGGGTCTGCCTGTGTCAGATGATCAGACCGCTCTCTGCTTCCCGATTTATGTTGGAAATGAGGAGGTCATGGAGATGTATCTGCTGATTAGGAGTTGAACTACCGCCAGACCTCATCCGTATACTCCCCTTCCATATCCCGCACGAACAGCGGCGCCTCAACAACCGGCGCTGTTCGTCTTCCCTTGGCCAGTTCAGCCATGAACATGGTTGCCGGTGACAGTTGATTATTGTGTACCATGCGCAGCCGAAGGATCGACAGTTTCATCTCAGCTGCCAGTGAGACCAGTTCAACCAGTCGAGCCGGTAGATGTATCATGCAGATCCTTCCCGAAGGCTTTACCAGATATTTGGCTGCGGCCAGAAAATCGGCCAGTCCGGCGGTTGTTTCATGGCGTGCCGCATCGCGCCCTGGTCGCGGACTGACACGTCCGCTGACGGGGGTACGAAAAGGGGGATTGGATACGACCAGATCGAAGCATGAATCCGGTGATACGGTTCGATACTCCAGCACATCGGCCTCCTGAACGGTTATCTGCCCGGCCAGATCGTTTCCCCGGATATTTTGTTCAATCAGGGAAGCCATATCCGGATTGTTTTCCAGCGCAACCACTGATGCGGCTGAATTCAGCCGTGCCAGCACCAGCGCAATGATACCGCAGCCGGCGCCCAGATCAATTATGCTGCCGCCTGTCGGCACCTCCCCGCAAAAACGTGTCAGCAGCAGCGGATCCAGTGAATAACGGTATCCGTGGCGCGGCTGCAGAATCTGCAGGTTAAACAGCTTCAGTTCATCCTTTGTCAGCATGGTCCCTTCGCATCAGCCATTCACGCAGCAGCATCCCGAAAAACAGTGCAAATGATGCCAACGTCAGGTACTTCCCGATTTTGAACGGGAGCGGGTCAAAGCGAAACGCCACCGTATGAGTACCGGGAGTGAGATAGACACCGCGCAGGACGTAATCAACCCGCTGAATATCGGTCGGGGCGCCGTCAACCGTCGCCTTCCATCCTCGATAATATTTCTCCCCCAGCACTAAAAGTGCATTTGCCGCACTGCTGACAGAAAGATCGATCTTTTCACCTTCATAGCGCTTGACGAGAACATTCCCTGCTCCAGCCGACGTTCCTGATTGAGTCATCTGAAGCTGAGGAGGTGTCTCCACTACCGCAAGTTGATGTGGATTGAATTGCGGACTTTGAATAACCGAAAGCGCCTGCCGCGGATCGCTGACCATCAGCACTGAAGGGACCAGCCACGCCTTCGGCATAACCGTCCGGTTCTCCAGTACAACTTCGCTTCCGTCAGGCGACTGAAAAACCGGGGTGTATTTACTCTCAAGCTGGCCACGCTCCTGGGTGTATTGTGCTGTCGAATACACGATATAGCGGAGATTGATCAGATCCGGCATGGTCGACATCAGGTTGAATCCGTCGAGGAATTCCTGCCATCGCTGCTGCTGCACCGGCATAGGAATGTACAACACCGGCACCTTGTTGGAAGAGTAGGGACCAGGCCCTCCGTTAAGCGGCAGTACCCGGTACTCATTTGACTGACCTTTCAGGAATTCGACGGTCGGAGTGGTATAGTTTTTCTTCGTCTCTTTCGGTACATCAACCAGAAACAGGTATTTGGCATTAACCCGCCCCACATCCAATATAAACAGCAGGAGCAGCGCATATCCCGCATATTTGCCGATTGAACGGACATTACTGGCGGCAATGAGAAGTGCAGAACCAATCGCAAAAGCCGCCGCAATGGCGGTTTCGACCATCAGGTTGTTCCAGCGCTGCATGATCAGCTGCGATCCCTCCTCGTAGCGCGTCGGTTGGGCCAGATACTCAGTAAATATGCGGATAAAATAATCCTTCCCGCCATATTCAACCGCCAGCAGCACCAGCATTGCCCCTGCCACAGCACCGATACCGACAAGATAGCGACGAAATGCCGGTGCTGCCCGACACACCTCATCACGGAGGAGGTCCATGCTGCGGGCGGCAAGAGACGCGACAGCAATCAACGGGATAAACAGCATCATTTTGGGAACACGAAACCGGTCAATTCCCGGAAAGTGGTCAAAGAGGAAGTTATAAAACGGAGTGTACTTGCCCATCGAAAAGAGCATACCACCAACAATAGCCCCCACCGCCAGCCAGGTATAGCGGTCACGGCGGAAGATCAGCGGAAGCGGCACCAGCAACCAGGGGAGCAGACCAAAATAGCTTACCGTCTGGGTAAAGACCATCCTTCCCCAGTAATAGGTCGAGATATTCGGCGGATTTTCGCCGGCCTCCTGCCGGGAGAAACCGAAAAAACCGGGGATAACAAATCCGGTCAGCTCTTCCGGCGGCATTGACCACATCATGGCTTCATCCCGATCAAGCCCCCCCTTCCCCTGATTGGCACCGCTCATGGAGCCGCGATTGGTTTCTTTCGACCAGTTTGCGAGCGGAAAGAGGTCAATGGCCACGGTAGTTAGAAAAAAACCGAGCACAACCAGATTGAGTCCGACCAACCGGAGAGAAGTGCCCTTTTCCCGCTCTGTCACCATACAGCCGATTAACCGGCAGATGCCATAGGCACCAACGCAAAGGCAGGTATAGAAGGCGATCTGCCAGTGTGTGTAAAAAAACTGCAGGGCAAGGACAAAACCGGCAGACATGAACCAGACCACTTTCCGGGACTGGAATCCCCGTTCAAGCAGATAAAATGCCCACGGAGCTACGCAGATGGTGGCAATTTTGAGGACATGACCCGCATTAATGAGTGAAGCCATTTCCGGGGCAAGGGCAAATATCAGGCCCCCAAACAGCGATGCGAGCAGGCTCGCCCCAATGGTACGGCAGAGCATGAAAACACCGCTCCCCCCGACAAAAAAATGGAGGACAATAAACCAGCCGACACTGGCCGGCGGTTTGATCAGATGATAGAGCAAACCCTGCCAGAACAGGAAGTGATTGCCGAGCCCCCCCCCTTCAAGGGTGTTGCCGCTGTTGTTGTAGATATCCCAGTCCGCCACAAAATTGAGGGAGAAAACATCGGCAAGCGGCTGCTGAGAGAGACGGAGTACGGTCCAATAATATTCATTGATGATGTCCGGTGCCCGGATTATCCTGTCTGTAAAGAGGATTTTTCCGTAGCAGAGAATGCAGATGACCAGCAACCCGCCCAACAGCACAATATTTTTTTTCCGATCCGTCATTGCCTACCTCGCACGTGGTTGTAAATTGCCAGGGTTTCCCGGGCAGCCGTTTCCCAGGAGAAAAGAGCCGCCCGTTTTCTACCCGCATCCCGGAGTGACGCTGCCAGAACCGGATCGGAAAGAATCTGCCGCAATGCTGCCGCAATGCCATTGATATCGGTCGGGTCTACGGTTATGCCCGCTTCTCCGACCACCTCGGGTATTGCACTGGTGTTCGAGGTTATCACCGGAACCCCGCAGGCCATTGCTTCAAGCGGCGGCCTCCCGAACCCCTCCAGCAGAGAAACGTAGGTAAAAACAGACGCGCCGTCATAGATGAACGGCAGCTCGTCATCATCCACAAACCCGATAAAGATAATATCCTCCGTAAGGCCGAGTTCGGAAATACGGGAGAATATCGTGTCGTACAGCCACCCTTTCCGCCCCGCAATTACCAGTTTCGGTACAGCCCCCTCACATGTAAGCAGACCGTACGCTTCAATCAGGGAGATCAGATTCTTGCGCGGCTGGACGGTTCCCACGTACAGGATATATCCTTCAGACAGACCATGACGTTTCCGGATTACCTTCCCCTGCTCCGGATCGCGCGGCAGCAGCATCTTCGGATCATAACTCTGCATGATAACCGCAAGCCGCCCCTCCGGTACTCCGTACTCTTCCATGATTTCTGTTTTTGCCCATTCGGAAATGGTGATGACGAAATCACTTTTCTGCGCGGCACGGCGGATATGAAGCCTCCAGTAGAGCTGGGCCGCCCGTTTTTCCAGTTCCGGGTTCGTAACCGGGATCAGGTCGTGCAGTGTCACCACAACCGGGCAGGGTGACCAAAACGGGATGGCACTCTTCGGGCAGTGGAGCACATCGATCCGCTCTCGTCGGCAGGCATTCGGCAGCAGGACATGTTCGCGCCAGAGCCGGGCCAGCGGGCTTTTACCCGGCAGCACGATTTCTTTCGCCCGGGGATAGCGGCCACAATGTACGGGATCATTGTAGAAAATCACATACTCATTCTCATGGTCGATCAAAAGGAGGGCATCGATAAGCCCAAGAACGTAGGTTCGCGGGCCACCCTGGGTAGAAATGGTGGAGGCGTCAATGGCAATTCGCACGGGTCAGCTCTCCCCCTGGTGCTTTTTGAACTTCGGGTGCAGCCGGATAATTCCGTGCAGACCCAACCTTCTCAGCAGATTTTTGGTTATGTTCATGCAGGCCTTGACGACAAACCACCACCCCGCACGCCAGCGCGGATATCCGGCGGCGACGGTAACGGCAAAGACTTCCCGTCGCGCCGCAAGAAAACGCTCGTCGCTGGCGCCGCCATAGCGCATGTGTGCCAGTACCCGATCAAGATACTGAAATCGGCATCCGGCCCGGTAAAGGCGCAGCACCAGATCATAATCCATGGCTACCTTCAGACTCGTGTCAAACAGCCCGACCAGACCATAGGCAGTTCGACGGACAAAGGTCGCCGGATGGTTGACCGGCATATCGTACCAGATGCGTTCGTCTACGGGGGCAGGTTTCAGCCGGAACAGCGGGATGTCACCCTGGAAACGAACCATGTCACCGTGCACCACATCACACCGGCCATCGGCGCCAAAGGCGGCGGCAACAGCGCTGAGAGCCCCGTCTGCATAGATATCATCGGAATTGAGAATTCCGATGATATCTCCGGTGGCCATTCGGATCCCCTTGTTGAAAGCGTCGGATATGCCGTCATCAGGCTCAGATATCCAGCGGATGCGGGAATCCTCCCTCTCAAAATGTTTGATTACATCCAGCGTGCCGTCGCTTGAGCCGCCATCAATAAGGATGTACTCAAAATCAGTACAGTCCTGGGAGAGAACACTATGTATTGTTTCGCTCAGGAATATCCTGCTGTTATAGGTGACCGTAATAATTGAAAACAGCATCAGACTGCACCACAGGCTTTTTTGTATACCGCTATGGTTTTGCGAGCGGTATCATCCCAATCAAACAGCCTGACGCGCTCAAGCCCTCTCTCACGCATGCCGGCCAACACCCCTTCGTCACTCCAGGCAGACCAGATCGTTTCCGCCATTCCTTCAGCATCACGCGGGTCGAACAGCATGCCGGCCGAACCGACGACTTCCGGCAGTGATGTGGCACCAGCACAGACAACCGGACACCCGCACGCCATCGCCTCAACCAGCGGGATGCCGAACCCCTCGAACAGTGAAGGGAAGACCATCAGGCGGGCACAATTGTAAAGAGCCGGCAGATCTGCCGTTGGCAGATAGCCAAGTATTTTAACCTGTTTGGCAAGACCAAGTCGGTTGATTTCATCCTTGATTACCGTATGAGCCTGCATTTCGATCCCGGTAAGGACAAGCAATCCGTCAAAGCCGCAATCATCGCGTATCATCGAAATTGCTTCCAACAGACGTTTATGATTTTTATGCGGCCATGTTGCGGCCGGATACAGCATATACGGTTTGTCCAGCCCGTATGCGTTCCTGATACGAACAATAGACTCGTTATCATGAATCAACCGGTATGCGGGGCTGCATCCCTGGTAGATTACGTCAATAACAGAAGGATCAGCCTGATATCGTTCGACCAGACAATCTTTGACATGTTGGGAGATAGCAATAATCCGGGTTGCCTCCTCAACAGACTGCCGGTAGGTCAGGCGCTTCTTTCTCAACTCCCATGCGGGAAAAAAATCCGGGTAGAATTCATGCTGCATGTCGTGAAAGGTAAGGACTGACCTAATTCCGGAGCGTGGCGGCGTCAATACTGTAAAAGGGTGGTGGATCACATCAACAGGCAAACTCTTGATTCTTCCTGCCAGAGGATCGATACCCGCAAGATTTCTGCAGACTCCCCGGGTAAACCATTTAAGAGAGCCGGGAGCATAGTCGAATGTCCTCACCTGCAAACGGTGGCCAGATTCAGGAAACTCTCCGGCATATTTTCCATCACAAAGCAGCAGATATTCAGTTTCAGTATCTTGACCGAGAAGAGCGGCGAGGAGATTTCGAAAATAGGTTTCCATTCCGCCGATTCTTCGAGGGGCAAAACTTATCGCATTCAGACCGACTCGCATGCGCTATATCACCTGAAACCCATCGGAAAAACGGAGCGCCCCGCAACGGGTAAGACCAGGCGTCATGCCGGTTTTCTCCGGGAACTGTTCATCCGGCAAGAACCCTCCCTGACCGGCACTACCGGCACTGTGTGCTGTATTCATGGTGCCTCAGTTCATTCCTCTGCCGGTGGCAGTACGAAAATCATCCTCCAGCAGAGATTTGCTCGGCAGGAACGGTGCGATCAGACGCGCCGTTTTATACCGGGCAAGCAGGAAGAAAAGTGGTGCTGATATTTTTTTCTCCGTAAAGAGATGTACAGTAGTACCGTTGGTATAGAAGTTAATTCCCCGCTTTTCCGCCATCTTTTCCAGCGCACTCCGCGAATAAAATGACACATGCTGCCCATGTTCGAGAGCGTAATACCACCAGTTATTGGGCTTTGGCGCAGGATCTGGGAGTATATTCGTGGTAAAAAGAATATTCCTCGAAAATTTCAGCATCTCATCCAGTC
>JAQTXD010000014.1:0-17980 GCA_028688955.1 Desulfuromonadaceae bacterium
GCATCTTTGACGGAACCCTGAAAAAGGGTGATAAAATCCAGCTGATGTCAACTAATAGCTCTTTCGAAGCACTGAAGGTCGGGGTTTTCGCACCGACAATGGTTGAGGTGCCGGAACTGGCGGCAGGTGAGGTTGGTTTTATTATTGCCGGTATCAAGGACGTTGCCGACGCCAAAGTCGGTGACACGGTAACGCTGCTGCATCGACAATGCGGGAGGGCGCTGGATGGTTTCAAAGAAGTCAAGCCGATGGTGTTCTCCGGGTTATACCCGATTGATACGGTCCAATACGAACAGTTGCGTGATGCCCTGGCCAAGCTGAAATTGAACGACTCATCGTTCTCCTTTGAGCCGGAAACCTCATTGGCTCTCGGCTTCGGTTTTCGCTGTGGGTTTCTTGGCCTGCTGCATATGGAGATCATTCAGGAACGGCTGGAGCGCGAGTTTGCGCTCGAACTGATTACAACCGCTCCGACGGTTGTCTATCGGGTGCATAAAATGAACGGTGAAGTGTACTCTATTCAGAGCGCCAATCAGATGCCGGAATTGCAGAGCACTGAATTCCTGGAAGAACCGTTCATTCTGGCCCACATTCACGTGCCGAATGATTTTGTCGGCGGCGTGCTGGCGCTCTGTGAAGACAAGCGAGGCGTGCAGCGTGAGATCAAATTTCTGACTCCGACCCGGGTCATGATTATTTATGAACTGCCGTTGAATGAAATCGTACTGGATTTTTACGACCGTCTCAAATCAATTACCAAGGGGTACGCTTCACTGGATTATGAACATCTGGAGTATCGGCAGAGCGATCTGGTCCGTATGAATGTCATGATAAACGGAGAAATAGTTGATGCCCTGTCGTTGATTCTGCATCGGGAAAAGGCATATTTCCGCGGCCGGGACCTTGTCTCAAAGATGAAGGAGCTGATTTCCCGGCAGATGTTTGAAGTTGCCATTCAGGCCGCTATTGGAAACCGGATTATCGCCCGGGAAACGGTTAAGGCGATGCGCAAGGATGTTCTGGCAAAATGTTACGGAGGCGACATCACTCGAAAGCGGAAACTGCTGGAGAAGCAGAAAGAGGGTAAAAAACGAATGAAGAATGTTGGTAATGTTGAATTACCGCAGGAAGCATTTCTGGCAATATTGAAGGTTGACTGACAGACTACGTTTACAAAGGAATGTGTATGGAAGAACAGCAGGAAGCGCATCAGGAAGAGTTGCACCCGGTGCACCCGGAACCGCTTAAGAAAAAAAGTCTGGTCCGCGAGTATGCAGAGTCGATCATAATAGCGGTGTTGCTGGCATTGGTTATCCGCACCTATCTTGTTCAGGCATTCAAAATTCCATCGGGATCCATGGAGGATACTCTGGCAATTGGCGATCATCTGTTGGTCAGCAAGTTCATATATGGAACTAAAGTTCCTTTTCTGGACAAAAGAATCCTGACTGTCCGTGATCCGCGTCGGGGGGATGTGATTGTTTTTGAATATCCGGAAGATCCAAGCAAAGATTTTATTAAACGGGTCATAGGAGTTCCGGGAGATGTTGTTGAGGGGAAAGAAAAAAAGGTGTACGTAAACGGGAAACTGTATGAGAACCCGCACGAGATACATAAAGAAAAAGATATGATTCCGAAAGAGATGAACCCGCGCGATACCTTTGCCCCGGTGACCGTCCCGGCCGATTCATATTTTGTGATGGGTGATAACAGGGACCGTTCCTACGACAGCCGCTTCTGGAAATTTGTCCGTCGCGATCAAATCAAGGGGTTGGCATTTATCAAGTACTGGTCGTGGGACCGTGAAAAACTCAGGCCACGCTTTGGAAATATCGGACGATTGATTAACTAATTAGATACGGCAACAGGAGGGATTCTATGGATTTTCTTGGTGATTGGAAGCGAACACATTATTGCGGCGACCTGAGTGCTGCAGATATTGGCAGCGAAGTCATTCTCATGGGGTGGGCACTTCGCCGCCGCGATCATGGCGGGCTTATTTTTATTGATCTGCGCGACCGTGAAGGTATAGCCCAGATTGTTTTTGATCCGGAGGTCAATCAGTCCGGGCATGAAGTCGCCGAATCAGTTCGCAGTGAGTTTGTGCTGGCGGTTAAGGGCAAGGTCATCCCGCGTCCGGAAGGCACGATGAATCCAAACATGAAAACCGGCGAGGTGGAAATTCAGGTAGTGGAGTGCAAGCTGCTCAACCGCTCCAAGCCATTGCCGTTTATGCTGGATGAACACAGTGACATCAACGAAAACATCCGCCTGAAATACCGTTATCTGGATCTTCGTCGTCCACAGCTTCAGTATAACCTGATCCTCCGCTCCAAAGTTGCCCAGGTTACCCGCTCGTACCTTACTGACAACGGCTTTATCGAGCTTGAAACGCCGTTTCTCACCAAGTCTACGCCGGAAGGTGCACGTGACTTCCTGGTCCCGTCCCGCATCAACCAGGGACATTTCTATGCTCTGCCCCAGTCACCCCAGATCTTTAAACAGATTCTGATGATTTCCGGTTTTGACAAATATTTCCAGGTAGTCCGTTGTTTCCGTGACGAGGATCTGCGTGCAGACCGCCAACCCGAATTTACTCAGATCGACTGTGAAATGTCTTTTATTAACCAGGAAGATATCATTACGGTCATGGAAGGATTGATTGCACGAGTTTTCACCGAAGCGAAAGGGGTTACGGTCCAGTTGCCGGTAGAACGGCTTACCTACGCCGAGGCGATTCGACGTTTCGGGCTTGATAATCCAGACCTTCGTTTCGGTATGGAGCTCTGTGATCTGACTGATATTGTTAAAGCGTCAGGTTTTAAGGTGTTTGCAGATGTTGCCTCCAAGGGGGGGATCATCAAGGGTATCAACGCCAAAGGATGTGCCACATTCTCCCGCAAAGATATTGATGATCTAACAGAATTTGTCAAAATCTATGGTGCGAAGGGACTTGCCTACGTTAAAATTGAAAACGGCGAATGGCATTCTCCAATCGCCAAGTTCTTTACTGCGGAAGAAATTGCAACCATGAATGGCGCGTTTGGAGCTGAAGAGGGTGATTTGCTGTTTTTTGTTGCTGACAAGCCGAAAGTCGTCAATGACTCGCTCGGCAAGCTGCGTAATCACCTGGCAAACCTGCTAAAGCTGACCAGCAAGGATGAGTATCGCTTCGTATGGATAACGGAATTTCCGTTGCTTGAATGGGATGAAGACGAAAAACGCTGGTGTGCGGTTCACCATCCCTTCACGGCACCAATGGATGAAGATCTCGAATTTATCGAATCAGATCCAGGGCGTTGTCGTGCCAAAGCCTATGATCTGGTGTTGAACGGCAACGAAATTGGCGGCGGTTCCATCAGGATTCATCAGGAACAGGTTCAGTCACTCATGTTCAAGTTACTTGGCATGAGTGTTGAGGATGCCCGCGGCAAGTTCGGATTTTTGCTTGATGCTCTTGAGTTCGGGACACCGCCCCATGGAGGAATCGCCTTCGGCATGGATCGCCTTATCATGCTGCTGACCGGCAGTGACTCTATCCGTGATGTTATCGCGTTCCCCAAAACACAGAAAGGAACCTGCATGATGTCTGAGGCGCCGTCTGCTGTTGACACCAGGCAGCTTCGGGAACTGGGCATCCGTCTGGCCGAAAAGCAAGCGTGAACTTAGGTAGAACGGGCCGTCTGGCTTTTTGCATACTGCTTGCGAGTGCGCTCCTGGCGGCCTGTTCTGCTTCCGTCCCATCCTGGCGCAACAAGGCAGCATCTCTGGTTGAGGAACTTGGACACCGGGATGCGGCGCCATCGCTGTTTCCTCGTGAATATCGGAGTTTGCTGGAAACGTTTGAACATGGAGAAGCGCTCTACCATGTCCGCGAAGATGATAAGGGTGCGGATATATACTATCAGCTTGCATTTCAAAAAGCAGAGATACTGCTGTCGGAAATTCGCAACGCTAAAAAGAAACTTGCTGCCGAAAGGCAACAGCGTATTGCTGAACTTGCTGCAAAGGCAGAAGAAGAGCAGTTAATGCGTGCCGCCGCAGAAGCCGAAATTCGAATGAGAGCGCACCAGTTGGCGACATTGGCTGAAGCTGTTCAGTCTCCTCAGAAAAGACCAAAAGACACCCCTCCTCCGCTACCTACATCATATACTGTCCGGCGTGGTGAAACGTTGCCCCAGATTTCAGCACGTTCTGAAATTTATAATGATTCATCGCTCTGGCCGATCATTTACCGTGCCAATCGTGACCAGATCCGTGACCCAAAGCGACTCTGGCCGGGGCAGATATTTGTTATACCACGAAACTTCAGTCACTCAGAAGCGGTCGAAGCGCGCCGTTTTTCATCCAAAAAATAATACTGGTTCTGTCTATTCACTTGTTTGTAGATGAAACTCCGCCATTGTTGTGAGCTGATTTTATCTTGACAGCCAAACAGGTTTTGTATACTGTATACAAAATTTTTATCGGGGCTGTAAAGTATCGATTTAACTTATAGTTTTATCAAAAATGCACCGGCAGTTCACGTGTCTGTCCAGCTGTCGTGCCCCCCGGTTAAAACACCGCCCTTCCGATTTCCCGGTTAAGTCTGTTGTGCCCACTCAAAGAGCCATTGGCTTTCTTGATTAAAAACTAAGGAGAAAATATGACAACGCAAAAGATTATTTGGTCTAAAATTGATGAAGCTCCCGCACTGGCAACATACTCATTACTCCCAATCGTCAATGCCTTCACAAAAGCAGCCGGCGTTGTTGTTGAAACTAGGGATATTTCTGTTGCTGGAAGAATAATAGCCAACTTTCCTGACTACCTTACTGAAGACCAGAGAATGCCGGATTATTTGGCAGAACTGGGTGAACTTACCCAGAAGCCGGAAGCAAATATCATCAAGTTGCCGAATGTCAGTGCCTCGATTCCCCAGTTGAAAGCAGCTATCAAGGAATTACAGTCTCAGGGGTACAAGCTTCCCGACTACCCTGAGGATCCACAGACAGATGCAGAGAAAGAACTTAATGCGCGTTATGCAAAGTGTCTTGGAAGCGCCGTAAATCCTGTGCTTCGTGAGGGTAACTCCGACAGACGGTCGGCTCGTGCTGTTAAGGAATATGCAAAAAAATATCCGCACAAAATGGGCGCCTGGAAAGCTGACTCCAAAACACATGTTTCCCATATGACTTCAGGTGATTTTTACCATAGTGAAAAATCGATCACCATGAAGGAGGCTGGCAGCGTTAGAATCGAGTTTGTTGATCAGGCGGGGGCAGTCAAAGTCCTGAAGGACAAGCTGGCACTGCAGGCAGGTGAAGTGCTTGACGGCGCTTTCATGAGTGCAAAAGCGCTACGAAGTTTCATTGCTGAGCAGATTGCGGATGCAAAGGCACAGGGAGTATTGTTCTCCGTTCATCTGAAAGCCACCATGATGAAAATTTCCGACCCTATCATGTTCGGACATTTTGTTTCCGTATTCTACAAAGATGTCTTTGATAAGCATGCCGCAACATTTAATGAACTGGGTGTGAATCCGGATCTCGGCATGGGTGATCTCTATGTGAAACTCAAAAAACTTCCGGAAGCAAAGCAGGCTGAAATCGAAGCAGATATTCAGGAAGTTTACAAAAAGCAGCCGCCACTGGCAATGGTTGATTCTGACAAGGGGATTACCAACCTGCATGCAAGTAATGACATCATTATCGATGCCTCCATGCCGGTTGTGATTCGTGACTCCGGCGGGATGTGGGGACCGGACGGCAAACTGCACGATGTCAAATGTGTCATCCCTGATACGTCCTACTCCGAGTGGTATCAGGAGTGTATCGACTTCTGCAAGAAAAACGGCCAGTTTGATCCGACCACCATGGGGAGCGTTTCCAACGTCGGCCTGATGGCACAGAAAGCCGAAGAGTACGGATCACACGACAAGACGTTCAAGGTACCGGGAAATGGTACTATGCGTGTTGTTGACGCTGCTGGAAACGTGCTGATTCAGCACACCGTCGAAGAGGGCGATATCTGGCGAGGTTGTCAGGCAAAAGACCTGCCGATTCAGGATTGGGTCAAATTGGCAGTACGTCGTGCTCGCGCAACCGGTGCGCCGGCGGTGTTCTGGCTGGACAAGGACCGTGGCCATGACGCACAGATGATTGAAAAAGTAACTACATACCTTAAGGATCACGATACAACCGGTCTGGAAATCCACATCATGTCACCGGTTGAAGCAATGCGCTTCACACTGCCACGGGCAAAAGCCGGCCAGGATACTATTACTGTTACCGGGAATGCACTCAGGGATTACCTGACTGACCTGTTCCCGATTCTTGAGCTGGGTACCAGCGCTAAGATGCTCTCAATCGTACCGCTCCTTGCTGGTGGTGGTCTGTTTGAGACAGGGGCCGGCGGTTCGGCACCAAAGCATGTTCAGCAGTTTGTTCAGGAAGGATACCTGCGTTGGGATTCACTCGGCGAATTCCTCGCACTTGGCGTATCCCTTGAGCATTTGGCCGCCACCTTTAAAAATGACAAAGCCCAGCTTCTTGCTGATACGCTTGATCAGGCCAATACCAAGTTCCTTGACAACAATAAGAACCCAGCCCGTAAAGTTGGCCAGATCGACAACAGAGGAAGCCATTTCTATCTGGCAATGTACTGGGCTGAAGCACTGGCATCACAGACCAAGGATGCAGATCTTGCCGCACGTTTTACTAAAGTTGCCAAGCAGCTTCAAGAAAATGAGGCAAAGATTAATGAAGAGTTGATCGGTGCCCAGGGTAAGCCCCAGGATATTGGCGGTTATTATAACCCTAATCCAGTAATGACTGAAAAAGCGATGCGTCCAAGTGCAACACTGAACGCTATCATCAACGCTATTGCATAACCGATTTGTGGACCTGTGCTCTTTTATAATTATATGTAGTCGTTCACTGATCTAGATGAAATACACCTATGTTACAGTCCCTTCCGGGGAAAAGATCACCATGGGAAACAACGGCATGCTCAATGTGCCGGATAACCCGATCATCCCCTTTATAGAAGGCGACGGTTCCGGTGTTGATATCTGGAAAGCTTCAGTGCGGGTTTTTGATGCCGCCGTAGGTAAAGCCTACGGTGGCTCAAAAAAAATCAGTTGGATGGAAGTTTATGCGGGTGAAAAGCCGTTTAACCTGTTCCGTAAGGACATGGGTGATAAAGCCTGGCTGCCTGATGATACTGTTGATGCTTTCAGGGAGTTTCTTGTCGGTATCAAAGGTCCATTGACTACGCCGATTGGTGGTGAAATCCGTTCATTGATTGTGACCCTCCGGCAACTGCTTGATCTGTACACCTGTCTGCGCCCGGTGCGATATTTTCAGGGTGTCCCGACTCCGGTAAAAAAACCGGAAGATGTAGATATGGTCATTTTTCGCGAAAACTGTGAAGATAACTATACCGGCATTGAGTGGATGACCGGCACATTTGAGTGTGAGAAAATAATCCGTTTTCTGACTACGGAAATGGGGGTCAGTAAAATCCGCTTTCCCGGAAGTTCTTCAATCGGCATCAAGGCTATTTCCCGGGAAGGATCAGAACGTTTGATCAGGGCGGCGATTCGGTATGCACTGAAGCATAAACGCAAGTCGGTTACCATTGTCCATAAGGGCAATATCATGAAATTCACCGAGGGGGCTTTCAAGGATTGGGGATATGAACTTGCAACTTCGGAATTTCGCTCTCAGGTGATCACAGAGCGAGAATCATGGATTATCAGTAACCACGATCGTAATCCGCGGTTGTCTGTTGAAGAAAATGCAAAAATGATCGATTCCGGCTATGACATGATGACGCCGGAACAGCAGAGTGACATCAGGAAAGAAGTTGAAGCGGCTCTTGATCTCCTGCCGAGTCATGGCAATGGCAAGTTTAAAAAACTGCTGATGATCAAGGATACAATTTTCGACATAATGCTCCAGCAGGTCCTGACACGAGCAAAGGAATTTGACGTTGTCGCTACTATGAACCTTGAAGGAGATTTTCTTTCAGATGTTTTGGCTGCCCAGGTCGGGGGCATTGGTATGGCGCCTGGAGCAAATATAAACTATAAAACAGGGCATGCCATATTTGAGGCTACCCATGGTACAGCACCGAAGTATGCGAATCTTGATAAAGTAAATCCCGGCTCTGTCATCCTCTCCGGTGTGATGATGTTCGAATATCTCGGGTGGCAGGAAGCAGCTGATCTTATAGTCAAAACTCTCGACAGAACGATTGGTCAGAAGCGGGTTACGTACGATTTTGAAAGAATGATGCAGGGAGCAACACTTCTTTCATGTTCTGGCTTTGCCGATGCTCTGATTGAAAATATGTAATTTTGTTGCAATTAGCAGGGGCTGGAGATATAACTCCTGCCTTATTTTACAAAAAACAAAAGAGGAGGTAAAAGTATGGCTCGTAAAAAGATTTCACTTATCGGTGGCGGACAGATTGGTGGCGTTCTCGCTCAGCTTTGTGCATTGCGTGAGCTTGGTGATGTTGTCCTTTTTGACATTGTTGAAGGATTGCCACAGGGAAAGATGCTTGACATTGCTGAAGTCGGCCCTGTCGATCGTTACGATGTAAACCTGAAAGGCACCAACAGCTACGAAGACATCAAAGGCTCGGATGTTGTTATCGTTACTGCAGGCCTGCCACGTAAACCGGGCATGAGTCGCGACGACCTGATCGAAGTCAATTCAAAGATCATGACTTCGGTTGCCGAAGGTATCAAAGCATACGCTCCTGACTCTATCATTATCGTTATATCCAATCCGCTTGACGCTATGGTTACCCTCTGCCAGAAAATCACCGGATTCCCTTACAATCGCGTTATCGGCCAGGCCGGTGTACTCGATTCAGCCCGCTTTGCCAGCTTTATCGCGTGGGAGTTGGGTGTGTCAGTAAAGGATGTAACTGCTATGACTCTTGGTGGTCACGGTGATGATATGGTGCCATTGGTTCGTTATGCGAGCGTAAACGGTATTCCTGTCACTGAGCTTCTTGAGCAGAAATATGGTGCTGAGAAGGGCAAAGAAGTTATGGAAGCCATGGTTAAACGTACCCGTGGTGCCGGCGGCGAAGTTGTTGCTCTGTTGAAAACCGGTTCGGCATTCTACTCACCGGCATCTTCTGCAATCGCTATGGCTGAATCGATCCTCAAAGACCAAAAACGCGTACTGCCGACATGCTGCTTCCTGCAGGGTGAGTTCGGAGTCAACGGTTTCTACGTAGGTGTTCCGGCCGTATTGGGTGAGAATGGCGTTGAAAGAATCATTCAGTTCAAGCTTGATGCAGCTGAGCAGGCCATGATGGACAAATCAGTTGCTGCTGTTAAGGAACTGGTAGGAAGCATGAAATAGTATTTGATTCCAGGTGTCTGGAAGTCGGTGAAAGAAGGGTGGAAGTGTGCGCCCTTCTTTTGCTACATTTAGAACCTGTATTTACCACCTTTTATTACGGAATAAAGGAGTCTCCCTAGATGGAAAAAACATTGCCTAAAATTGAGATTATCGAGAAGTACTGCAAGGGGTGCCATATTTGTGTTGAATTTTGCCCTAAAGACGTACTTGAAATGAAGGGCTTTTACGCCTCTGTCAAGAATCTTGAAGCCTGTATCAAATGTATGCAGTGCGAATTGCGTTGCCCAGACTTCGCTATCAAAGTCATAACCGAATAAATTTACAGGAGGAAATGAACAGTGTCCAAAAAAGTAGCGTTTCTCCAGGGTAATGAAGCTGCCGCACATGGTGCATTATATGCCGGTTGCGACTTCTTTGCAGGTTACCCGATTACCCCTTCGACAGAAGTTTCTGAAGTACTGTCATCTGAACTACCTAAAGTTGGCGGGAAATTCTTACAGATGGAAGACGAGATTGGAGCCATGGCTGCAATTCTTGGTGGTGCTCTTGCCGGTGGAAAAGTAATGACTTCAACTTCAGGCCCCGGCCTCTCTTTGAAGCAGGAACTGATCGGTTATGGATGTATCGCTGAAATTCCATGTGTCGTGTACAACGTCATGCGTGGCGGACCATCTACCGGTATGCCTACAGGCCCTTCCCAGTCCGATGTTATGTGTGC
Source organism: Desulfuromonadaceae bacterium (assembly GCA_028688955.1). Taxonomy (GTDB): domain Bacteria; phylum Desulfobacterota; class Desulfuromonadia; order Geobacterales; family Pseudopelobacteraceae; genus JACRCG01. The sequence continues at coordinate 10,084 of JAQTXD010000014.1, forward strand.
CAAATGGGGAACACATGGTGACCATCCTGCTATCTGCCTGACACCTGCTTCCGTCCAGGAAACGTACGAAGAGGTTATTCGTGCCTTTAATCTGGCCGAAAAGTATCGTACTCCGGTCATGGTTATGCCTGATGAGATCGTCGCTCACATGCGTGAGCGTATTGTCTTCCCGGAGCCGGGCGAGATAGAAGTCACACCGCGTAAATCACCAACAGTGCCACCGGCGCAGTACAAACCGTATGACACAAGCTTTGGTGATGTCCCTCCTCTGGCTTCTTTTGGTTCCGGCTACAAGTTCCATGTTACCGGTCTCAACAAAATGCAGGATGGCTTCCCTACTACCAAGGCAGAGATCGTTCAGGCTGAGGAAGAGCGTCAGATCCGCAAGGTAGATGCAAACATCGACGATATCGTCACGTTTGAAGAGTACCTGCTGGAAGATGCAGATGTTGTTGTTGTTGCCTACGGTTCAACCTCCCGTTCAGCACGATTTGCGGTCAATATTGCCCGTGAACAGGGAATCAAAGCCGGTATGTTCCGCATTAAAACGTTCTGGCCGTTTCCTGATAAACAGATCAAAGCTCTGGCCGGTAAAGTTAAAGGCATCGTTATACCAGAGATGAACCTGGGTATGTGCTCGCTTGAACTTGAGCGTTGTGCTCAGGGTAAGGTTCCGGTTCTCGGGATTTTCCGTGTTGATGGCGAACCGATCAATCCTGACCAGATCCTCGAAAAGATTAAGGAGGTTAAATAATATGGCTTTTGATTATGATAAATGGATACGCCCCGGAAAACTTCCCCATATCTGGTGCCCTGGCTGTGGTCACGGTATCGTTATGAAGGGTCTTATCCGTGCGATGGAAACGCTTCAGCTTAAAAAAGAAGAAACTGCAGTAGTATCCGGTATCGGTTGCGCTTCGCGTCTTCCCGGTTATATCGATTGCTGTACGCTGCATACTGCTCATGGTCGTGCCGCTGCATTTGCAACCGGTGTTAAAATGGCCAAGCCTGAAATGAATGTTATTCTTGTCGGCGGAGACGGCGACGGGACCGCAATCGGCGGCAATCACTTCATCCATGCGTGCCGTCGTAACATCAATATGACTTACATCATCATGAACAACTACATTTACGGTATGACCGGCGGACAGTTCTCACAATGTACACCGACCGGCCACAAAGCTTCCACCACTCCGTATGGTAACCCAGATCCAGGTTTTGATATTGCCAAATTGGCAATTGGTGCAGGCGCTACCTTTGTTGCCCGTGGTACTGCGTTCCACGCAAACCAGATTGACAAACTGATAGTAGAAGCTATTCAGCATAAAGGTTTCTCGGTTGTAGAGATTCTCGATGACTGCCCGACTACCTACGGTCGCCGCAACAAATACAAGTCGGTCATTGAAATGATGAACCGCCTGAAAGAAGTTGCCGTGCCGGTTAAAGCAGCTGAGAAAATGACTGCTGAGCAACTTCAGGGCAAAGTTCTGACCGGTGTTCTTTACAAGGATGAAACCAAGCCTGAGTATACTGCCGAGTACGCTAAAGTTATTGAGCGTGCCCAGGCTGCCAAGTAACAATTACAGGAAAAGGAGCGATATATTCATGTCAAGATATGAACTCAGGTTTTCCGGTTCAGGTGGGCAGGGTCTGATCACCGCCGGGATTATTATGGCCAAAGCCGCTTCGATTTACGAAGGGAAGCAGGCCGTTCAGTCTCAAAGTTATGGTCCTGAAGCCCGTGGCGGATCATCTAAATCAGAAGTAATTATTTCTGACGGACCGATTGATTATCCGAAAGCTACGACGGTTGACGCGCTGTTGGCAATGACTCAGGAAGCGTGTGACAAGTACACACACGATCTCAAAGAGGGAGGAATCCTGTTGGTGGACTCTGACCTTGTAACTAAACTGCCGGCTGATGGCAAATTCAAAGTCGTATCTTTCCCGATTATCAATACGGCAAAAAATGATGTTGGTCGCGAGATCGTTGCCAACATCGTTGCACTGGGCGCAATGGTCGCATTGTCCGGCCAGGTCAGCCGTGAAAATGCCGAAAAAGCTGTTCTTTCAAGTGTTCCGGAAGCTTTTCTTGAACTTAACAGGAAAGCATTCAGTATCGGGTTTGAGAAGGCCTTGGCAGCAAGTGCATAAAATGGTACAAGTATAAACGGTTACACGAAAGGCCCGATGTTTACGCACCGGGCCTTTCGTGTAATACGAGTATTATGTGTACGTATCATTCCAGTAAGAGATGCTCGTCTGATACATCATCCGTTTCATTATGCAATGGGGCTGCAGTGGTTATACCTTAAAGGAATCGTACATGCGTCAATTTGGAATTGTTACAACGAAGTTGGTCATAAATTTATGAAAGCACCTGAATGTTTTGACATACTTGTCCGTAACGGTGTGGTTGATGAAGTTGTATCCCGCTTGATGAGTGGTAAGGAAGCTGATGTTTATGTCGTTCAATCAAAAGGTGAACTGTGCTGTGCCAAGGTGTACAAAGATGCTCGTTCACGCAGTTTCAGCCAATTGTCTCAATATCAGGAAGGGCGAAAAGGGCGAAACAGTCGTCAGTCACGTGCCATGCAGAAAAACTCAAAGTTTGGTCGCAGGGAGACGGAGGAAGCCTGGAAAAATTCCGAAGTTGACGCACTGAGAACACTTGCGGCCTCGGGTGTGCGTGTTCCGGAAGTTTACGATTATACTGAAGGAATTCTGTTGATGGAGTTTGTCGTTGATGATGAAGGCAACGGTGCTCCAAGACTTAATGATGTCCGTTTGACTGGTGCCAAGGCCCGTGAGTATCATCGGGAGATAATAAAAAGCATTGTCCTGATGTTGTGTGCAGGCATAATCCATGGTGACCTGTCGGAATACAATGTACTTGTTGGTAAAAACGGTCTTGTTATTATCGATCTGCCTCAGGCAGTTAATGCCTCGGGCAATAATAATGCACGCAGTATGCTTGAGCGGGACGTTGCCAATATAACAGCTTATTTTGGTCGGTTTGCCCCTGAACTACTCTCTACAGACTATGGGAGAGAAATATGGAAACTCTACGCGAGTGGTGCCCTCAGTCCTTCATCGGAGTTAACCGGTCTTTTTGTACAGAGTGACTCTCCTGCCGACGTAAAAGGAGTTATGCGCGAAATTAATTATGCCCGGATTTTGCATGAACGCTCACTCGCGCGAGTGTCTCAACAGTCCTGAATCGTTTGAAAGGGCGTATGATGTAACATGGGACGTCAATCAATATCAAATACACAGGTGTTACTTGCTTTTATCATGGTGTTTATGTACGTCGTCATGTGTCGTGCAGCTGACGGTAATCACCAGTTTTCCCTCGGCGGAGGACATCTTACCTCCGCTCCTTCAGATGCAAAGGAACCTGAACCGGGCATTGTCACCGCACGGTACGGATTTAAAATAGCGAAAGATTTCATGCCGTATATGGGTACGGGGCTTGCGTATACCTACCAACCTGATGCATGGACGGGTGATATAACAAAACTGAGAACCGGAATGGCTGCACAGTTTGGGTTTAATTATTTTTTCGGCATAAACTCAATTTTGAAGCTTGAATATAAATACCTTACCGTCACTCCAGAACAACAGCGAAGTGATCTGCGTACAGCGCCTCAATCCATCGGTATAGGGCTTGATATTAAATTCTAATAAGATGAGGATTTAACGGATGCCGCACTATATTGAACCATTATTTCGCCCTCCCAGTGAAGCTAGAAGTCTGATATTCCAGATCACAATCGGCTGCTCTCAGAATCAATGCAGATTTTGTGGTATGTACAAGGGAAAGAAATTTAGGATTCGCCAGTTGTCTGAAATTCTAAAGGAAATCAACGAAATTCCTGAGTCCTACCGATCTCGGATTGACCGGGTCTTTCTTGCAGATGGAGATGCCATCGTCTACCCGTTTGAGGATCTTTGCACGATTCTCGATGCTCTCTCATCGGCGTTTCCCGGCTTGACGCGAGTATCTTCCTACGCGTCTCCAAAAAGTCTGACCACCAAAAGCCCAGAACAATTAGTTCAGTTGCGTTCCAAACAACTTAAGATTCTCTATTTTGGATTAGAGTCGGGCGACAACGAGACCCTGCAGAATGTTGATAAAGGATTTACTGCCGAACGGATGGCGGAGCTTGCCTGTATGGCTCGAGCATCCGGAATGAAACTTTCGGTAACAGCCATACTTGGTCTGGCAGGGCGGGAACGCAGCCTGAAGCACGCACAGGCAACTGCAGCGTGGGTTAACCGTGTTAATCCGGAATACTTTTCGTTATTGACGATGTTTCTTCGCCACAATGATGATTTCTTTCGCTCACTTCAACACTGCACCCGTCGAGAATTAATGCTTGAGGCGCGGGAAATGCTGCATCATTTACATCCGGCAAAAACCATTCTCCGTTCGAATCACGTGTCAAATTTTCTGAATTTAGCAGGCAGTTATCCCAAAGACAGAGAGCGATTGATCAGCGATGTGGATTCTGCACTTGCCCATGCCAGCAAACGCCCCGGTTTTCTGGACGAAGTGCCGCTGTATGAGGAAGAGTACTATTGATTCCGACCTCTTTTATCTTGCCGTAATCCCATCATAAATGCTACTTTGCCTCCGCTTTGAATCAACTGCGGAGGTTTTTTTATGCGTGTATTTCGTTACTTGACAGCTGGTGAGTCCCACGGACCTCAGCTGACTGCTGTTATTGAAGGTCTTCCGGCCGGAATGCATCTTTCTGTTGAAACCCTGAATCATGATCTTGAAAGGCGACAATTGGGGTATGGTCGCGGTGACCGGATGAAAATTGAAAAGGATTCCGCTCAGATCATGTCCGGTGTGCGTTGGGGGGAAACCATTGGGGCTCCGGTCACTCTGGTCGTGAAAAACCGTGACTGGGAAAACTGGTGCGAGAAAATGTCGTCGCTTCCGGAGTTTCGTGACGATTCCAGTGCTGTAACTCGTCCTCGTCCCGGTCATGCCGATTTATCCGGGGCCATGAAATATAATCACAGCGATGTCCGCAATGTGCTGGAGCGTTCCAGTGGGCGCGAAACGGCTGCTCGTGTTGCTGTCGGTGGAGTCGCAAAAGCGTTGCTGGCTGAATTTGGCATCAGAGTGGGGGGGTTTGTTGTAGAACTCGGTGGAATCTGCGCCACGACCCCTCAGGAATCGTTTGAAACGTTATGGCATCGAGCTGCAAAATCAGAGACTTCCTGTTGTGATGCAACGGCGGAACTCGAAATGAAGCGTGCCATTGATGCCGCTCAGTCTGGCGGCGACACCCTGGGCGGAGTCGTTGAGGTACAGGTTCTTGGAGCCCCTCCCGGTTTGGGGAGTTATGTACAGTGGGACCGGAAGCTGGATGGTCGACTTGCGATGGCGCTGATGAGCATTCAGGCCATAAAGGGGGTTGAAGTCGGAATTGGTTTTGAAGCAACCCGCCGGCCCGGTTCACAGGTTCATGACGAAATCTATTACCAGAATGGTTATCGCCGCATGAGTAATAATGCGGGTGGGCTGGAAGGGGGGATGACAAATGGTGAACCAATCATTGTTCGAGCGGCCATGAAACCGATTCCCACCCTGTATTCGCCGCTCCGCTCGGTAGATATGCTTACCCACGAGCCGTTCGAAGCCACCGTGGAACGGTCAGATACATGTGCTGTGCCGGCTGCGCTCGTTGTGGCAGAAGCGGTTGTCGCAATCGAAATTGCCAATGCACTGCTTGAAAAATTTGGTGGTGATTCGATAGTGGAAATCAAGAGGAATCTGGAAGGCTATCTTGAACAGGTACGTAATGTCTGAACGTCTGATAATCCTGACAGGTTTTATGGGAAGCGGAAAAAGTACTGTCGGTAGAAGAGTTGCTGAATTGCTGAATGTTCGATTTATTGATCTTGACGCCGAAATTGTCTCAGCTGCAGGCTGTTCGATCAATGATGTGTTTGCCAGAGATGGCGAACAGGCTTTTCGGACGCTGGAGAGCGCTCAACTGAAACATGTATTATCCGCAGGAGAAAGATGTGTCATTGCGACCGGCGGCGGTGCGGTGCTTTCCTCGCAGAATCGTACGATGATGCGGAGCCGGGGAGTGATAGTCAATCTTAAGGTGACTTTGGAACAGGTGATGGCCAGGCTGAAAGGGTGTAAAAGCCGGCCTTTGCTTGCCGGTGAAGATGCCGCAAAGCGCGCAGATGCGCTGATTCATGAGCGCGAACAATTTTATGCAGACGCCGATATTAGAATTGACACGGATGGGAAATCCGTGGAAGATGTTGCGGCAGAGATTCTGTGCCGTTTGAAGGGACTATCAGCGTGAATGTATTAACGGTTAATCTGGGTGACAGCAGTTATAACATTATTGTTGAGCGTGGTGCCCTTGCCTCTCTCGGTCAGCAATGCCGTGATGCCGGGCTGAAGGGTACCGCAGCCGTTATTTCCAACCCAACCGTTTCAGGATTGTATGGCGCTGCTGTTGTCAGTTCACTGGCCTCTGCCGGATATTCAGTCGTACAGATAGAGATGCCGGATGGTGAGGAGTACAAGAACAGTACGACTCTTAATAAAATTTATGATGACCTGCTTGATGCAGGTGTTGATCGCAGTTCCTTTGTGGTTGCGCTTGGCGGCGGCGTTGTCGGTGATGTGGCCGGTTATGCTGCTGCAACATGGTTGAGAGGCATCCCGTTTGTTCAGGTACCAACGACGTTGCTAGCCCAGGTAGACAGCAGTGTCGGAGGGAAGACCGGTATCGATCATCCAAAAGGTAAAAATCTGATCGGCGCATTCTATCAACCACGTCTTGTGCTGATTGATGTTGATACACTTACAACTCTCGACCGGCGTCACTTCCGTGCCGGAATTGCCGAAGTTATTAAATACGGAGTAGCGATTGACCACGCTTTTTTTGATTTTATTGAAGCGAGCACCGCTGCCATTATGGCGATGGACCCGGATGTTCTGATTAAAATCATTCTGCAGTCATGTCAGTTGAAGGCTCAGGTGGTTGAACTCGACGAAAAGGAGTCCGGTCTGCGTGCCATTTTGAATTATGGCCACACGCTCGGACATGCCTTTGAATCCCTTTCCGGCTATTGCGGCCTTGTTCATGGGGAGGCTGTAGCCATAGGGATGGTTTTGGCAGCACGTGTATCGGTCGCTAAGGGTCTTTGTACTCAGGAAGAGTATTCACGGATTCGTTCTCTTATTGTCCAGTTTGGTCTTCCCGTTACCGTTCCGCAGTTTAACCGGCAGGAACTTTTATCTGTTGTCGCTGCTGACAAAAAGTCAAAGGGCGGTACTATCACTTTTATCTGCAATTCGGGTATCGGCATGTATGCCATGGTGCACCATACTCCTGAAGAACTGCTCACACTAGGCGGGTTGGAGGCTTGATTATGCGTGATTCAGCTTCATTCTGGACTGACATCAAAAATCTTGAGGAACAATTGGCAAAATCACCGGATTCCTATTGTTTTGCCCGATTGTCTGGAGTGTACCTGAAGGTAGGACTGATTGATGATGCCCTTCATTGTGCTCGTCAGGGGGTACATAAACATCCCGGTTACCTGTCTGGTCAACGTGCTCTTGCTCTGGCATGTTATGCCAAGGGCCTCAATGACGAAGCTTTAACGGCTCTTCAGCTGGTTACCAAAGCCATGCCCGAGGACATATCTTCACAAAAACTGCTTGGTCGTCTTTCAGCTGATGGAGGTAATCGTGCCGCCGCATTCCGTGCATTCCGCACGGCACTGGAATTTGCGCCCGATGATGATGAATGCCGAATTGAGCTGGAATCTCTCGAACGATCAGCTGGATCGTTTGAGGTAACTCTTGAGGCTGATGAGGATGACGAAGAAATTATTGAAGATCTCG
>JAQTXD010000014.1:17990-55487 GCA_028688955.1 Desulfuromonadaceae bacterium
ACTGAATCGTGTGTCCAACATACCCCTTCAATGACAGATGCCCCAACGGCTCTGCATCATGATCCACTCTCGACCGGAACTTTGGCTGAGTTGTATGTTCGCCAGGGTTTTGTTCAGAAGGCGCTCGAAATATATCGTGCCATTCTTTTGGAAAATCCCTTGGATCGGGCAACTGAAGCACGAGTCATTGAGCTTGAGGCTTTGGACTCACGCCCGGTAGAATCTGATTTGCCGATTGAAGATTCAAGTGACCTTGCAGCTGATAATAAGTCTGCTGTCAGTACACTGCCTGACTTATTTTCTCCGACGGCCGATTTAGTTGAGTTTCCTGAATATGCGTCTGACCCCAAGGTTGAAGAACTACATACGCTCAAAGCTTCAACAGAATACACGAGTGACACATCTCAGCTGCCTTCTCAAGGAGTTGCTGATAATGCACTCGCTACACTTGACGGGTGGCTTGAAAATATCAGGAGGATAAAGTCATGTCGCTGAGAGATTCGCTGAACACGATTGTCCAGACCGTAGATGGTTCTCTTGCCGCAGTTATAATGGCGTATGACGGAATTCCGATTGATGAGGTGACTGTTGACCAGTCAGAGTTCGATATGCAGCTGTTGTCAGTTGAGTATGCAACGGTGCTTAAAGAAATCAAACGTGCTGTTACCGTTATCAAGATGGGTGAACTTGAAGAGGTCTCCATTTCAACCGCTCGCACAAGTGTCATTGTCAGAGTTTTAAATGATGATTTGTTTGCCGCACTAATTTTAAAGCGGGATGGCAATAGCGGTAAAGGACGCTATTTGCTTAAGCTCAGAGCCTTTGAAATGCTACAGGAGCTTTCATGACAATGAACATTCTGGTGCTGCACGGCCCGAACCTTAACCTTCTTGGAAAACGTGAGCCAGGGATATACGGCAACCGGACTCTTGCGGACATTAACGATTCCCTTGACATGCTGTCCCGGGAGTTGGGGTGTGAGCTTTCTTTTTTTCAATCAAACACTGAAGGTGAGCTTATAACTGCCATCCAGGAAGCCATGGGCACCTGTCACGGCATTTTGATTAACCCGGCCGCGTATACTCATACCAGTATTGCTCTTCGCGATGCCCTGTCGGCTGTTGCTCTTCCGGCAGTTGAGGTTCATCTCTCCAATGTTCACAGCAGGGAAGCGTTTCGCCATACGAGTTTAATTGCCCCAATTGCGATTGGCCAGATATGCGGTTTCGGTTGTGACAGTTACCTGCTCGGCTTGCGGGCATTATTTGATTATATTAAAAATAAATAGTGATATCCCATGCATCTTATTGGTATTACTGCCGAATAAAAACTGATTGTAGTTAGGGTTTCATCTATGCTAAAAAACAGGCGCTCTCGTCTGAAGCCGTTCTTTGAAGAATACGCGTTGAAAGCTGTTCTTGTTACCGACCTTAAAAATATCCGCTATCTGTGCGGCTTCAGCGGTTCTGAAGGAGCGCTGCTGATATCGCCGGAGACTTCATGGTTTTTGTGTGATTCCCGCTATACCGCTCAAGCTGCTGAAGAGGTGCACGGTGCTGAGGTCAGAGAATGCGGTGCCGTCAGAATTGACACAATTGCTGCTCTGGCTGATGAATTTGGCCTTGATCGGATAGGATTCGAAGCATCTCATACGACTGTCAGTTCATTCCGAAGGTTATCAGAGAAGCTTGACCGAATTGAACTCGTTGAGATTGGGCCCATACTTGATGAAATCCGTATTTGCAAAGATGCTTCAGAAATTGAATTGTTGCGATCTGTTGCCACCCTCTCTTCACATGCTCTAACCGCCGTTTTACATTTGATTAAACCTGGTGTTCAGGAGGTTGAGATTGCGCTGGCGCTTGAGTTTGAGATGCGGCGGCGTGGAGCAGACGGCAAGGCGTTTGATTTTATTGTTGCATCCGGAGAGCGGGGCGCAATGCCCCATGGGAGAGCCAGCAACAAAATCATTGCATCTGGTGATCTGGTAACAATCGATTTTGGTGCGTTACAAAATGGGTACCATTCTGATGAAACTGTCACCGTTGCGTGCGGCCAGCCGAATCTCCGTGAGCAGGAGATTCATTCGATAGTAAAGGATGCTCATGACCGCGCAATTGAAGCTGTGAGAGCGGGCATCAGCTGCAAGGACCTTGATGAAGTTGCCCGGTCATTTATTTGTGAAAAAGGGTACGGTGATTTTTTCGGGCATGGATTAGGGCATGGAGTCGGCCTGGAAATTCACGAACCGCCGACACTTTCTCCGCGAAGTGCTGCCGTACTGGAAACGGGAATGGTTATCACGATAGAGCCCGGCATCTATATTCCCGGTTTTGGAGGTGTCAGAATTGAGGATACCGTTGTAGTGACTGACAACGGCTGTGATGTTCTTACGTGTGCCGATAAACAATTGCTTGTTTTGTAGAATTCAAATAGACCACTTTCAAGAGTGACAGAAAAAGGAGACATTTTGCATGGATATCAAGGACTTGAGATTGCTGATAAAGCTTGTGACTGAAACTGACATAACTGAGTTTGAAATGGATAATTCCGACGAAAAAATTATCATTAAGCGTGGTCAGAAGACTGAGTATGTTACGGTAGGTGCTCCGGCTGTTCAGCAGTATGCCCCGCAAAACTATCAACCGGCTCCGGTTTCCGCGCCCGCAGCATCTTCCCCGCCTGTTGCTGCACCTGCAGCAGAGGCTGGCGATACCTTGAATTCTCCGATCGTAGGGACATTTTACGCAGCACCCGGTCCGGAATCAGATCCTTATGTTACGGTCGGCCAGGTGGTAGAGAAGGGGCAGGTCCTCTGTATTGTTGAAGCAATGAAACTGATGAACGAGATTGAAGCAGAGTGTAAATGCAAGATTATAAAAATTTGCAAAGACAATGCTCAGGCGGTAGAGTTCGGTGATCCGCTGTTTGTAATCCAGAAACTTTAATTTTCCTACTCCTGATTATCAGGGACAGGTTTGTTACCGAAGTTGTCTTCTGCGTAACATCTGATATCAGCTTTTAACTAACTCAAGCGGGGTTCGCCTTCATGTTTCATAAAGTACTTATTGCTAATCGCGGTGAAATTGCCGTCAGGATTATCAGGGCTTGCAAGGAATTGGGTATTAAAACGGTGGCGGTCTATTCTCAGGCCGACATTCACTCACTCCATGTCAAGTTGGCTGATGAGAGTGTCTGTATCGGGCCTCCACCAAGTGCCCTGAGTTATCTCAATATTAATGCCATTATCAGCGCCGCTGAATTGACTGATGCCGAAGCGATTCACCCCGGGTACGGGTTTCTCTCTGAAAATGCTGATTTTGCCGAGGTTTGTGAAAAGTGCGGTATTACTTTCATTGGTCCGACAGCTGAAAGTATGCGTATTATGGGCGATAAAATAAGTGCTCGTCAGGCAGTCATCAAACAGGGTGTGCCGATTCTGCCGGGAACAAAAGAGGGCGTCAAGTCGGTAGAAGATGCTGTCAAGGTCGCAAAGGAAATAGGTTTTCCGGTTATCATCAAGGCCACAGCAGGCGGTGGTGGCCGTGGTATGAAAATCGTTCATTCACAGGCAGCTCTGCCGAATGCATTTGCTACCGCTCGTGCTGAAGCACAGTCAGGTTTTGGTAACCCGGAAGTCTATATTGAGCGATACTGTGAAAAACCCCGTCACGTTGAAATCCAGGTTCTGGGAGATAAACATGGCAATGTTATTCACCTGGGTGAGCGAGACTGTTCAATCCAGCGTCGTCACCAGAAATTGATAGAGGAGGCACCTTCGACCGTTGTCACTCCCGAAATCCGCAAGGCTATGGGTGAAGCTGCAGTGAGGGCTGCTGCCGCTGTTGGGTATAACAGCGCAGGTACAGTAGAGTTTCTGGTAGACAAACAGAATAATTTTTATTTTATGGAGATGAATACCCGCATACAGGTCGAGCATCCAGTGACGGAAATGATTACCGGAGTAGACCTGGTCCGTGAACAGATTCGTTCTGCCGCAGGTATACCACTGCGTTACAAACAGGATGATATACAGATCAGAGGGCACGCAATCGAGTGCCGCATCAATGCAGAAGATCCCTTTAAGTTTACACCGTGTCCCGGCAAAATTACTGCGTATCACCCTCCGGGAGGCCTTGGTGTCCGTGTTGATTCATTTGTCTATGATCAGTATTCAGTCGTCCCGAATTATGACTCACTGATTGGGAAGCTTATTGTTCACGCTGATACCCGTGAAGAAGCAATCAAGCGGATGGCTCGTGCGCTTGACGAATTTAGAATCGAAGGAATTAAAACGACAATCTTTTTCCACAAGCGTATTATGGCCCATAAGGATTTTATTGAGGGCGATATTGACACCTCTTTTCTTGAAAGAATTGTGCTGGAGTAACTGCCATGGACTTTCCAGATGAACTGAAATATTCGAAGGAACATATCTGGGTCAGAATCGAGAATGGTTCTGCTGTTATTGGCATTACCGATTTTGCCCAGGAGGAGTTGGGTACAATTAGTGGTGTTGAATTGCCTGACGAGGGAGATGAGATAGAGCAGGATGATTCAATTGGCTCTATTGAAGCTCAGAAGACGGTTTCATCGATTTATGCACCGTTCAGCGGAACGGTGCAGAGTGTAAATCACGAAGCGATCGAAAACCCGGAACTGCTAAATGATGATCCATACGATGGTGCCTGGTTGGTTGAAGTTTCACTTGATGATCCAGAAGAGTTGAAAAATCTCCTTTCAGCTGATGATTACGCGGACTATATAGAAAACAGAGATTAATATTTGACATAAACTATGTTATAAAGGCGAGGTCTTGATTGATCTCGCCTGTTTTTTTGAAAGGAATCGTAACGTGCGCTTGCCGATTTTACTGTCATTATTTCTGTCGCTCCCAGCTACAGTCTATTGTTTAGAGGTTCCTCTTTCATTGACGTTGAATGCTGCCATTCGTATGGCTGTAGAAAAAAATCTTGATGTGCGTGCTGAGCTCTATAATCCTGCCCAGTTCGAAGCTGATATAAACCGCTACCGCTCAATATATGATCCTGTTCTTGCGCTTGAGACCAATTATACTGAATCTTCTACTGAAACTTTCAGTTCAGCGGGCAAAGCTGTTAACTCAAAAGCTCTTACTCTTAATTCGTCAATCAGCCAACTCCTTTGGACAGGAGGTACCGCTTCAATTATATTCAACAACGGATATACAAACAGTAATGTTGTCACCGGTTGGCAGACCGGGGTGGGAGTCAGCATTAGTCAGCCACTTCTGAATAATATGGGACGTGAAGCAACCGAGATTGCAATCAACGTCTCCCGATCATCAAAATTCGCATCACTTGAGCGCTACAACTCCCGCTTATTGTCAACTGTCGCGCAGGTTCGCACGGAATACTACAAACTTCATAGTCTACGCGAAGAGCGAGATGTAAAAAAAGTTTCCCTGGAATTGTCGCGAAAAATACTTTCCGAAACCCGGGCGCGGGTAACGGCCGGAGTCCTGCCGGCAATGGAAATTCTTAACGCAGAGTTCGGTGCAGTCACCCGAGAAAAAGAGCTTATCGACGCAGAGCGGGCGGTGAGTGATCAGGTCGATGTGCTCCGACTGCTGTTGCAGATAGATGCCGAGGTTAGTGATCTTCAAACGGTTGACCTCCCTCCGCGAGAGCGCATTGACGTAATCGAGAGTGACGCGATTCAAAAGGCATTAAACCGCCCTGATATTCGTGAACAGAAACGTAATCTGGAACTGAATGAATTTCAAACCAGAAACCTGAGCCAGAAAACCCGCCCAGATCTTGCTCTCACCGCTTCAACCCAGTTGACAGGGCTTGATAGGGAATATCAAAAAAATATGGATAAAGTTCTGACGTTTGATTATCCGGTTTGGAGTGTCGGCCTCAACTTCAGTTACCCACTAGGGAATGGTGCGGCTGAAAATGAATATCGCAAAAGCAAATTGAAATCAGAACAGCTTACTGTTCAGTTACGTGCTCTTGAAGAAAATTCTTCTAAAGAAGTTAAAGCGGCAATCCGCGGGATTGCCGCTGGATATAAGCAAATAGAAGTTGCAGACCGGGGAACAGCGTTTGCGGAAGAGCGATTGAAGGCGTTTATACGAAAAAATGAAGTTGGTCTGGCAACAACCAAAGATGTACTGGATGTTGAAAACGATCTTGCCGTTTCCAAAAGTAATCAGATAAAAGCGGTTGTTGGCTATGCCAACGCCCTGACCACCTATTGGCAGGTAACGGGTGAATTGCTGGAACGGGAAGGGATACGCGTAGTAGAAGGCGATGCAGACAAACTCTACTCCGCAACACGTTGATGCTGACGATTGGCCAGATAGAGTATGCAAACTGTACTCCGCTCTTCCACGTCTTGCGAAAACTATTCCCGTGCTCAGATTATGAATTTGTTTCAGGTGTCCCGGCTGAGCTGAACAGGAAATTACTGGCTGGTGACATTGATGTGTGTCCGTCATCATCAATTGAATATGCATATCATCCGGAGCGATACACAATTCTGCCTCAGTTGTCCATCTCAAGTGTTGGTGCGGTGGCGAGTGTATTGCTCTTTTCAAAAGTACCGGTAGAAAAGCTGGACGGCGTGAAAATACTTCTCAGTGCAGAATCTGCCACCTCAGTTAACCTGCTTAAAATCCTGCTTCGAAATCGTTTTGGTTGTTCCTGTACATATGAAGTTGCTCCTTCAGGAACAACTGCTCTCGGGACAGAATCCCCTGCGCTCCTGCTTATTGGTGATTCTGCCTTACGGGCTTCCTTGGAAGAGTCGGGTCTGTATACATACGATCTTGGAGACCTGTGGTATTCATGGACCGGTCTTCCCTTTGTATTTGCGCTCTGGCTGTGTCGAAATGAGGTTGCTGATACGGAAGAGTTGCGGTCTCTCGCCTGTCAGTTGATTCAGGCTAAGAATAAGGCACCCGAGCAGTTGGAGCAAATTGCGGCTCAGACTGCCGAGTGCCGTTGGATGGGAAGCGACAGGTTGCTTGCCTACTGGCGGGATAATATCTCATACCAGTTGGATGAGCAAGCTCAGGCCGGGCTGATGCTCTATTACACATACTGTTATGAAAACGGGCTGATAGACGCAGTACCCCGGTTACACTTTTTATCACTAGAGATTTAACGTGCTCGATACGAGAGGCGTTCCGGCAGCAATGCCGTACATCCTGGTTATTTGTCAACTGGCGGGGATGACGCGACATAATCGGCAAGTATTCGTGCATGGTCAAAGCAGAGCTGCCCAGGTAATGAATCCAATTTGAATATGGCAAGATTCATTGCATCGTCGGCTGCACAGGGAACTCCAGACCCCTTTGCAATATACACTGCAGAAATGGTATGCATCCGCTCATCACGCGCCGGATCTGAATAACATCCCAACAATCGAAGATCTGATATTTTCAGAGTAGTCTCTTCCAGAGCTTCCCGAATGGCGGCCGATTCAAGCGATTCTCCGTAGTCGACAAAACCTCCCGGCAGAGCCCACCCCAGGGGAGCATTCTTCCGCTCAATCAGAACGATTCCGCCTTCAACCTCAATAATTATGTCGACGGTCGGAAATGGATTACGGAATTGTTTTACGCTGGAACCGCACGATGGACAGGTAAGTGTGGTGAATGACATAGAATCCTCAATAAAAAAGGGGGAACAAAAATTCCCCCTTTGGTCAAGACTATATTGAAACTTGGAAACTATTTTTTCTTCTTGGCTCCTGCAGCCTTTTTGGAAGCCTTGAGAGGGTTGATCTTCAGTTCAGCAATTGAAAGGTCAACTTTAACGTGGGAAGCAAAGTTACAGATTCCGCCGATCCATTTTTTAGCTGGTGCGGGATATGCGCTGCAAACCTGACCGATACTGCCGGTCACCACACGCTCACACCCTTCACAGTTTTCTGCAATAGTCTGGCAGGAACCATCAGGAAATATACACCCCTGTTTTCCCCAAAAGGTACACTCGGTACCTGCAAGTACGGTCTGACACTTCATACTTCTTCCTCCTGAATTTGTTCTTGAATGAATTGCCACTCTAACAATTCTTGCCAAGAAAAGTCAACGGAAAAATTGACGGTAAATCGGACTGTTTGAGAGACTTTGTCAGGTGCTGCTGATATGCAGAAAATTTTTGAGGAGATCCATTCCGCTCTCAGTAAGTATGGATTCCGGATGAAACTGCACGCCCCATATCGGAAGATTTTTATGCCGCAATCCCATGATTTCACCGTTATCGATCCACGCCGTAGTTTCCAGGCAATCGGGAAGAGAAGGGCGATCAACAATCAGCGAATGGTAACGAGTTGCCATAAACGGATTTGGAAGCCCGGCAAAAAGCTCCTTGCCAGTGTGAAGAATTGGCGAAGTCTTGCCGTGCATGAGAGTTTCGCTCCTTCGGATTGTTCCGCCAAAGGCATATCCGATTGACTGGTGCCCAAGACACACTCCCAGAATAGGAATCTTCCCCGCGAAATGTTTGATTACTGAAACGGAAATTCCGGCTTCTTCCGGTGAGCAGGGCCCGGGTGAAATAACAATCCGTTCAGGTCGCAACGTTTCAATTTCAGCAAGTGATATTTTATCGTTGCGATGTACCTGTACATCCTCACCTAACTGACCGAAATACTGGACAATGTTAAAAGTAAAGGAGTCGTAATTATCTATCATCAGCAGCATAATTAACGTAACCTCTTAAATAATAAAGTATATACTTTTTTATATAATAGAGTGATACCGCTTAGGCACCCGCTTTATTCTCTGGTACCCGCTCAGACGGAGTAGTTTTATACATGTCATAGCGTCAAATAACAAGCCAATCTGCCCACTACGTTTCAAGTTGTCAATCGGCGTTGAAAAATGCCCAACCATCGGCATTACAGGTTAATCCACCCCAAGTAGTTGTTTTCAGCTGTTAATCCTTGTTCTGATCCTTCAGCTTTCATATCCGGTTTCGATTATTTCACCGTGATGAATCACCCTGTCCAGAAGTGCTGCTGTCATCTTGCTGCCACCGAATACCTGTTGGTAACGGGCACTCAGACGCCAGAGTCAAAAATACGCTCATACATGGCCACGTATTGCGCGCTTGATTTCGAATGAGTTCCTCACCCTACGTATGCCATATTATTGAACGAGCGGACGATTTTCTGTCAAATACCCGAGGTGGGCGATGCGTGAGTTGCGCCTGCCGGGACCTGAACGGAGGAACCTCGTAAGTGGCATTCTTACCTCGATACTTGCATCCTTGTCTTATGTAACGGGTTATTTTATTCTGCAAATGAGTAGAATTGTCCTCACGCACGTGCTAGTTCTGTTCCCTCTACAACCCTCCTCAGAACATCACGAAACTGGTCAAAACGGTACGGTTTGCTGATTAGCCCGGCTATATCCCGACGAAATAAATTTGACGAAATATCTTCATCACCAAAACCGCTGGATATAATAATTGGCAGCTCGGGTTTTAGTTTTTTCAGTTCAATGAACAGTTCATAACCGTTCATTGTTGGCATACCCACGTCAGTAACGACCAGGGAGATGTCGCTGGAATTTTTATGATACAACTCTAGTGCTTCCTTGCCATTTGATGCTTCAATAACCGTAAAGCCAAGATTTAGTAAAAAGGCTTTTGCAATCAGCATTAGCCGGTCTTCGTCTTCTATCAGCAGGACTGTCCCGTGACCGGTCCATGGAGTTGGTAAAGCCTCCTGAACGGCATTATTTCCAGCAGACTCAACGTCTGGGATAGGCAAATATATTTTAAAGGTTGTACCCTGTCCCGACTGACTAAAAAGCTGTAATGCTCCTCCATGGGAAGTTATAATACCGAGCACTGCCGACATGCCCAATCCACGCCCGGTAAATTTTGTTGTATAAAAAGGCTCGAAAATTCTCTGTCGCGTTTCATTACTCATGCCGCACCCATTATCGGTCACTTCCAGGCACGTATACCAACCGGGGGAAATGGCTTTACCCTGATGATCTAAAGCTGGCTTACTCTGTTGTGTGATTGCAATCTTTGAAATTGATACCAGAATTTCGCCTTGAGAGTCACCAATAGCCTCTGATGCGTTAACGATCAGGTTCAAGACTATTTGCCGGATTTGACTGGCATCACCTGACATTTGAGGTATGTTTGGCGGACTTTCAAGTTTTATTACCGAATTATGAGGTAAGGAGGCTTTCAACATTTTAACCATTTCAAACACCAGATCTACAAAATCAAAGCTGGAACTGACTATTTGTGCCTTCCCTGCATACGTCAGCATCTGACGGCACAGTCCTGCCGCGCGATCAACAGCTTTTTCCATCTCTGGGATGTAATTCTTAGCGGTTTCAAAATCCATTCTTATCAGAGAGCAATATCCCATTATTATCGCCAGAATATTGTTAAAATCATGGGCGATACCACCTGTCAAGACACCGAGGCTCTCAAGCTTTTGTGCAAAGACAAGCTGCTGCTCAAGATTCTTCTGATGCTCTTCAGCATCCAGCCGCTCGATTTCACCGGCAGCACTTATTCCTACTATTTTCATAATTGATTCAGCCATCGCGCGGTTCGTTACTGGCCGGCGACTGATAACAGCAATGAGTCCGATCGGCTGGTGGGCCTGGCTCCAGAGTGTCACTCCGATATAACTTTCTGCCCGCAGATCCTGAAGTACCTGGTCGTTCGGAAACAAATGGCATACCCTGGAGGGGAAACAGCAGACCGTTTTACCAACAACATTGCCGCACGGGGTATCTTTGAGGGCATAGGTTACGTTGTCCTCAAATGAGCCATCACACCATACTGCAACCGTCCGGGCTGTTAATCCGTCACCTTCAAGGCGGTCGATGCAGACAAAGTCCATATCAAGGCTTTTTGCCAAGTAGTGTGCCAGTCTATTAAAGTATGGCTCGTCAAGAGGTCTTGAGCTGGTCTGCTCCAAAAAGTTGAGAAATTCATCATTCAGGGTTTTCTCTGCAAGCATTTCTTCTTTAACTTTACGGAGTTCCGCGTTTTGTAATTCCAGCTCTACCTGATGAACCTGCAACTCGTGCAGTAACCGTCTAACGTCCTGTTCGCCGTATTCAACTCCTGCAGATGGTGACAGCGTATCGACAGCTTTCGTCCGTAATTTAGTGTCGTTGTTAATTATGTCACTCATCCCCAGGCCTCCTTGCCCGTCTTAAATGTGCCTTTCGAGCTTTGCAATTTTCTCCAGCAATTCTTCTTCCACTTTCCGTGAGGCGGTAATATCGTTACAGGTAATCACTACGCCATCGATCATTTTGTCAAGGGTGCGATACGGCATTATGCGTACCAGGAACCAGCGACCATCCAAAGTTGCCACTTGGTTTTCGACTGAAATCAGTTTTCGGAGCACATCCTGCACATGATCATACAAGTCCGGATAATTCAGGTTTGAAACAATATCAGTCAGCGGTCTTCCAACATCTCCGGGGATAAGTTTAAAAAGCCGGTTGGCTCCGGTGGTGAACCTTCTTACCTGAAGATGGTTATCCAGGAAGATTGTCGCTATCTCGGTGCTGTTAAGCAGGTTTTCCATGTCATTATGCACCCGCATGAAATCACTCAGCCGGAGAGATTGTTCTGCGTTTACACTTTGAAGCTCTTCGTTCATAGATTGCATTTCTTCTTTCGAAGTCGTCAGTTCTTCGTTGGTGGATTGCAATTCCTCATTGGTGGACTGAAGTTCTTCATTCGTAGATTTAAGTTCTTCATGGGCAGTCTGCATCTCTTCGCGGGTGGTACGTGTTTCTTCTTTTGCTTTCTGCAGTTCCTGCTCAAGCTCTTCAACATATTTGCTGTCGGAAGCTGCTCCTGATCGTCTGCGGCGTGTCTTTGCTGACAGAATTACATCTCTGAAGGCAATCATAACCAAGCCACGTAACGCTCCAGGTGTTTCAATTTTCATGAACGTCATATCCACCGTCAGCATTTTATCGTTGCTACCATTTACAACTCCTCGTGCAGTGACCGGCTCCATTTGTTGCAAGGCCTGGTTAAAGCCTTTGTTCAGCTCATAGCGTAACCCGTCTCTCACCATAGCAAAAATATTCACGTTGTTTTTACCTGCTGCCGGCTCAAGATACATGCCGGTTCGCCCGCTTATATAGACAACGTCCCCCTGGCCATTTACAAAAACCGTTGGTGCCGAAAAGTGTTGCAGTACGAGCTTGTCGGCCAACTGCTGAAAATTATCGGCAGTTCTTTGCATATGGGACTCCTGTGGTAAAGACAGTGAAGAGATTGAGGTCAACGAGGTTGGGAACGATACGAAATCATTTCTGTATTGTGTATTTTTACGCAAATAAAGCTTTGAACGGATATTTATTGGTGAGAACAAATCTGTATGAGAACCAATAGTCTCGGCATTGCCAAGAAACAGTAGTCCACCGGGATTAATACTGTAATGGAACAGCGGCAGCAATTTCTTCTGAAGGTCAGCGGTCAGATATATCAGCACATTTCGACAGATCAGGATATCGAGCTTCGTGAAGGGTGGATCTATTATAACGTCCTGCAGGGCATAGATGATCATTTCCCGGATGTCTGCGCATACCTGATACTGAGCACCGTTTTTAACAAAGAAACGTTTCAGCCGTGCGGGCGAAACATTGGCTTCTATTGAAGCGGGATAGATTCCCCTTCTGGCTTTTCCAATGGCATCGGCATCAAGGTCAGTGGCAAAAATCTGCAAAGAAAAATGGCTCGGGATCTGAATATTATCAAGCGCCTCTTTAAATAGTATTGCCAACGAAAAGGCTTCTTCTCCTGTCGAGCACCCGCATGACCACGCTCGCAGTGTAGCACCTTCGGGATATCGCGCCATGACCTTTGGCAGTGCTTCGGTGCTCAGATCCTCCCACGAGTTTGGGTCACGAAAAAAATTGGTTACCCCGATAAGCAGTTCCTTAAAAAGCAGTTCCACTTCATGGGGGTTCTTTTGAAGAAACCTGGTATAATCCGCAATTGATTCCATCTTGTGAATTTGCATTCGTCTTTCAACTCGGCGGTAAACGGAAGCAGGTTTGTAGAGAGAAAAGTCATGTTTAGTTTTGGTTCTAAGGAGATTCGTAATTTGATCAAAGTTGCTTTGTCCCCTGTCGAACAGACTTTGCTCAGTCCTGCACTGAGAAGCAATAGTCCCAATAAAGTTACAGATTCGTGCCGGGAGCTCCTCTGCCGGCGCAACTATGTCGGCGAGTCCGGCATCAATAACACTCGTGGGCATACTGTTATATTTTGCGGATGTAGGTTCCTGCGCAAGCGTTAACCCACCCTGCTCCTTGATAGCAGCAAAACCCGAAGTCCCGTCTGATCCCATGCCTGAAAGGATTACGCCAATACTCTGTACACCGCGTTCTTCAGCTAAAGAGCGTAGGAATGCGTTTATCGGCAGTCTCACTCCATGGTCGGTTGTAGAATCCAGCAGGTGAAGAGTCCGATCCCTGATTATCATATCCCTGTTGGGTGGTATGACATAGACGTGATCTGGGTACACCTTCGTCAAGCCGTTAACCTGTTGGACTTTCATGATGGTAGAGCGTTGGAGAATTTCGGGAAGATTACCGGTGTGATTGGGTAAAAGATGTTGAATAACAACAAAAGCCATTCTGCAATCTCTGGGTACATGGCTCAGGAATAGTTCCAATGCCTCAAGTCCGCCTGCAGATGTGCCTATACCAACTATGGGAAAATCAGTTCCAACCTTTTGAGGTTTGGCAACGGTACCAGAATCCTGAGTTACTTTCTGTTTGAGTGATTCTGACTTTTCGACAGGCTTCTTTTCACTGGTAGTCATAAGATTTTCCCCGTCAAAACGAAAAAAACCGACGATCGTGAAAATCCGCCCAGCCGGTTTGAAGTGAACCTGTCAATAAAATGATCTGACAGGGATGGTGAGCTGAAAGCACCTGACTGACTGCGCAAACATGTTGCCACTTGGGACTGCCATCAGGAGCATTTCAGACCAGGCCTTTCTCTGCAATTTCAACTGCCCTCATGACGGCCATCCCCTTATTGACAGTTTCCTGCCACTCTGCAGCCGGGTCGGAGTCGGCAACAATTCCTGCACCGGCCTGCAGATGAACTCTTCCGTCCTTAATTACTAATGTTCTAATGGTGATACAAAGGTCCATGTTTCCGGAAAACGAAAAGTAACCAACTGCGCCGCCATAGATCTCTCGCCGTGCCGGTTCGAGTTCGTCAATGATCTGCATGGCCCGGACTTTTGGAGCACCAGACAATGTGCCCGCGGGAAATGTGGCGCGAACAAGATCAAAAGCATCCTTCTCGGCGGACAATTGCCCCTGAACATTAGAAACAATATGCATGACATGGGAATAACGCTCGATGAGCATGAGTTCGGATACCGTGACAGAGCCGGTCGTACAGACGCGCCCAAGGTCATTTCTGCCTAGATCCACCAGCATAACATGTTCGGCCCGCTCTTTTGGATCTGCAAGCAATTCATCCGCCAGCCGTATGTCAGTTTCCGGGGATTCTCCACGGGGACGCGTACCGGCAATAGGGCGCAATTCTACACGATCACCCTCCTTACGTACCATCACTTCCGGAGATGCACCGGCGATCACCGTATCTTCAAGCCGCAGGAAAAACATATACGGTGAAGGATTGAGTGTTCTCAGTACCCGGTAGATGTCAAGCGGGTCAGCGGTGAGGTCGCCGCTGAACCGCTGGGAAAGTACTACCTGGATGATATCTCCTGAGCGCACGTATTCCTTTGCTTTCTCGACGGAATCTTCAAATGCGTCACGGCTGATATTGGACAGAAACCGGATCGGTGCTCCCGGAGTTGCAGGTACGTGGGCCGGTAACGGAGCATGCAGACGCTCTATGATTTCGCTGATTTTTTTTGTAGCACGGTCATACGCTTCCGAGGGCGAAATGTTCCCGGTAATATGCGCATTGGAAACAACTTTAATCTTTTGACGCATGGTGTCAAAAATCACGATGGTGTCCGTGATAAGGAAATAAGAATCATACGTATCAAGCAGAGCGGGTTTTTCCGTTGTCAAACATTCAAAATGGCGAACCATGTCATAGCCGAGATAACCTACTGCACCGCCGAAAAAACGGGGAAGCCCGTCTACCTCAACCGGGGTAAAGGTGGCAAGCAGATCTTTTACACATGCAAGAGGATCGGATGATTGCTGTTGAACAACCGTTCCGTCTGTAATGGTTTCAACAACGTTACCCTTTGATCGAATGATAACCGAGGGTGCCGAACCAAGGAAACTGAAACGCCCCCACTTTTCACCACCTTCAATACTTTCAAGGAGATATGAAAACTGCCCGTCATCGAGTTTTCTGAACGCTGAAACCGGAGTATCCATATCAGCCATGATTTCCTGATAGACCGGAATCAGGTTGCCTTTCTCAGCGAGTGAGCAAAATGTGTCACGTGGTGGAAAAAACATTACGTACCCCATGTAATCAGATATAAAAAACAACTAACACAGGCTCCGGAGAGAGTCAAGTTCAGCCAGACCCGGATGAAATGCCCATTTATTTTTTGCACGCGGCTATGCGTAGCGAAAAAGCATGTTATACTGACCCATCATTTTGTTATGAAAGGTGCCAATTCCATGCAACAAAGTAAAATACTTCTCGAGAGCGATACAAACGAGCTGGAAATTGTTGAATTCAGAATAGACGAGATGGATTGGCATGGCAATGTACTACCCTGCTATTATGGCGTCAATGTTGCTAAAGTGCGCGAGATTATCCGCCTGCCGCAAATGTCGAGAGTGGTAAACGCCAAACCGGGTGTCGAGGGCATGATCAAGCTGCGGGATAAGGTTATCACAATCATAAATCTTGCAACCGTACTCAATAAGTCGGTCGGTGATCTGGTGGCGGACCGGGTTGTTGTCCTTGAATTCAATAACCTGATGGTGGGGGTACTTGTTCATTCCGTTTCCCGAATTTACAGAATTTCATGGAAAAATGTTGAACCTCCCGCGTCATCTGTCCACAGTGACGAGGTTACTGGTCTCGTCAAGATGGATGACAGGATAATTCTTGTTCTTGATTTTGAAAAAATTGTTGCCGAACTTTGTTCTGAAAGCGCCCTCAAACCGCTTGACTCCATTACAATGCAACGTGCCGAGCTGAACCCGGAGCGTGCCCAGAAAACCGTGATTGTTGCCGATGATTCGGTTTTTATTCGCAAGACTCTCTGCAGTAGTCTCAGGTCGGCAGGGTATACGGTTGTGGAGGCGGAAAACGGTGCCGAAGCGTGGACAATAATACAGCAAACCATGCAGCAGGCCGCCGCACAGGGAGATAAGTTCAGTGACCATATCAGCATGTTGATTACTGATGTGGAAATGCCCCAGATGGACGGCCTGCATCTTACCTCTCTGGTGCGTAAGGAAGATACATTGAAGGATCTTCCCGTTGCGATTTTTTCATCTCTTGCATCAGAGGACAACAAGCGTAAATGGATTGGGCTGGGTGCCAACTGCATTCTGACCAAACCGGACTTGCCGAAACTTGTCGATGTCGTCGATGAACTGACGATGTAATTCGCACTTGACAACGGGGATGTCTCTATGATTTAGTGCGTCACATGAACTCAAATCGCTTCTATACAGCGTTTAACTTTTATTCCTGGTTCGGCTTTTTTTTCAGGCCGTCTGCCCGGGTAATCGTGTAAGCGCGGAAGCAATCACACGCAACCACAAACCGGGGCAGACGAAAGTCTCCCCGGTTTTTTGCTGTCTGACATGATCAGTTCAGCCAGGGCCGGGGGAAACTTCCGGCCTTGTCTGTTTGTGGGAAAGGATCAGGGAATGATTATTGTAATGAAAGCGGGAGCTGCACAGAAAGACAAGGATGAGGTGTTGAGGCGTATCA
This sequence comes from Desulfuromonadaceae bacterium, assembly GCA_028688955.1. GTDB lineage: Bacteria > Desulfobacterota > Desulfuromonadia > Geobacterales > Pseudopelobacteraceae > JACRCG01. Next base: position 34,898 of record JAQTXD010000014.1, read on the forward strand.
AGGAACTGGGTTACACATCGCATGTGATTCATGGCACCACACGTGATGTAATTGGTGCCATTGGTGACGAACGGGGCAAAGCGGCCCTGCAGGCGCTCGACTCTCTGCATGGTGTGGAGAATGTTGTTCCGATCCTGCAGCCCTATAAACTGGCTTCATTTGAAGTAAAGAGGGAGCCAAGTGTGGTGCGAATCAGTGACAATGTTGCCATTGGCGGTTCCCAGGTTGTCATTATGGCCGGTCCGTGCTCGGTGGAAAGTGAAGAGCAGATTCTTGAATCCGCTCTGGCGGTTAAAAAATCAGGTGCTCATATACTCCGTGGTGGCGCATTTAAGCCGCGCACATCTCCCTATTCATTTCAGGGACTTGAAGAGGAAGGGCTTAAGCTGCTTGCCAAGGCTCGCGACTTGACCGGACTCCCGTTTGTTACAGAAGTTATCAATCCGGAAACAGCTGATATGGTTGCAGCCTACGCCGATGTTCTCCAGATTGGTGCCCGCAACTCACAGAACTTTGCGCTGCTCAAAAAAGTCGGCCAGCTTGGTAAGCCGGTGCTGCTGAAGCGGGGTATGGCGATGACTATCCAGGAGCTTTTGATGAGCGCTGAATACATCATGAGCGAAGGAAACCAGTCTGTTATACTCTGTGAACGCGGCATCCGTACTTTTGAAACGGCGACCCGTAACACCCTTGACTTGTCGGCAATTCCCGTGTTGAAAGGGAAAACACATCTTCCCGTTGTTATTGATCCATCCCACGGAACCGGCAATCACCATTATGTTGCGCCAATGTGCTATGCCGCCGTTGCGGCAGGAGCTGACGGATTGATTGTGGAGGTACATCCTGATCCGGAACATGCCTCATCGGACGGTGCCCAGTCATTGAAACCTATCAAATTTGATGAAATGATGAAAAAATTACGACTGTTTGCCGACGCGGGAGGAAGAACTCTTTAGCCGGTACAATGTAGAGTAACGGCAGTGGAATGAGGATAGGGTGATCGAGTCGGGACACTCTCTTTAGCCTCATTCTACTGCCCTGTTGTTAACTACCATTTTTGACTCTTTGACTCACTGCTCCACGTGACGTATAATCCGCCGCACGCAGCGGCCACAGCTGCCCGCCTTGCCACACCCAATGTTCTGCGACAATGAAGGAGTCCCATGCAATTTTTTATTGATCCCTATTTCCCCGATGGTTTGGATGCTGTTGGTGATGCCGGTATGGCTGGTTTTGATGAGAAACGGTCACTGTACCTTTCCGGGTGCAAAAAATTTCTGGCCAAATACCGCGATGACATTAGACAGCTGCATAGCAGCGGTGCCAGCGGGAGCGAAGTAACCCACCTGCTCAGCGACATGATGGACGAGCTGCACAACAAGCTGTTCCTATCCATAATTTATGATCTGGGTGGCGGTGACGCCATGCTGGAGCATATCTCATTGGTGGCAGTTGGCGGTTACGGTCGCGGGGAACTGAACCCATTTTCCGACATTGACATCATGTTCCTGCACGATGGCGTCCTGCCGACTGCAACGGTTGAGGATATTGCCCAGAAATTGCTCTATTTTCTCTGGGACATGCGCCTGGATGTTGGCTACTCGGTACGTAAGACTCAGGACTGTGTGGAAATGGCGGCGGCTGATGGTACCGTGAAGACGGCGTTGATGGATGCCCGTTTTCTGTCCGGCAGCCGTCCGCTTTTTACCACTCTCAGCAAGGTTATTTTCAGTCAGATTCTGCCTAAATCGAGCGACTCATTCATAAAGGAAAAGATAGCTGATATGAAAGTCCGCCTTGAGAAGTACGGTGCAACCGTCTATCTGCTGGAGCCAAATATCAAAGAGGGGGAGGGGGGCCTTCGTGACCTGCAGACCGCTATCTGGATTGCCAGGGTCAAGTACAAATTTACCGACCTGCGTGAACTGATCATCAAGGGGATTATGAACGACGAGGAGTTGGAAAACTACCTTTCGGCGCTCGATTATCTCTGGCGTATCCGCAATGAACTTCACTATTTTAACGGCCGCAAAAACGATCAGCTTACCTTTGATGCCCAAGTGCACCTGGCCGGATTTCTGGGGTATGAGGATCGTGGCAGGGTGCTGGCTGTTGAAGATTTCATGCGGGATTATTACCGCCAGGGGAACAAGGTCGAACATTTCACCTCGAGCATCATATCCCGCTGTATCTGGCGCGATGAAGGGGCCCTGAGGATTTTAGGCTATTTTATCCGGAGGCCCGTTGGGGATGGCTGTTTCGTTCTCAAGGGGGAATTGATTGTCCCGGACGAGTCGGTTGTAGAGGGGAACCCGGGTGTTATGATGAAAATGTTCGAACTGGCCCAGAAACATGGTGTCACCTTCAACGTTCGAGTCAAGGGGATTATCAGGAGGCATCTTGCTCTCATCAACGACAAATTCCGCCGAAATCGCGAGGTCAATCAATCTTTCCTGAATATCCTCCGCTCCTCCAAGGGTGTCGCCAATACGCTGCGCCTGATGCATCATCTGGAATTCCTGAACCACTATATTCCTGAACTTGAACATATTTACTGCAAGGTGCAGCACGATTTGTACCACATATACACGGTTGATATTCACACCCTGTTCGCAGTTGAGCAGGCTGAGAAGATGCTGAGCGGTGAATTCAAGACGATTATGCCGCTTCCCTGCTCTATCGCTGCAGAGATCGGCAAACCGGAGCTGTTGATTCTGTCAGTGCTCTTTCATGATATAGGCAAGGGATCGGGCGGTGGGCACGCCGAAAAAGGTGCCGCCATGATTCCGACGATCGCCCGCCGCATGGGTCTCTCCAAGGAAGACAGCGAGCGGCTGGAATTTCTCGTCCGGCATCATCTGCTGTTTGCTCACATAGCCCAGCGCCGTGATCTGAATGACGAGAAAATGATAGTCCAGTTTGCCCGCCAGATAGAAACAAGCGAGAATCTGAAAATGCTCTTTCTGTTGACGGTTGCTGATGTCCGTGCCGTTGGAACGGATGTGTGGACCGCGTGGAAAGCCTCACTGTTCCAGGAATTATTTGAAAAGGCCTTCGGAGTTCTTGACCGTGGCGGCTTTCAACAGGAGGCCAGCAGCGAGCGGGTTACCTCCATGATCAAAAAAGTCACCGCTATGCTGGAAAACGATTTCCCCACTGTGGAGATACGGCATGAACTGAAGGCCATGCCGGTACGGCTGCTGCTTTCAAATCCTCCACAACTGATTGCGGAACAGGTACGCCTGTTGCTGGGCCTTGAACAGTCTGATATTCTGCTGCGGCTTACCCACCAGCATGAAACCGGCTATTCTGAGTACACTATCTGCGCTCATGACATGCCGGGACTGTTCTCCCGGATAACCGGTGTCATGGCGGCAAACGGTATCAACATTCTTGGGGCTCAGATCAACACCAGTAAGAATGGTAAAGTGTTGGACATACTGCAGGTAAATTCTCCTCAGGGAAATCTTATTACCGATCCGTCCCGCTGGGACAAGATTGAACAGGATATGCGCCAGACCCTGCATGGTGAAGTACTGGTGTCAACACTGGTTGCCAAGCGCAAACGTCCGACATTGCTGACAACACGCCCTGCGCCACGCTTTCCGACGAAAGTCGATATTGATAATGAAGTCTCCGACGATTACACCGTTATCGATATCCTGACCCATGATAAGGTTGGGTTGCTCTACCTGATTACCAGTACGCTGGCTGAAATGGGCCTCTATATCGGAGTCTCGAAGATTTCTACGAAGGTTGATCAGGTTGCCGACGTGTTCTATGTGCGCGATATATTCGGACAAAAAATATTCGCGTCTGAAAAATTGAGCGAAATCTGCAGTAAGCTCATGACCGCAATCGATGAGTGGGTGTAATACCTGATTTTGAAAGTAGAACGATTTGAAGAGCGAAGGGCAGGCACTGGCGGAGTCAATGGGTGGATGAATTTATTAAGGTAGTGTTACTGTCCGGCCGTACCGCGCTCGAGTTGGCGCTGTATGTGCTGCTGCCGGTACTGGTAATTATGATGGCCATAATGAAAGTGGTTGAAGCACGTGGCCTGCTCGCACTGGTAGCCAGAATTGTGCGTCCGCTGCTGCGGCTATTCGGTGTTCCCGGAGCCGGTGCATTTGCCATCATGCAACTGCTGTTCGTCAGTTTTGCCGCACCGCTGGCCACCCTTGCAATCATGGAAAAAGACGGTACGTCACGGCGGCGGATTGCTGCCACACTCGCCATGGTATTCACCATGTCCCAGGCTAATGTGGTCTTTCCCATGGTGGCTGCAGGCCTGAACCTTGGGATCATCATGCTGACGTCACTGGTCGGCGGGTTTGTTGCTGCTGCGGTTACGTATTACCTGTTTGCCCGTTCAGCCGGAGATGACGGCACTGCTGTTGAGGAATTTGTTGCTGTCGCGGGAACACCGCGAAAAAGTACAACACTCAACCTGATGATTGTCGGCGGCCAGGAAGCGGTTCAGGTTATCCTCGGTGCAATTCCGATCTTGATTCTGGCTATTTTTCTGGTGAACGTACTTAAGGCTGTCGGTGCCATTACCCTCCTGGAAACAGCATTGTCACCGCTGTTTGCACTGATTGGATTCCCGGCCGTTGCAGTGCTGCCGCTGGCTACCAAATATCTGGCGGGAGGTACCGCCATGATGGGAGTAACGCTTAATCTGCTGAAAGAGGGTGCCATAACGACGTTGGAGCTTAACCGCATGGCCGGCTTTCTTACCAATCCCTGCGACATTGTCGGAGTCGCGGTATTAATTTCTGCAGGTACCCGCTCTGCATCTGTTGTCAGACCGGCCATAGCGGGTGCGGTCATCGGCATCCTGTTGCGCGGGGTGCTGCACCTGGTGATTTTCTAATGGCTCACCGTATTGAACAATGTGCCGCACAGGGTACCACTGCGTGAACGACTACCTCGACCTATTCCTTTCCTACCTTATTGTTGAAAAAGGCCTCTCGGAAAATACCCGCACGGCGTACAGTTCAGATCTTGTCCGCTATCTGGATTTTCTGGAGAAGTCAGGACGGCAGAAGCCATCTGACGTTACAACAGCTGATATTGCGACGTTCCTGGGAACGTTACAAAAACTGGCCGTCGGCCCACGGAGTCGAGCCCGCTGCCTGTCGGCCATCCGTATGTTTCACAAGTTTCTGATGATTGAAAATTACGCTGAAAGTAATCCGGCAATGATAATCGAAGCGCCACGCATGTTGCATACGTTGCCGCATTTTCTGGATGGCCGTGAAGTAGACGCCCTCTTTGCTGCATGCAGCGGAGAGCGGGGTGAGGATCTGCGCGATCGCGCCATGCTGGAATTATTGTATGCCACCGGGTTGCGAGTATCAGAATTGGTTCACCTTAAACTGCGCGAAGTCAATCTTGATTCCGGGTATCTGATGACGGTGGGGAAGGGGAACAAGGAGCGGCTTGTGCCGATTGGCGAATCAGCCCGCCTGCATGCCGCTGTCTACCTGAACTCGGTTCGAAAAAATAGTGACCCTCAACAGCAGAATCCCTATTTTTTTCTGTCCCGTCTCGGGACGGTCATGAGTCGTCAGGCGTTCTGGAACATCATAAAAAAACGTACGGAGATGGCTGCTATTCGCAAAAATATCTCACCCCACACCCTGCGGCATTCATTTGCCACCCATCTGCTGGAGAACGGGGCTGACCTGCGCAGCGTGCAGATCATGCTCGGACATGCCGATCTGTCCAGCACACAAATCTATACCCACGTTACCCGGGAACGCCTGAAACGTCTGCATCAACACATTCATCCGCGAGGGTGACGGTTTCCACAATTTGCGCATTGACGTAGTTTTATTGACACGTTTCCCCAATCAGATTAGTATTCAACTCTTGTTTTAAATGCCGTAAATCCACCTATTATCTGGCGTAGACATACTATGGCTGAACAATCAGGCAGCAAACAGGATCAACATACTCTGACGTACTTGAGCCAGTTCGGATCGAACCTGCTTGATTCGCTCATCAAGACATTTTCAAATCCTGAGACTGCCCGCCGCAACCGGTTTATCCTGCTCGTTACGACCGCTCTGATTTTGACCTTTGTCATACTCCCCAAACAGCACACATCCAATCTGTCGTATAAAATCGGTGATATAGCTACATCTGATATTCGAGTGACCAATGATCTGCTTGTTGAAGACAAGGCGTTGACTGAGCAGCGTCGCAAAGATGCCGGTAACAATGCTCCGGTTGTTTACAATCTGAGTGATCAGATGGCTGGGGCCCTGTATGACAAACTTCAACACACCGTTACGATTATTCGTGAGGGGCGTGATGCGAAACCGCAGAAATCTGTGTCCCAATGGCGAGAACAGTTGACTCCGTTGCTGGATACAGACCTGAGTGCTGCCGAGATAACGGCACTAACCCGGATTTCGTCAGAAAAGCTTTTTTTGGCGCACGTGTCGGCGTTGCTGAATGAACTGTATCAACGGAAAATTGTTCTGGATGGCAAAGTTTTTCAGACAGACATCCGCAGAGGTCTCGAAATCTCTGATAACAACGGTCACCCCATAGGCGGCGGTGACTATACAACCGGGTTTACGGAAATTGGTGAAGCACGTCGAATCGTCAAAAACTGGAACTTTAAAGGGGTGGGCGCCTATGCTGACAATGCTCGCATATCCGATATAATTGCCAGAATCCTGCTCCCAAATATGTTTTTTAATCGTGAAGCTTCCGAGGTACGTTCCCGTACTGCCATGGAGGCTGTGCGCCCGGTTCTTTTTAAACTGCAGAAGGGGGAAATGGTTATTCGGGTTGGTGAGCGGATAACCCCGGAGCAATTTCACAAACTCGCGGCTATTAATAATAACCAGCTGGGTGGCGGTGGTATTTTTACTGCGTTGGGAACCTTTGTCTTGATTAGTGTGCTTTTTTATTTTCCCTACCGCTTCGCATGCAAGAATATTCGGAAATTCAACCCGACCAATAAAGATGTGCTGATACTTTCGCTTTTAGTTACGATAAGTTTCATCTGCTTCAAGACCGCCATCCAGATTACACACAACATCGGACCTGTATTCCCCTCTGTTGATGCCTCAAACTACTTTTACCTTTTTCCGTTCGCTGCCGGAGCGATGGTTGTGCGGATTTTTATCAACTCCGAAGTGGCACTGGTGTATTGCGCCATACTGGCGCCATTGCTTGGAATCATGTTTGATAACAACATGCTTGTGTCCATTTACTCCTTACTGGGTGGCATTATGGGTGCGCATGGTGTTCGCCACTGCACCAGTCGCGGTACAATTTACACCGCCGGTATGAAAGTTTCGGTTGTCAATCTGGCGTTGGCGTTGTCATTTCAAACATTAAACAATGCCATTTTCACTCTTCAAACCCTCTACATAACCATATTTGCATTATGCAGCGGCATCATTTGCGCAGGGTTTGTCTCAAGTTTCATTCCACTTGTTGAGACGCTCTTTCAGTATACGACAGATATCAAACTGCTGGAGCTTGCGAACCTTAATTCACCGGTACTTCGTGAGCTGATGGTCAAGGCACCGGGTACCTATCACCATAGTATAGTCGTCGGGAATCTTGTAGAAGCCGCCGCTGAATCAATAGGTGCGAACCCTCTTTTGGCACGGGTATCTGCGTACTATCATGATATTGGTAAAGCTTCGAAGCCGCTTTATTTTATTGAAAATCAGGGAGGTGAAGAGAACCGTCATGACAAACTCACTCCCAGCATGAGTGCGCTGATTCTGATTTCTCATATCAAGGACGGTGCAGAACTTGCCCGGGAAAACCGCCTGGGGCAGCCGATTATTGATATTATCAGGCAGCATCACGGTACGGCGCTGATCAAGTTCTTTTATGAGCGGGCCAAAAGTCAGGCCGCCGTAAGCGGGCAGATTGTCGAGGAAAAGGAGTTTCGTTATCCCGGTCCCAAGCCGCAGACGAGGGAGGCGGGCATTGTCATGTTGGCTGATTGTGTTGAAGCCGCGTCCCGCACCCTCGTAAATCCCACGTCAGACCGCATTCAGGGGTTGGTTCAGAAGCTGATCAATAATGTATTTATTGATGGTCAACTGGATGAATGCGAACTGACACTGAAGAATCTGCACGAAATCGCCCGGAGTTTTACCGTCATTTTGAACGGCATCTTTCATCACCGGATTGATTATCCTGAACCTGCGTACAAGGGGGGAAATCGCTCTAAAAAGATGGAAATCCGTGAGCAGGCAAAAAATGCCAATGGAGTGGATCCGCATGCTGATACTGTTGAACAACCGCCAGAGACGCCATCGGTTCGAAAACCGGCAATTCAAGAACGTGGCTGCGAGAATCTTAAGCGACTTGGGATGTCCTGAAACGACGGAACTTTCCATATCGGTTGTGGGAGACCGCTCGATCCGGATCATAAACCGTGAATATCTTGCAAAGGATCGTCCGACAAACGTAATTTCATTTTCTTTGCAGGAAGGGGACTGCGGTGGGATAAATCCGCATGCTCTGGGAGATGTCCTGATTTCTGCAGATACCGCTGCCCGTGAAGCAGTTGATGGGGGAATACCGTTCTTCGAGCGTTTGTCGTTTCTGCTGATGCACGGGATTTTACATCTGTGCGGATATGATCATGAACGGAGTGGTGAAGCCGAGGCAGTCAGAATGCAGCAGAAGGAGCAACAGTTATTCAAAATCCTGAAGAAGGAAGGGTTGTTAAGCCCGACCGGTTTATAGATTCAGCCAATTGCGCCGTTGAGGGCATTTTGCATGCAGTCCGTACGGAAAAGCATATGCGCATTCATTTCGGTGCAGCAATCCTTGTTCTGCTGGCTGTTTTGTTTCTCAAGGTAACGCCGACAGAATTTGCACTGCTGGCGCTTTCAATTTTGGCAGTTCTCTGTGCCGAAATGTTTAACACGGCGATAGAAGCAGTTGTTGATCTCGTATCGCCCGGCTATCACCCGCTTGCCAAAATTGCAAAAGACACGGCCGCAGGAGCTGTGCTGATCACCGCATGTGGTGCCGCCATCATGGGGTACCTGATTCTGGCAAAGTACGTTATGCCACGCTACGGGGAGGTTCTTGCGATGTATGGCACGGTGTCTGACATGGGTACGGTCGTATCGATACTGATCGTTGTTTTGGTAGTGATTATTGTCAAAAGTCTGACCGGTACCGGCACCCCGCTCCATGGCGGTGTTCCGAGCGGTCACGCCGCTGTCGCATTCTCGATAGCCACGGCGGTGTCACTTACGACCCGTGACCCACTCATCTCGTTGTTGTCTCTCTTACTGGCTGTAATGGTCAGCCACTCGCGATTGTTAATGAAAATTCACTCTCTGCGTGAGGTCGTCATCGGCGCCTGTTTTGGTTCCGGTATTACGCTACTCGTTCTGCAGCTCTTTAAATGGTACGGGTAACTGTATGTAACTCAGTGCTCCCCTATTTTGTGTGGGCTTTCTGCAGATTTTTCTGAAACAGTTCCGGAGTAAATCCCTTCATTACGATTTCATTTTTACCTTTACCAAACACAATCACCGGTACTCCGTTGCTGTTATATTTACCGGTCAACTCCTCCATTGCCCCGGCGTCCACCTCAACATCCCGATTCATGAACGGGATGTTGTTTTTAGTCAGGTACTCCTTTGTTGCGCGGCAGTGGGGGCACCAGGCTGTTGAATAGAGTACGATGTGAGGGTATTTTTTTGCCGCTTCAGCTTTTGCAGGGGTCAAGGCGCTTTGATGTGTGTCTTGTGCTCCGGCAGATACGCAGGTGATGACTATTAATGCCAGGGTTGCACAGCCGGTTCGTATCATGGTAAATCTCCTCGTACTGAATGGTTGCATGTCAGCAGGTCAGTTATTCAGATATTCTCTGCCGGGGAACGTACCACAGTTACCTTGGCAGGGTCAAACAATCAAGCTTGGCTGGAGATCCGCGAATGAGAACTCGAATCAAAGAAATAATCGAACGGGGTGCGGAGACGGATAACTGCTCATTCTCAGGGTGGGTCAGGTCTGTGCGGGCATCAAAAGGTGTCTGTTTTATTGTGCTCAACGATGGCTCAACTGTTGATGGCATCCAAGTTGTTGTAGAACCCGGATTGGCAAATTTCAGCGAGATCTGCCGGGTTGGAACAGGAACGGCTCTGACGGTGGAGGGAAAGCTTGTCCCATCACCGGCATCCGGGCAGCAATTCGAGCTAACAGCTTGTTCAGTTGTTATTATCGGTAATTCAGATGCAACATATCCATTACAAAAAAAACGACATTCATTTGAATATTTACGTACTATAGGACATCTCCGGCCCCGTACGAATACCTTCGGTGCGGTATTTCGTCTGAGATCGCGGCTTGCTCAGGCGGTCCACCGTTTTTTTGCTGAAAACAACTTCCTGTATGTCCATACTCCCATCATTACCGCAAGTGATTGTGAAGGTGCCGGTGAACTGTTTCGCGTCAGTACGCTGGATGTGGCAGATCCACCGACACTTGATGGATATCCTGATTTCAGCCAGGATTTCTTTGGTCAGAAAACCGGTTTGACTGTCAGTGGCCAACTTGAAGGTGAGCTGTTTGCCCTTGCTTTTGGAGACATATATACCTTTGGACCAACCTTCCGTGCTGAAAACTCAAATACGGCCCGCCACGCCTCTGAGTTCTGGATGATTGAGCCGGAAATGGCATTCTCCACGTTGGCGGACGATGCCGAACTGGCGGAAAAATTTGTCAAATATCTTTGCAGGTTTGCTCTCGACGAATGCGCAGACGACATGAAGTTTTTCGATACGCATATTGAGAACGGACTGATTGAACGGGTTGCTACAGTGGCGTCGGCAGACTTTGTCCGCATGGACTATTCGGAGGCAATTGAGCGACTGCAGCGATCCGATGCCGCGTTTGCGTATCCGGTGGAGTGGGGTTTGGACCTGCAGACGGAACATGAACGCTACATTACCGAACAGATCATTGGGGGGCCGGCCTTCATTATCAACTATCCAAAGGATATCAAGGCGTTTTATATGAGGCAGAATGATGATGGTCGTACTGTTGCCGCTATGGATCTGCTGGTGCCGAAGGTCGGTGAGATCATCGGCGGCAGCCAGCGCGAAGAGCGGCTGGATCGATTGGAGCTGCGTATGGCAGAGCTTGGGATTGCCCGGGAACCGCTCTGGTGGTATCTGGACAGCCGTCGCTGGGGAAGCTGCCCTCATGCAGGATTCGGGCTCGGATTTGAGCGATTGGTCATGTACCTCTCCGGAATGGACAATATACGCGACGTAATTCCCTTTCCACGCACGCCACGGCATTGCGAGTTCTGACTCGTAGTTCTTGAAGCTGCTTCGGTGGAGTCGCGCTTTACTTATGCGACATTGTTATAAACAACAGCTTTATCTACTTCAATGGGTATACAGGCACCATGTCCAGATCAGTTTCCTTCATAATCAGTTCTCTACTGTCGCTGTCACTCGTTCTGAGTGGATGTTCCGCAGCTTATGTGCCGGTAAGTTGGGATTATTACAACGAAGTGCAGAAACTGTCACGCTCCGATGTGTTGCTGGCGATGCTGTACGATCGCTTCGACCCGGACCGGCAAACCCTGCGGGGAAACGGCACTTCGTTTCAGGAGGTGTTGATGCCTGCCGAAGTCAAGCATCATCTCGGCGCCTACCGCAAAGACACGAAACTGATCTACCGCAACCTCTATAACGAGTACACAACCGCTGGCCTGCGCGAATTGCTCGTTCACGAATTTGCCCACCACATCTGGTTCTCTTCTCTGACGCAGGCCCAGCGTGAGCAATGGAAAGAGCATCTGGTGCTCAACCCGAGCCCGGTACAGGTCATGGTGCGCCGTGTTTACGGCCGCTTTGATGATTACGTCGCCGAGGAATTTGCATTTACAGTCGGGGCTGCCCGTCCGGTCGATATCAAGGAATTTGCTATACTTGGCCTGATCACGAATAAGGAACGCGACACTCTGCTTGCCGTACAAAACCAGAGCCGGTCGTCTTCTCTTCCATCCGGCTGTACATATGCCGCCTCGGGTTCCGGGCCGGCCCCCGTTGCTCCATAACCGGTGATGCCTGTACACTTTAAATTTCATCTGTCCGGATATAGTAATGCATATCTTCTGTCTTGAAATTCACCTTTCACTTCCCTCTCATTCTCTCAAAGAGAAGCGCGGTATAGTTAAAAGTATACTGGCACGTTCGCGTAACCGTTTTAACGTAGCCTGCTCTGAAGTTGATCGACAGGATAATGATTCAGTGGGAGTGCTTGCATTTGTTACCGTCAGTCCAGATAAAAACATCCCCCGCCGGGTTCTGGAACAGGTAGAAAACTGGATTTATGAAGGATGGCCAGATGTTGAAATAGTGGCATCGGATATCTCCGAAATATGATGCAAATGCTCTTCGCTCTTCGACGATAAACCTTGAAACTATTACCCGCTTCAGTGTATAAATATCGCTTGCCTGACTGCCACCGGTATCATTCCGGTACGAGGTAATAACCTGTTGTAATTCCTCTGTAATAGCCGATATATGCTGATCGGCGCATCATAAACCTGCAATTCCTGGAGCCTGTGTGAAAATCTGTTCGCTGGCGAGCGGCAGCAAAGGTAACTGTCTCTATCTTGAAACCGGGGACACCCGTGTGCTGATTGATGTCGGTCTGTCCCTGCGTGAAACACTGCTGCGTATGGCAATGGTCGGTATTGATGCGTCCGGTATCCATGCTGTGCTTGTAACCCATGAACATATCGACCATATCCGGAGTGCCGGTTCCTTTGCGCGTAAATTCAATGTACCGGTCTTTGCCAGTCATCTACTGCTACAGACAAAATCTGATACCTATTTCAAAAAGACCCGGATAAGCGAGTTTGAATCAGGTGCTTCGCTCTCTTTCCGGGATGTCCGGATAGACCCGGTGCCAATTACCCACGACAGTTGTGATCCGGTCGGCTTTGTGATTGAATCGCGTGAAGGACGCGCTGCTTCAGTGACAGATTTCGGCATTGTTACACGTCTGATAACGGAGAAACTACGCGGCTGCCGCTTTCTTAACCTGGAGTCAAATCACGATGTCGATATGCTGATGAACGGGCCCTATCCATGGGAGTTGAAACAGCGCATCAAGTCCCGCCATGGCCACATTTCCAACGAAGAATCCCTTGACCTGCTGCATGAACTCGCACACGAACGTTTGGAAGCGCTGATAATGGCGCACCTGTCCGAGGTAAACAACCACCCGGAGCACGTTGTACGCACAACCCGGGCTTTTTTGAGTAACCAGAACGTCTGCTCGCCGCGAATCGTCATTGGTGACCAGTACCATGCCAGTGCGGTTATGGAAATATAAGAACACGACTACTACGTAATGCTGAGGAGCTTTTAAATGATTGAACGTTATTCCCGCCCTGAAATGACCCATATCTGGACTGCCGAAAACCGTTTCCGTATCTGGCTTGAGATTGAGACCCTCGCCTGTGAAGCACAGGCTGAACTCGGAGTAATTCCTAAAGAGGTCGTACCGGTCATTCGTGCCAAGGGTAATTTTGATATTGCCCGGATTGACGCCATCGAGGCTGAAGTCAAACATGATGTTATCGCCTTTCTGACGTCGGTTGCAGAATACGTTGGCCCGGAAGCACGTTTTATCCATCAGGGTATGACCTCGTCCGATGTTCTTGATACCTGTCTGTCGGTTCAGCTTGTCCAAGCTGCCGATGAGTTACTGGCTGACCTGGATATGGTGCTGGAATCCCTGAAAGTGCGTGCATTGGAGCACAAGGATACGGTCTGCATCGGTCGCTCCCACGGAATTCATGCCGAGCCGGTGACATTCGGACTTAAACTGGCTTCTTTTTATGCCGAGATGGGGCGAAATCGGGTCAGGTTACTGGCGGCACGGGAAAATATTGCCACCGGAGCCATCTCTGGTGCAGTAGGCACCTTTGCCAATATCAACCCGTTTGTAGAAGAATATGTCTGTAGCAACATGGGGCTCAAACCGGAACCGGTTTCGACCCAGGTTATTCCCCGTGATCGCCACGCCGAATTCTTTTGCACCCTGGCTCTTATCGCCTCTTCAATGGAACGCGTCGCCGTAGAAATCAGACACTTGCAGCGTACGGAAGTTCTTGAAGCGGAGGAGTTTTTCAGCAAGGGGCAAAAGGGTTCATCGGCCATGCCGCACAAGCGCAATCCGATCCTCTCGGAAAATCTGACCGGACAGGCTCGTTATATCCGCTCCCTCTGCATCCCCGCCCTGGAAAATGTGGCGTTGTGGCATGAACGTGATATTTCCCACTCATCGGTTGAACGGTATATAGCTCCTGACGCCACCGTGGCACTCGACTTTTCTCTGCGCCGACTTAATGGTCTGATAAAAAATCTTGTAGTCTACCCGGAAAATATGCTGAGAAACCTGAACCAGATGAAAGGTCTCGTTTTCTCGCAAAAAATCCTTCTTGATCTGACACAGGCCGGCGTTTCCCGGGAAAACTCATACAGCATGGTGCAGCGCAATGCCATGAAGGTCTGGGAGCAGGGGGCTGATTTTCAAACGGAACTGCTGGCAGATCAGGATGTTGTCGGGGCGCTGGGAGAGGCTAAAATCCGGGAATCTTTTGATCTCAGCTACCATTTGAAGCATGTCGACACAATATTTAAACGGGTATTCGGTGAATAGAGTCTTCGAATTTATACTGGAGTTCTTCCAGTCTCAGGAGAGTGACGGTTTTCTGCTTTTCTGGGCGAGAGAAATTCTTGGCGCATTGCTTATTCTGGCGTTCTTCTGGATGCTGTCAAATCTGATTGTCTGGGTACTCAACAAGTGGGGTACTCGTCTGACGTCCTTCACTGCAACCGACCTTGATGATCGAGTCCTGCAGCGGGTTACGCCCCATGTGTACCGATTTCTTGTGGTGCTCGGCGTATATCTCGCCATCCGTTCGCTGCCGCTGCATGAAAAGCTGATTCTGGTCGTTTCCGGTATCATTTTCATCAGCCTGGTAGTAATCGTATGCAACCTGATTTACCACGCCATCGACGAACTTCTGAAATGGTATGCCGCCGGTCAGGAGGATACCTCCGGTGCGGTCCTGTCGCGGCAGATGTTACCGGTGGCGGAAAAGATAATTTCCCTGTTTCTCATGGGCGCCGCGCTGATAGTTGTTCTGAAACACTTCAATTACGACATTTTTTCGCTGGTAACCGCTCTGGGAATCGGCTCACTGGCAATCGGCATGGCGGCAAAAGACACGCTGGCTCATATGATATCAGGCTTTACCATCATGATTGACCGGCCGTTTCGCATCGGTGACCGTATCCAGCTGGTCGGCGGGCAAATCGGCGATGTCGCTGATATCGGACTGCGCAGTACCAAAATCAAGACCCTGGACAATCAGCTGTTGATTATTCCCAACTCCGACCTGTGCAATACCATGCTGACCAACCAGGCCTTTCCCAACAGTCGCGCCAAGGGGCGCATCAATGTCGGTGTTGCCTATGGCAGTGATGTGGATCAGGTAAAGGCACTGCTGGTGGCTACCGCCCTTGAAGCTGAGGGGGTGCTGCCGGACCCGCTGCCGGAGGCATTTTTTGTATCTTTTGGAGACAGTGCCCTCAATATGTCTCTCTTCTTCTGGGTAGAAGAGTATTCCGCACTGTTTGCCACAACCGATCGGGTGAACTCACTCATAATCAAACGATTCAGAGAATATACTATTGATATTCCGTTCCCTATCAGGACGGTACTCATTGATAAAGGACAGGTCTGATATGCCGCAGAGAATTGAAACAGCTTTGAATGATGGTGTGCGTGATGCCCGTGGTGAGCGGATCAAGCGTGAAATCGAGCATTTTCTGCACCTTGACGTTTCGGAGGTTCGGACACTTGACGTCTATACCGTCGATGCCAATCTGACCCGTGCCGAACTGGAACTGGCTGCCGCCGGACCATTCAGCGACCCGGTCATCCAGACCTGGAGCATTGACAGCCCCCTTGCCGATGGATTTGACTTTGCCGTGGAAGTCGGATTTCGCCCCGGCGTTACTGACAACGTGGGGCGTACTGCACGGGAAGCTGTCGCATACCTGACCGGACGTTCCTTTGCCGACGGGGATGGCGTGTACTATTCGGTACAGTATCTTCTCAAAGGCAACCTGTCCGGTAATGAGGTTGAGAACATTGCTACAGGTCTCCTCTGCAACACACTTATTCAGCGCTACAGTATTCTTTCGTCCGCTGAATTTACCGCCAACGGCGGCTTTCCGGCCTATGTGCCGAAAGTAAACGGAGAAACAAAGGCCGAGGTACGGCAGATCAACCTGGAAGTTTCTGATGAAGAGTTGATGCGGATCAGTAAGGAAGGCGTTCTTGCCCTTACTCTCGATGAGATGAAGATCATTCAGGGTCACTATCGTGATGCGGCGGTACGTGCCGAGCGCCAGAAATTCGGTCTTGGTGCTGAGCCGACTGACGTTGAGCTTGAATGTCTGGCACAGACCTGGTCGGAACACTGCAAACACAAAATTTTTGCCGGCACCGTGCAGTATGAAGATGAAAACGGCTCCAGTCAGGAGATTAAATCCCTGTTCAAGTCGTTTATCCAGCGTACGACGAAAGATGTTCGCGAACGGATGGGCGATAAAGATTTCTGTCTCTCCGTATTCAAGGACAACGCCGGTGTCATTACATTTAACGAGAAATATTCGCTTGTATTCAAGGTGGAAACCCACAATTCTCCGTCTGCACTGGATCCCTACGGCGGTGCGTTGACCGGTATTGTCGGGGTTAACCGCGATCCATTCGGCACCGGAATCGGTTCAAAACTGATTTTTAACACCGATGTGTTCTGCTTTGCCGATCCGTTCTACGACAAACCGCTGCCATCGCGCCTTCTGCACCCGCGCCGGATTTTTGAAGGTGTTGTCGAAGGGGTCGAGCATGGCGGCAACAAAAGCGGTATCCCGACCGTCAACGGCTCACTGGTATTTGATGACCGTTTTGCTGGCAAGCCGCTTGTCTTCTGCGGTACAGCCGGACTGATGCCTACCATGGTTAATGGGTTACCTGCCCACGAAAAGTCTATCAAGCCGGGCGATCTGATCGTTATGACCGGTGGCCGTATCGGCAAAGACGGCATTCACGGTGCAACATTTTCTTCCGAAGAACTTAACGAAAACTCCCCGGTTACGGCTGTTCAGATCGGCGATCCGATTACCCAGAAGCGCATGTTCGACTTTCTGATCAGAGCCCGTGACAGAGGTCTCTACCGTTTCATCACCGACAATGGTGCCGGCGGTCTGTCGTCCTCCATCGGCGAGATGGCGGGTGAGTGTGGCGGCTGCCGGATGGATCTTGCCAGGGCGCCGCTTAAGTATCCCGGTCTCAACCCGTGGGAAATTCTCATTTCAGAGGCCCAGGAACGTATGTCTCTGGCAGTCCCTCCGGAACGGATTGATGAGTTTCTTGCCATGGCTCTGCGTTTCGGCGTTGAGGCCACTGTCCTCGGAGAATTCACTGATAACGGCGTGTTCCACATGATGTACGGTACGCAGACGGTTGCCCTGCTGCCGATGGATTTCATGCACGAAGGGCTGCCGCCGATGCAGCTGCCGGCCAAATGGACACCTCCGGTACATCCGGAGCCGGTTCTCGAAGAAAAGGCCGATTATACGACTGACCTGAAAAAATTGTTGTCGGCACTGAATATCTGTTCCAAGGAATCGGTCGTGCGCCGATATGACCATGAAGTGCAGGGTGGTTCGGTGGTGAAGCCGTTTACCGGTGTTGCCAATGACGGTCCTTCTGATGCGGCGGTTGTCAGGCCGCTCCTTGACTCGTTCGAGGGGGTTGTCACCGCTCACGGCATCTGCCCCCGCTTCTCTGACATTGACACGTACCACATGACTGCCAATGCCGTTGACGAGGCGCTGCGCAACTACGTTGCCGTCGGTGGCTCGCTGGATCTGGCTGCCGGTCTGGACAACTTCTGCTGGTGCGATCCGGTCGAGTCGGAAAAAACACCGGATGGTGCGTACAAGATGGCCCAGCTGGTGCGCTCCAATCAGGCGTTGTATGATGTCTGTATGGATTACAACCTGCCGCTCATATCCGGCAAGGATTCCATGAAGAATGATTTTTATGATGGTACGACAAAGATTTCCATACCGCCTACGCTGCTGTTCTCGGTCATTGGTAAGATAGATGATGCCAGAAAAGCGGTCACCATGGATGTAAAGCGTCCGGGCGATATCGTCTACCTGCTTGGCAAAACGGCCGATGAGCTGGGGGGCTCTGAATTTCTGGCGCTCTCCGGAGCAATCGGAAATAAGGTGCCGCGTGTTGATACAGTTAAAGCATACACGCGCTATCAGGCTTATCACAAGGCGGTTGGTCAGCAGACAGTAGCCTCATGTCACGATCTTTCGGACGGCGGCCTTGCCGTGGCAGCGGCTGAAAGTTCCTTTGCCGGCGGATTCGGCATGGCACTGGATCTTTCCCGAGTGCTCTGGAAAGGGGATATGACAGGCAAAAACGATTGTACGCTGCTCTTCTCAGAATCTGCATCCCGTCATCTGGTGACGGTACACCCGGAACAGCGTGACGCGTTTGAGGCAATCATGAGCGGAAACTGTTTTGCCTCAATTGGTGTTGTGACAGAGGAAGTCACTCTTTCGATCACCGGCCTGAATGGTACCGTGGTAATCAAAGCTGATCTGGCAGAGTTGAAAGAGGCGTGGCAGCACACGTTGAGGGAGCTGTAACTCTCACCCGTGCCTGCAGACATCCATCATACACTGAAGACAATATTCGGTTTTCACCAATTCCGCGCGCCTCAGCAGGATGTCATCGAACGGGTGATTGCCGGTGAGGACGTCTTTCTGGTAATGCCGACCGGTGGCGGCAAGTCACTCTGTTACCAGATACCGGCGTTGCATCGGCAGGGGGTGGCGATTGTTGTCTCACCGTTGATCGCCCTGATGAAAGACCAGGTAGATGCCCTGCAGGACAACGGTGTACGTGCCGCCTGCCTTAATTCATCATTGACGTCTGATGAGGCCCGTCAGGTATTGCGGCAGATGCATCGTAACGAACTGGATCTGCTCTATGTGGCGCCGGAACGTCTGTTACTGCCTGATTTTATGGAAACCGTGTCAACCCTTAACGTTGCACTGTTTGCTATTGATGAGGCACACTGCATATCCCAATGGGGTCATGATTTTCGACCTGATTACGTGAAGCTTGGCCAATTGCGGAGTACGTTCCCGAATGTGCCGATAGTGGCTATGACCGCTACGGCTGATCCAGAGACACGCAAGGACATTGTCAGCCAGTTGGGTATCGGACAAGCCGCCGTTTTTGTTGCCGGGTTTGACCGTCCGAACATTACCTACACTGTTGTCCCCAAACAGAAACCCCTTGTGCAGCTCACCAGGTTCCTCAATGGTCGTTCTGATGAATCGGGTATTATATACGCGTTAAGCAGGAAACGGGTCGAACAGATTGCCGGGCAGTTGTCCCAGGCGGGATTTTCAGCAGCCGCCTATCATGCCGGATTGTCCGATAAAGAACGGAGCCGGGTGCAGAATGCTTTCCGCTGTGATGACCTGCGGATTGTCGTGGCAACCGTTGCATTCGGTATGGGGATTGATAAGCCGAATGTCCGCTATGTCGTTCATTATGACATGCCGAAGAGTATCGAAAGTTATTATCAGGAAACCGGTCGAGCCGGACGTGACGGACTGCCGTCCGAAGCACTGATGCTGTTTGGTATGGGTGACGTAATGACCGCCCGTGCGCTGATCGAGAATAGCGATAATGCCGAACGGGTGCGGATCGAGCTCCAGAAGTTGAATGCCATGGTTGCATACGGAGAGGCACTGACCTGCCGCAGGCGGGCGCTGCTTTCCTATTTTGGTGATCAGCGCGACAGTGATTGCGGTAACTGTGATATCTGTACCGATCCGCCCCGGCGTTTTGATGCGTCTGAACAGGCACAGAAGGCGCTTTCCTGTGTATACCGGGTTGGCGAGCGTTTTGGTGTCCGTCATGTCATCGAAGTTCTGCGGGGTGCGAAGAGTCAGCGGATACATGAGCTGCGCCACCATGAACTCTCCACCTACGGTATCGGTGCTGATCAGTCGGCTGTTGAATGGGAAAACATCTTTCGCCAGCTGATTCATCTCGGCTATCTGGCACAGGATTTCACCCGTTACGGGGTGTTGGGACTGACAGCGGCCGCCCGCCCGGTTCTCAAGGGAGAGACCGGGGTCATACTTGGGCTCCCCCGTGCTGCTGTCAAGCCGGAAGCGAAAGTAAAACGGCGGGGGGGAATAGCCGACGAACGGAGCCAGCGGCTGTTCGACCGCCTGAAGGCTCTGCGCAAGCAGATTGCCGATGCCGGAAATGTACCGCCATTTGTCGTGTTTTCTGATGCGACATTGGTGGAAATGGCGTCGAGTGGGCCGGGTGATGTGCGGGAACTGCTTTCCATTACCGGAGTGGGGGATCATAAACTGCGCAAGTACGGCAGTGCTTTTCTCGCGGTCATAAACGATCTGGACACTGGGCTCGG
>JAQTXD010000180.1 GCA_028688955.1 Desulfuromonadaceae bacterium
TGCATCGGCTGTTTGCGGACCGCTCTTCATTGCCATGGCGGCGTCTCTGATGGCTGCAGCAATAGTAAGATTCGACGCGATTATCATCTGAGCTTCTTTCGAAATGTTTTTCATCTGTGTGCTCCTTGGGTTGAAATGAAACTGAACATTTGTCACTCTCCTCGTTCCAGAGGGGCTGCTTTACGTAGTTGCAGCCGATTCTTACACGATCCATCTTTTGGTCCTTTTGTGGCGTTTGATTTCGCTGTTCCATCATATTTTGGATCTACTGTTTAATGTGCGCCGTTTTGTCTGTTGGATGTTCGAGCTCAGCAATCACCTGGGCACCCAGCAGCAGAATTATTGCCACCACTTCAATACTGAGCAGGGCTACAACGGTAATGGAGATTGAACCGTAGATAACATTGACAGTGGATATGGTCGCGTAATACCAGACAAGGATCCTGCGGGTAATTTCCCACAGGAACGTGGCTGTTACCCCGCCAATGAGTGCATGGCGAAACCTGACACGAATTACGGGCATTACCAGATAGATGGAGGTGAGCAAAAGCACCTCGCCGATTATTCCCAGTACATACAAAGTCCACCAGGTGACGCTTCCCGAGATAAAACTCCACCCCAGGATTGAAACATACCTGCTTTCCACAGTTTCAATGGCACCCACAATCACCGATACCAGGAGCACTCCCAGTCCCATTGCACCGATGTACAGATAGGGAATTATTGCTGAGATAAAAAAACGGCGGCGTTGAACTCTTAACCGCTGATAAAAAATGACCGAAATGGCATTTTCCAGCATGGAGAAGGCGGTGGAACTGAAAAACAGCATACCCAGAAAACTCATGAATCCAACCGTTGTGCGGTGCTCAAGGAAGGCCGACACCTGCTCGGTCAACGTTGTCGCATAACCGGGAATCACCATTTCCAGGTACATCGACAAGGTCAGAATCAGCTGTCGTTCTTCTATGAAATGGGTCAGTACAACCAGCGCGATTATTGACAGTGGTACAATTGACAACAGGGTGTAGTAGGCGACTGCCGCGGAGAGCAGTAACCCCTGATTGCTGATAAATCCGCGCAGAACACGGAGAGGAAATCCATAGGTGTGCTCCCAGTCAATATGCCTGCTGGAAAATAGCTTCATTGGTGTAATATCAACGGGCTCAGGTTTTTCATAAGAATTTCCCCCGGAAAAAACGTTCCGAGATATCGGTTTCTTTCACGTTCATCGCTGATCCTTTTGGCTGGCGCACGGTACTGTTCGTACCTGATTAAGGCAACTAACGTGCCAGCGCTTGTAGAGGGACAGTGCTGCTGGAGCAGTCTGAATTTACAGGATAAAAGCGGTTATACCTGTCGTTAATATACAAGGCGCATTTCGGAAGTTTCTGTCATTAGTAACGTAACCGTCATATGTGACGGCTTTGGGTCGTGCGCCCGGTGTCCGGTGTTAAATACAGATGTCACTGCATAGTGTTGAATTGACGGGCCTGTTTCCCGGATTCCGGCCTGGCCGGGGGAAGGGTGGTCTGCTAGTTGCACATACAATGCTGGATGGGGAGATGTTAACCGATTACACCCCGACTACCGGAGGCATAATGCAGGTACAGGAAAAGGTACTGGTCAGCGATTTTGACGGGACCATGACCGAACTGGATTTTTTCAGGGTGGCGCTCAGTCGGCTGCCGCCCCGGGCGGCAGCACCCTGGGAACGCTATGAACAGGGGGTGTTAAGCCACTTCGATGCATTGGCATTGATCTTTTCCCGCATGAGGGTCAGCCAGCAGGAGTTGGCTGCAATAATGGTAGAGATGCGGCTTGAGATCGGGCTTGCGGCAGCCGTTGATCGCTTGAAGCAGGCGGGATGGCCGCTGGTGATTGCCTCGGCGGGGTGTGACTATTATATCGAACGAATCCTGTTCCGGGCCTCTGTTAATGCTGAAATATATGCCAACCCGGGCATCTTTATTCCCGGCACGGGACTGATTATGAAAAGGCAGCCGGAGTCGCCATTCTATGGCGCAGAGGCAGGGATCGACAAGGCCGCTCTTGTCAGGAGTTACCTTGACCGGGGGGATGATACGGCATTTGCCGGTGACGGCCGTCCTGATCTGGCGCCGGCACTGCTGGTACCGCCGGAGCGGCGTTTTGCGAGGGGGTGGCTGGCCGATGAGCTTGAAATCCGCTCCGAACGGTTTGTGCGGTTCGAGCGGTGGCGCGATATTGCAGGGTATCTGTGTGGAGGAGCAGCATGACGGAGCCACGGACGCCCATTGTAGCTCTGCAGTCTCTTCCGCAACATGTGACAGATTCGTTAAACATGACGGATTTTACGTGCGGACTCTCACCTGTTACGACATTATGTATTAATTTTCCCCTTTATAACTAGCCTGTTACGGTATTCTTGCTCCTGGTTTCGTTGCTGGCACGTTAGTTGCGCAGTATTGAGTGGCTTATGAAGCAGAACCAACTACAAAAGGAGACAGATCATGAATCGAAGTGTTTTTAAAGTTGCAGTACCGGCTACACTGGTAGTGATGGTGGCGTTTCTCTCGGCTATCTTTTTTGCTGGTCCGAATACCGCCTCTGCAGCCACAGCTAAAAAGAAAGCCCCGGCAGTTGAGAGACTTTCTGCGGTAGAACATACCGAGGCCCGCATCAAATTGCTGCAGGATGCGCTGAAGATCACCGACAGCCAGAAAGAATCCTGGGATACGTTGACTCAGGTCATGCGGGAAAATGCAAGAGTAATGGATGCCCTGAGAAAAGACCGGGCCACGGTCAAGTCCACCATGAACGCAATCGAGCGTTTGAAATTCCACAGCCAGATTTCAGAAATCCAGCTGGACCAACTGAAGAAACTGATCCCCGCTTTCGAAGCGCTCTACGTCAGCATGTCGGATGAGCAGAAGGCAAGCACCGATGCCATCATGCAGACCGGAAGACATGGCAAAAAGAAGATTAAATGACACCTGACACAGACACTACTTCGAGATTGACACCGAACAGGCGATTGGAATC
>JAQTXD010000181.1 GCA_028688955.1 Desulfuromonadaceae bacterium
ATCTGCGCTGGAAGATGGAACCCTAAAACCGTTTCACGGCCTGAAAATATATCGTTGGTTGACTTGTCTCACTCTTGCCAGGCTGCCGTTGTTGTAGGTGATGGTGTAGCTGCCGCTGGCAAAGCTGCCACCGGTGGCATCGCTGGCGGTAATGCTGTACGGCGAGCCTGATACAGCTGCGGTACCGCTTGTACCGGCGCTTGACAGGGTGACGCTGCCGATTCAAAAAGTGATGCGGTTTTTTGTTGCTATGACCAAATTAATATACTAAATTTAGTACCTATTTAATCTGGGAGGTAAACCATGCAAGCTATTTATGCAACATCTACAGTCAGTATCAGCGACCTTAAAAAAAATCCTTCTGACATCATTAATCAGGCACATGGTGCGCCGGTCGCTATTCTCAACCACAACCGCCCCACCGCTTATCTGGTTCCAGCCGCAGCGTATGAAGCCATGATGGAACAGCTTGATGACCAGTATCTTGTTCAGCTCGTTAAAGAGCGCCAGCACGAGCGCAGCGTCAGGGTATCACTTGATGAGTTATGAACTTGAGTTCAAAGAATCAGCCTTCAAAGAATGGCACAAACTGGACAACAGCGTCAGAGACCTGTTTAAAAAGCGTCTTGCCGAACGCCTGCTCGCTCCTCGTGTCGAATCTGCCCGACTTTCAGCTCTGCCGGATTGCTACAAGATCAAACTGCGTGATGCTGGATATCGTCTGGTCTATCAGGTCAAAGATACCGTGTTGATTATTGAAGTTATTGCCGTTGGCAAGCGCGAAAACAATCAGGTGTACCGGCTTGCAAAAGAGCGTCTGTAATACCAGCCTGAAAACATAATGGGTATGGCAAACAGCACTTATTGCATGAGGTAAATGTCGTAAGATGCAAAATGCCCCACCTCCTTTCGGAAGTAGGGCATTCGTGTTTATTCTGTCGAGCCGTTTTTATTCCGCGACAACAATAACCAGATCTTCCTTCTCAACCTTGTCGCCTTCTTTGAACTTTACGTCAGATACCGCACCATCAGCCTTGGCTTTGATGTTGGTCTCCATCTTCATCGCCTCGGTTACCATCAGTACATCACCCTCCTGATCGAACCGACACCGGCAGCGAGGTGACAGTTCTCAAAACTATTCAAATAAATTTTTACGTCCTATTCAAACCCAAACCCCATTTGAACGCCGCCGGTGTGCGGTTTTTGCGTGCCCATAGCAAGATTCAGATAACTGTCAGCATCAGAAATTACCTGTTCTATTTTACCAGTTGCATGCAATGCCAGATATAATGCGGCTGATTTTGCCTGACAGTTCCACGATTTTTGCGGGTTGAATGCAATGTCGGTGAAACCATCGTATGCCAGAATTCCCTCTGACAACTTCTTGTTTTGTTGAAGTGCCGTAATATAAAGCCAGTCATAAAAGAGTGTGATCGGGATGGTTGGAAATTTGACCCCCATAAAATCAAAACCGATAATTTCCCCGGAATTGCGAATCCTGTCATACCTTTTGGCATCAAGGCTGGATGCATCGTAAAGATCAGTATAAGGGCCGCCTCGTTCAAACACCTTGCTTCCCTGAAACGCACATTCAACACTCATTCGCTTGTTGTTGCTGGTGATGTTCAGGTTGAAGGCGCTCAAGGCGACTCCCAGGCTATCTTCCGCTTTTGACGATATTTCGAGCAGGTGCGGAAACCCGGCTTTTGCTGCAGCTTCGTGCAGAGAACGGATTGACTTCTGTGCTTGCGATTTTGCCATACCCGGAGACCATATAAATTCAATATCTACCGTTTTAACGAATGGATATCCAGAATTTTCCGGGATGAATATGGGACGTTGAGCCATCAGAGTGATTCCTTTTTCCAGTGAATAAAGTCACGACGGAAATTATATTTGCCTTTATCTATGGTTAATTTATTCAGTGGATAATTGGCACGGTTTTCGTTAATCCACTTATTAGCACTGGAAGAACTGAAGAAAACAACTCGTTTGATATAGTTTGCCGGGATCATTTCAAAAGCCAAAACCTCCGATTGCGGATTAGTCGGGTAGTTCTCAGGTATCTTCAGTTCATTTCGCCGTATATTTCCGAAATCACCGAATGACTCGGCCAGACTTTCGACACTATTCCTTGTTTTCAAGTCAGCTACAATGCTTCCGCCAGCAGCAGCATTATGGACAGTAAAGGCACAATTCAGCCGTGTGATAATGCTGTAATCATAAATTATGACTGCCCATAAATTGTCGTCTTTTGACTCTCTGCGTTTCTGATAGAACATCTTGTAGTTCGGGAAAGATATGCTTAGACAGGATGCGTCCGTATGGCCGTCAAGGCGCAATTCATCGGTGAATATAGGGCGACATACGGTAGGACGTTTTTCCAGTTCGGCTCTGGGGAGAAGACCTTCCGTTATTATGCCTTTCAGGTTTTCTATGCGAGTAAAGTGGCAGATGTCTGTTATCTGGCGCTGCTGGCAGAAATCCCTAATTTGCTCGGATCGTTGCTGTAGTATAGAAGTGGCCGACCCGCTGCCACGAGTGCGTATGACAGGCTTAACTGGGTGCGGTAAATTGGGTTCAGGCTTATCAGACAGTATGATCTCAACAGCTGGAGGAGCATCAAGTTCGCTGCAAAGGTCCTCAATGTTGTCGAACTCATCAAAATCAATCGCTGAATTGTCAGCCATTCTCAACCCCCATTCCCAATCAAAATAAACGGCGCCCAAAAGTATGGATGGGTAAAATCACGTCTGCACCCCCTATCTACACTTCTGCTGATTAAAAGTTTTATGTACGGCTGTTTGAAATGTTGTGGCAGGGGAAGTTGATGTTTTGCGTTCTTCAGTATCCTCATACCTCCACCGCTTTTCTGATATTTCCCATATTTCCCTTCGCCCAATTTAAAATCGTCTTTGCCATTTCCAGAACTAGTTCAGGAGGAAAGTGTTGAATGGCAGTGCCATACCTGATGTCATTCGGATAGTTAGAAGCATCCTTCGCCGATTTCTCAATCATCG
>JAQTXD010000182.1 GCA_028688955.1 Desulfuromonadaceae bacterium
AGAGAGTTTCAAGGAGGCCTCAGAGGCTTATGAGATCCTTTCGGATCCCCAGAAACGTGCCCAGTACGACCAGTATGGGCATGCGGGTGTTTCCGGGGCTGGCGGTTTCTCGGGCGGCGGTTTTGGCGGTTTTGGTGCCGGGACTCCGTTCGGTGATATTTTCGGTGACATCTTCGGTGACATCTTTGGCGGCGCCGGTGCTGGCCGAGGTCGTACTCAGGGGCGGCGCGGGGATGATCTGCTCTACAACATGGAGATCAGCTTCGAAGAAGCGGCTTTCGGTGTTGAAAAAAAGATTGAAGTCCCTTTCGCCAAGCGGTGCAACACCTGCAATGGTTCGGGGGCAAAGCCGGGGACCGATCCAAAAGTCTGTCCAACCTGTCGCGGCGCCGGTCAGGTGCGTTATCAACAGGGTTTTTTCAGCGTCAGCAAAACCTGCGGCCAGTGTAACGGTGAAGGAAAGGTCGTTGAAGACCCGTGCCCGGATTGCCGCGGCAAGGGGAGCATCAAAGATACGAAGACACTCTCTGTCAAGATACCTGGCGGAGTTGAAACCGGTTCACGGCTCAAGGTAACAGGCGAAGGGGGGCAGGGTAAGGGCGGCCCCAACGGTGATTTATACGTTGCTATCAGCGTCAAGGAACATGCGATCTTCCAGCGTGAGGAGAATAATGTTATCTGCGAGGTTCCGATCAGTTTCATTCAGGCTTCGCTTGGGTGTGAACTTGAAGTCCCGACGTTGGACGGCAAGGTTGCCATGAAGATACCGGACGGAACCCAGTCAGGAAAGATCTATCGCCTGAAGGGCAAGGGCATCCCTTCGCTGCAGGGATATGGTCGTGGCGATCAACTGGTTGTTATACGGATCGAAACACCCACCAACCTCAACAAAAAACAGAAAGAGCTGCTGGAGGAATTTGCCAAGATCAGTGGCGAGGACGTGCACCCTATGAAAAAGGGCTTTCTTGACAAAGTAATGGATTTCATCAGTTAGCAGTCGTTGAGCCCGCTTGGAAAGGCGGGCTCATTTATTTCTTGCCTAAGCAGGTAAACTATTTTATTGTTCTCACCTAATTCAGACGGTTTTTAGGGGCATTACATGGATAAACAGCAGTTGGTAGAAAAAGCTACCGAAACACTCCGCCCCTTTGAAACATCAAACTTGATAGACACCATGCAACACCTCAGTGTTAAGCAGGTCTTCTCCCACCCCGCTGTTCTCATCATGATCATCGCCATCTTCTTTTTCGGGATTGTCAAGCGTTCGAAGGCTGTATTGCTGAGCCTTTTTTCGCTGATCTGCATCGCTGCTATTGTGCGCTACACACTGCCGGCGCCTGGCGACGACCTTTCTATGGCATCAATGCTGCCATTTATTGGCGGCGGTCTGCTGGTAGGCGGCGTGGTTATCTATGTTTCACTTATAAAATCCGACTGAAATGCGTCGGTGCTGATAAGCCGGAGATGCGAGTTGTTGCATCTGCCCTGTGCCGGAAAGCGCAGCAAAACATCCAACTTACTATAAAGGAATTATTGTATGAAAATAGAGAGACGTGACTGGATGTTTATAGCCATTGTCGTTGTGGTTCTGGGGGTTTTTTTTGCTATTTCGGGAAAAGAGACGACAACAACGGTACCAAATAACCAGATGCACAAGATAGCGTATGATGTCGCATTTCGAAATGCTCCCGCTCCAGGTGCTTCACTCTTCAGTAGAGCCTTTTTTAAACCGGATAAAAAGGGGGCCGAAGCCTATTGTGAACCGTGCCACAAGGAAAAGGGGGTGCAGTTTCCGCCGAACCACCCCCCCAAGAACCGTTGTCTGTTTTGTCACAAGTTAACAAGATAGCTGTTGGACTAATCAGCCGGTACCGTCACCTCTTCATCAGCTGCTGCGGTGTCTGCAGGCTGTAGCGGCTCTTCCAGGCTGATACGCCCGAGTTTCCCCGCCCGCAACTCCCTCAAAAAGGCTTCTGCGGCCCTGTGCACGTCAATGGCGCCGCCGGCCATCAAGCAGCCGAGGCGCCGCCCGATTAATTCAATCATGTCGGTCGGCGTTTCAGGCAGCTCTGACAGTTTATACCTCTCCTTCATCAGTTCCGGGTATCTGCCCATCATATACTCGGCGGCAAAAAGTCCGACGCAGGTGTAGTCAAGGGCGCTTGCCCCGATTGCGCCGCTGGTTGCAAGTCTGTATGCCACATCCTGATCGTCCATGTTGGGCCAGAGGATTCCGGGCGTATCAGAGAGGACAATGCCGTTCCTGAGGTCAATCTGCTGGCCGCACGTTGTCACGGCAGGCTTGTCACCGACCTTCGCCATGCACTTTCCGGCCAGGGTGTTGATCAGAGTTGATTTGCCGGTGTTGGGTATGCCGAAGACCATAACCCGCAGCGGCCATCCCGGCCTTCCGCGGTGCGGCACGGTTTTCTGGCAGAGTTTGATCAGCTGTTTTGCATCGGCGTGCAGCCTGGCAGAGAGCGGCAGTGCGCTTACACCTTCCTCCCGTTCGAAATGGCGTATCCAGGCCTTGGTGACAGCAGGATCGGCAAGGTCATTCTTGTTCAGTACCTTGATGCACGGTTTGTTGCGGCGCATCTCATCAAGCTGGTGATTGGAGCTGGAGGAGGGGAGGCGGGCATCAAGGACCTCGATGATCACATCAATCTTGCGGATCGCCTCGGCCATCTTCTCCTGTGCCTTGCCCATATGTCCCGGATACCATCTAATAGCCATGTATATTCATCCTCTTGTTGGTGCGTTTAGTACAAATCATACTTCAGTAGCCGGCACTCAATCGCCCCGTTAAACAGAACGTAGCGGCGTGATGCCTTTAAGCCGATATATTTTGCCAGCTCAAGGTTGCCTGTCAGGACGTATCCGGTCCAGCCGCGGCAACGTTTCTTCATGACGTCGCCTATTTGGCAGTACAACTCCCGCAGGTCATCTTCTTCACCCAGACGTTTGCCGTAAGGCGGGTTAAGGATTACCACACCTTTATC
>JAQTXD010000015.1 GCA_028688955.1 Desulfuromonadaceae bacterium
GTACCCCGTTTAACCTCTTCAACTCCCTCTGACATGGAACTGACGGCACTCTGGGTTTCATTCTGAATCGCCTCGATCATGGCGGCAATCTCTTTTGTCGCTTTGGTGGTGCGCTCCGCCAAAGCCCGGACTTCATCGGCTACGACTGCAAAGCCACGTCCCTGCTCACCTGCCCGTGCCGCTTCGATAGCCGCATTCAGCGCCAGGAGATTCGTTTGGTCAGCAATATCTTGAATTGTGTTGACGATAGCACCGATCTGGTCGGAACGCTGCCCCAGACCTTCCACCGTTTTCGATGACGCGTTGACGCGCTGTGCAATATTATCCATCAGTCGTGAACTGCTCTGAACCAGTTGGGAGCCGCTGTGGGTCTGGTCGGTTGCTTTCTGGGCGCTCTCGGCAGCATAGAGGCAGTTACGTGCGATGTCTCCTGATGTAGCGGACATCTCTTCGCTGGCGGTGGCAATAGTGCTGGCCTGAATAGCGACATCTTCGGCGGCGGATGCCATGGCATCTGTTGTTGAACGTACCAGCGCAACGGAATCGCGTACTGTGTCTGCAACGGAGAAAAACTGGCGCATGGCTTTGTTCATATCGGTCATCATGGTATTAAATGCGGTTGCCAGACGGGCAAACTCGCCGCCGCCGACAACCTCCGCACGAGCTGTGAGGTCGCCGACCGCCGCTTTTTCAAGTGCCGCAACGATGCCGGCCAGCGGCTTGAAGGCGCTGCTGCTCAACAGACCGAGAATGATTGACATGATAATCAGCAGTACCGTACCAATTACAAGTGAGAGAAGATGCGATCCTTTCGGGTTGAAAATCACCATCGCTGCTACCGTTAACACTATTCCCACAGCATTTCCGGCGACTATTCGTGCGGTAAATGACATGTCATACTCCTATACAAAGATGAAAATGTACCCGGGTGCCACGGTAGTTTTATGCGATTCGGGAAAAATCAGCAATCTTACCAAACATGCGTGCAATGGCTGTCAGCAGAGCCAGGCGGTTTGTGCGTACGCGCGGATCTTCTGCCATGACCATGACCCTGTCGAAAAAGGCATCTACCGGGCCGCGAAGTGTGGCGATCTCGGTAAGGGCGTCCAGCCACAGTCCGGCTGTAACTCTGGTCTCAACGGATGACCTGACTGACGAAAAGGCATCGTAAAGAGATTGTTCGGCAACGTCGTCGAAGAGAGTCGGGTCTACCGGTGCATCAGTACCGCCCTTGATGATGTTGCCGACTCTTTTGAATGCCACAGCAAGCGGCTCAAAGTCAGAGTGGGTTTCAAACTCGGCCAACGCCGCGATGCGGGCCTTTGTATCGACCAGATCGTCAAAGTCGGCTGAAACAGCGGCGTCAACGGCATCATCAGGATAGGTGTTCCCCAACAGATTGGTAAAACGGGCGCGGAAAAATTCCAGCACCTCTGCAGCAACCTGTGCTCTGGGACGGGTCAACTTTGCAGCCAGCAGATCGAGTGCCTGGTTGATCAGAGATGAGAGTGACAGTCGGTAGCCTTTGTCGAGAATGATGCTGATGATACCGATAGTTGCACGACGCAAGGCATAGGGGTCGGTGGCTCCGGTAGGTATCAGTCCAACGCCGAAACAACCGCAGATAGTATCCAGCTTGTCAGCAATTGACACAAAAGCTCCAACGTCTGATGCGGGCAGGTCACCCCCTGCCTGAGTCGGCAGATAATGTTCGGCTATTGCAGTGGCCACGTCGGAACTTTCACCTTCAAGGAGAGCGTACTCACGCCCCATGATGCCCTGCACTTCAGGAAACTCACAGACCATGCCTGAGACCAGGTCCGCTTTGCAGAGCCAGGCGGCACGGGAAACGTGTGCCTTGACAGCAGCGTTGAGGCGGTCAGCCAACCCTTCAGCCAGTGATCTGAAGCGCTCCATTTTTTCAAAGGAGGTGCCCAGTTTCTGCTGGTAGACAACTTTTTTGAGTGATTCGACCCGCTCATCCAAACGTACTTTTTTATCCTCTTCAAAGAAAAAACGGGCATCGGATAAACGGGCACGCAACACACGTTCGTTTCCCTTGACGACGACAGAGGGATCTTCCGTCAAGGTGTTGTTGATGGTAATGAAGCCGGGCAGCAGGGCGCCGGCGGCATCAACAATCGAAAAATAGCGCTGGTGGCTGCGCATGGAAGTAATCAGCACCTCCTTGGGGACAGCAAGAAACTCGGGTGAGAACGTTCCATGGACAGCGCTTGGATATTCAACCAGATAGGTTACCTGTTCTAACAGCTCTTCATCGGGCAACAGGTGGCCTCCTGCAGCTACGGCGACCCGGTGGGTTTCCCGACGGATGATTTCCTTACGTTTTTCGGGATCGGGAATGACAAAATGCCGCTCACATTCGGTCAGGTACTGCGCAAAGTCGTTCACCGGGAATGTCGTGTTGGCCATGAAGCGGTGGCCGCGTGAAATTTTGCCGCTTACAACTGTGCCAAAGGAGAAGGGGATAACGGTCCCGTCGAACAGTGCTACGATCCAATGAATTGGGCGGGCAAAGCGCACATCCTGATTTCCCCAGCGCATAGATTTTTTAAAGGGAATGGCGGCAACCAGCGATGGTAATATTTCTGTCAGAAGCTCATGGGTCGGTCGCCCGGCCTCATGTTTACTTACAAACAGATATTCACCTTTTTCCGTGGTGATTGTCTGCAGGGCTGAAACATCAACTCCCTGACCGCGGGCAAATCCTTCAGCAGCCTTGGTAGGGGCTCCGTCAGCGCCGTAGGCCGCCTTGATCGATGGACCGGTTGCGGTGATTTCAGCATCCGGCTGAACGGAAAGAAGTCCTTTTACCACAAGGACCAGTCGACGCGGTGTTGCCAGTGTCTTTATCTCGGTGAACGTCAGACGGGCATTGGCAAGCTCTTTGGTTATGATTGCCTCCATCTCTGCCGTTGCGCGGGGTATAAATCCGGCCGGGATTTCTTCACAGCCGATTTCCAGTAGCAATTCTTTGGTGTTCATCAGGCAACACCTCCTTTCAGCAGTGGGAAGCCCAACCGTTCACGCATCCGCAGGTACCCTTCGGCACAGACCCGGGCGACACCGCGCACGCGGCCGATGTAGGAGGCGCGCTCTGTCACTGAAATCGCCCCGCGGGCGTCAAGCAGATTGAAGGTGTGGGAGCACTTCATGACGTAATCATAGGCGGGCAGCACAAGTTCCTTCTCAACCAGGCGCAGGCACTCTTTTTCATACATGGTGAAAAGCTGCAGGAGCATGTCTACATCAGCCTCTTCAAAATTATGACGCGAAAACTCCACTTCGCTTTCATGGTGGATGTCGCCGTACTTTATTCCTTTGACCCACTCCAGGTCGTAGACGTTGTCTACTCCCTGCAGATACATGGCAATGCGTTCGCAGCCATAGGTGATCTCGGATGGAATCGGCTTCAGATCAATTCCGCCCGCCTGTTGGAAATAGGTGAACTGGGTGATCTCCATGCCATCGAGCCAGACCTCCCATCCGAGTCCCCACGCTCCAAGTGTCGGTGATTCCCAGTCGTCCTCGACAAAACGGATGTCATGTTTGGCCGGATCGAGCCCGAAGGAGCGGAGCGAATCCAGATAGAGGTCAAGAATATTAAGCGGCGAAGGCTTCATGATGACCTGAAACTGATAATAGTGCTGCAGGCGGTTCGGGTTTTCTCCGTATCGTCCGTCGGTCGGCCGGCGCGATGGCTCGACATAGGCAACGTTCCATGGTTCCGGGCCGAGTACGCGTAGAAATGTAGCGGGGTTAAACGTTCCAGCTCCTTTTTCCGTATCGTACGGCTGCTGGATGATGCATCCCTGTTTGGCCCAATAGCCCTGCAGGGAGAGGATAAGGTCTTGAAATGTCACGAATGTACCTCCGGATGGGGAGTCAGATAGTCTGAACAAAAAATAAACGTATCTATTATCAGTATTAGCCGTTTCGGTCAAGGCTGCGTTTGAAGTGAGACCAGAGCACATCTTGAAATCTGGTTATACGCGTTGAACTATAGCTAAATCCGGGAGACTCTTTTGCGCGCGTGGAATAAAATCTGCGTTTCAATAGCAGTGTCTTCCCGTGCCACTCAGAAATCGACGCTGCTCACCTCGGCAGACGGTGTAATGCTGCCCTTGTGTAGAATTGACCCGTTGCTGAACAGAAGGGAACCATAGGTGCCGTAATGAGTGATTTTGGGTGCGTACCGGTCAGCGGCTGCCGCTGAGAGCGGTCGGAAAAGGGCAATGACTCTTCCTGACGGTGCGGGAGCCTGCAGTGTCAGAAAAATCAGGCCGTCCGGGGCGTGTACATCATTTTCTGCTACAGAAAATCCGCTGTCGTGAAGAGTGATTCCGGCGGGGAGCAACGGCAGCAGTGAACTTTGCTTCGGAATTCCGCAGAAGATCAGATCGTGTCTGCGGAGTTGCTCCCCGGTAAGGTCGGCCTCTCTGATCGCTGAGGTGCCGCTC
The DNA here is from genome assembly GCA_028688955.1 of Desulfuromonadaceae bacterium. Classification (GTDB taxonomy): domain Bacteria; phylum Desulfobacterota; class Desulfuromonadia; order Geobacterales; family Pseudopelobacteraceae; genus JACRCG01. The sequence continues at coordinate 4,482 of JAQTXD010000015.1, forward strand.
TTTCCCAGGGAAACCAGCAGGCCCCTGAATGTTGCTTCTGTAGCGCGGCACTCATCAGAAATAACGGCGAGCAGCTGTTTCGAACTCTTGATACTGTTGACTGTTACCGGAATCTCGTTTGCGTCAAGTACACGGAATATTTCCGCATCGGGGTCAAGGAGCAGGTGCCGGGGTTCTGACGAGCCGGTGAACGTAAACCGGGTTATCGCTCCGGTGAACGGAAGATTATGTTGAATCGGCGCTGCGTCTGTCGCCAATCGAAGTGGAACCTGCATTTCATAGAATGGCGGTGTCTGAACTACCGAGCCGGATACTATCCACTCATGACCTTCGTGGCGGCGTGTCACGTTTGAGAGTACAACGCGTGGACCACTTGGTCTGGCCAGCCACTGTTCCATGAACAGTGACAGGTCCTTGCCGGAGCTGCGTGAAAAGGCTTGTTTGAAATCATCCCAGGTGGCGGAGCGATAGAGCCGTTCGGCGTAAATATTCCGCAGGGCGGCAAAGAAGGCGCGGTTGCCGATTTCGGTGCGAATCATATGGAAAACCATGGCGCTCTTGCCGTAGCCGATGGCCCGTGACTCCGGACTGACACGGCTGGAGAAACGGGATAGCGGGAAGTCAGTGGATGATGTCACGAGTGTCGTGAAATCAGAGAGAATTTTCTTGCGGAATTCTTTCCCCTCTGACGCAGAACGCCGCTCTTTCAGCAGGTAGTCCGCCAGATAGGTTGTTAATCCCTCCGACCAGTTTCCTGCTTTCTGGTCGACCTGGATTGCGTTACCCCACCAGGAGTGAACGATCTCATGGGGAAGGCTTGTGTCAATGATAAACGGAAGGCGGATAATGGAACTGCCGAGCAGGGTGAACGAGGGAAATCCATAGCCGGTCGGGAAAAAGTTTTCAACTACGGCAAATTTTTCAAAGGGGTAGGGGCCGAACAGGTCGCTGTAGTAACGGAGGTACGATGCGGCTGCCTCCAGATAGCGGGCCGCCAGTGCCGCATTGTCAGGGTAGAAATAGCCGTACAGATCAATGCCCCCCTCCCGTCTCTCTTCAATCCGGTAGGGGCCGGCGCAGAGTGAAAGCCTGCCGACCGGCTTAAGCTCCTCCCAGAGTGAGAGTGAAACGGAATTGTGTGTGCCCCGCTGCACTCTTCTGCCGGCTGTTATCGCTTCGATACCTGCCGGGGCGGAGACCCGGACAGAGCGCTTGAGCGGGAGCGTTGACGGGGTAGGGTACCATTCGGCGTCAGAACCGAGAAACGTGCCCTGGGTGCTGATGACACCATGAACTCCGTATGTCGGGTCCTCGCTGCCAGCACTGCGCAGCGGCAGCGGGTCATTATAATACACGCGGTACGAGACGGTAACCGGGAGCGTCTCACTCCCGGAAGGTGCGGGGATATCCAGCGTAAGATTCCCCTCAAGAAACGAGGAAGGTATTGTTGCGCCGGATGCCGTTACGGATTCGATTGTCGCCGTCGGAGAGAGTCTCAGGGCGACTCTTCGTGTGCCCGCGGTAATGGTGATCGTACTCACTCCGATCAGGAGATGCTCTGACGGTTTCAGCGTCACCTCGATTTCTTGCCGCAGGACTGCCGATCCATCTCCATTGGCAAAGGCCACGCAGGTCGGGTATGCAGCGTAGATTACCGCCAGAATCAGTATACATATGTGCATCACACTTTACCTCCCGACACCTGTCCCCTTCAGCTTTTTGAAACCCACTCAGAAAGCGTAACGCATGTTGACCAACACTGAAACAGTTGCCGGACGGGTCTGCTGGAGCGGGAACTGGCCAGGCCATTTATTTTCCCCCGAGCGGCAACTCTATGGGATTTTCGACGATTTGGCAATGCCGACGCAAAGTGGCCCTCATAACTCAAATCAAAAACGTTTTACTTGGATACATAACAAACTGCTCAAAAAAACCTTGGCATTGTGGCAGGAGCACTCTAGGATATCCCGGTATTTTCCTTTGCAACTAAGACGTATGTAAGGTTTTCCTATGTGTATCTCTCTGACGCCACGGACATTCTCGGTACTGTTTCTCCTGCTGTTTCTGCCCGGCTGCTCAATTACACATGCTCTGCGCGTTGAAAACCGTACAACGGTTGATGTGTCCACGATGATAGCCGAGGTCAGTTCAGTCCCGGTTGTATTTGTCGGCGAACGCCATACCTCGGCAGCAGACCATGCAGTGCAGCTTGAAGTTCTGCAGGGGCTCCAGGCAATCGGGAAATCGCTTGCCATCGGTATGGAAATGTTTGAAGCCTCCAGTCAGAAAGCACTGGACGCCTGGAGCAGCGGTACTCTGACCACCCGCGACTTTGCCCGGGTGTATGCGTGGAACTGGAGAAATATTCCATATGGAAATTATGGGGATATTTTTAATTTTGCCCGGGACAACCGTATCCCTATCATTGCATTGAATGCGCCGCGTGAAATTGTCACAAAGGTGTCCCGGCAGGGACTCTCTGCGCTCAGCGATAGCGACAAACTGTTGTTGCCCCCTGGTGTCGATGGGGAAGTGAGTGATGACTATCTGAACTTCATCAGGACATCCTATGGGGTCCATGGACAAAACGAAGCACAGTTCCGCTTCATCTGTGAGGCACAGGCACTCAGGAACCGGGTGATGGCGAGCCGCATTGTCAGTTTTCATTTGCTGCATCCTGGAAGCGTTATGGTGGTCATTGCCGGAGGGGGGCATGCGCGGGATAAAGGGGGGATTCCGGCGGAACTCGGCACAGTGCCGTTCAGGGTCATCCTCCCGCCAATTCCTGGAGTCAATGAAGAATCAATCCGATCGGAAGACGCACATTTCCTTTTAGAGGAGCCCTTTTCGATCCTTGAATATCTGTAATTGTTTACCAATCAACCGCGTTGTTTTCAGCATAAAGGAGACATTTTACATGATCAAATCAGTACTCACTTTCCTGGTTGTCGTCTGTAGCATTGCCGCGCCGGTCAGTTCACATGCCGGAGGCAATATTGTCCGCATGAGCGACGGGCAGACCGTCAGCTTTCCGCAGACGATGGCTGATGTGCAGAGTTCAGATGTCACTCTGATCGGCGAAACTCATGACAATACGAAACATCACGGGCTGCAGCTTGATGTCATCCGCTCGTTCCGGGAAAAAAAGGTTCCCCTGGCGATAGGAGTGGAAATGTTTCAGGCCGACTACCAGAAACAGCTTGATGACTGGACGGAAGGAAGCATTTCCGAACAGAACTTCAAGGAAATATATGCCAGAAACTGGTCGTATGATTGGTCGCTGTATCGGGAGATATTCCTGTTTGCCAGGGATAATCGTATTCCGATGGTCGCTCTCAATGTACCCAAAGAGATTGTCTTCAAAGTGGCCCGAAAAGGATTTGATTCGCTAACACCTGAAGAACGGAAGAACCTTCCCGGGGGGATTACCTGCGATATAAATAAACCTCAAACCGAATTCCTAAAGAGGACGTTCCAGAATGTTTTTGGACATGATGCCAGCGGGAAGGTTTTTACCTCTTTCTGTGAGGCACAGGCGGTGCGAAACAACGGCATGGCCATACTCATTACGGATTATCTGAAACGGAACCCTGGCAGAAAGCTTGTGGTACTTGCCGGAACCTGGCATGCCGTCAAGCATGGTATCCCGGATCGACTGAGAGAAAGCAACAGCGTGAGTTTCAAAGTGCTGCAACCGGAAATCAATGAGCTGGGTACGAGAAATGCCACGTTAGCGATAACCGATTATCTGATAGAGCGGTAACTCGTGGTGAACCGGTCGGTCCGGTATTTTGTACGAGAATCAGAACCGGATTACATAAGTGCAGCGAGTGAATCCACAACAAATGTTGCCTGAGTAAGCCTGTCGGCCGGGTAACTGTTGGTGACGGCGCATACCTGTAATCCCGCCCCTGTCGCTGCAGATATTCCTGCGGGAGTGTCCTCAATGGCGAGTGTTGTTTTTTGTGAGAAGGAGTGGCTGCCATGAGAAAGCAGCCGCTGAAACGCAAGCTGATAGCATTCCGGGTCAGGCTTGCTGACGGCAACATCATCGGCAGTGACAATTATGTTAAAATGGTCCGCTATGCCGAGCATGGTCACGATCGGGTCGATGTCTGACCGGAGTGCTCCGCTGCAAATTGCCAGGGGGATATTGTGTTTACTCAGATGTCTGATCAAATCCACCACTCCCGGATATGCAGCAACCCCTGACGAAATAACGTCATTAAAAACGGTGGCTTTTTGCTCAATCAGGGAACGTAACGTATTCGAGTCAGGCTGCATGCCCTTGACAGAAAAAGCATGTTTAAATGCGTCCCTGTCGTCGAAACCGATATACGTTTCAACGTATTCCTCCCAGGTGAAATGGAGCCCGAGCGGTTCCAGAGTCCGCTGAAACGCTGCATAGTGCAGCGGTTCTGTATCTACAATGACCCCGTCAAAATCAAAAATTACCGCTTCTATCTGTATACCGTTTAAGAGATTAACCATGGAAGTTGGTGCCCCGTTTCGTTGCTGTCATTGTGTGGGAAGGGTTGTTACATAGCATTATTGGTAATCGCAAAACAATTAAAAAGCCTTTTACTCTCTGTTGTGAACTATTTTTTAGAATCACTTAGTGTAAATATGGTTGACGATTCGCTATTATGCTCTATTATCCAAGTCCGGTTTCTGCACTCAGAATTGTGCAATCGCAGGATATTATACAAATCGAGGAGGTAGTGATGGCATTACGAGTTGCAATCAACGGTTTTGGCAGAATTGGCAGAATGGTGCTGCGGGCAGCAAGCAAAGACGCAACTATCGAGTTTGTAGCAATTAACGACCTTACCGACGCAGCCACGCTGGCGCATCTTTTCAAGTATGATTCCGTTCACGGTACCTTTCCCGGTACGGTTGAGGCAAAAGACAACCAGCTGATCATCAATGGCAAGGCAATTAAAATATTTGCCGTACGGAACCCTGTTGAACTGCCATGGAAGGAGAACGCTATAGATGTTGTCATTGAATCTACCGGCATTTTTACCGCCAAGGAAAAGGCCGGGATGCATATTCAGGCGGGGGCGAAGCAGGTCGTTATTTCTGCGCCGGCTACAGATGAAGATATTACCATCGTCATGGGGGTAAACGACCACCTGTATGAACCTCAAAAACATATCATAATTTCAAATGCTTCCTGTACGACCAACTGCCTTGCTCCTGTTGCAAAGGTATTGCATGAAACCTTCGGCATTGAAAAAGGGTTGGTAACAACGGTTCACTCGTACACTAATGATCAGAATATTCTTGACCTGCCCCATAAAGACCTGCGGCGGGCACGGGCAGCAGCCATGTCTATTATTCCGACGACCACCGGCGCTGCCAAGGCGGTTTCCCTCGTACTGCCTGAGTTGAAGGGCAAGCTGGACGGGATGGCCATCCGTGTGCCGACTCCGAATGTTTCGGTCGTAGACCTTGTTGTCACGCTGGCGAAGAAAGCTGATGCCGCCACTGTAAATGCTGCGCTCAAGGAGGCCGCCAACGGCTCACTCAGGGGCATTTTGGGGTTTGAAGAAGCACCGCTCGTTTCGGTTGATTACAACGGTAACCCGCTCTCTTCAACTGTCGATGCACTCTCTACAAAAGTTATCGGTGATACGATGGTGAAGGTGCTCTCCTGGTACGATAATGAGTGCGGTTTTTCAAACCGGGTTGTTGACCTCCTCCGCCTGATCAATTCAAAAAAATAGTAACAGACCGGTACGTATCATTGAGAGGGGTTTTTCCCCTCTCTTTTTTTAAAACTTATATCCACTCTGTTTAATATATCCAGGAGGTGTATCCAATGTCGATTCGGTATATTGATGAAATCAAGGATCTGAAGGGAAAAAAAGTATTCATCCGGGTAGATTTTAACGTACCTCAGGATGACAAAGGAGCCATTACCGAGGATACCCGTATCGTCGGTGCGGTGCCGACCATTAAATATGCCATGGAGCAGGGTGCCAAAGTGGTTCTGGCATCCCATCTCGGCCGTCCCAAAGGTGAAAAAAAAGCCAAGTACAGCATGGCTCCTGCCACGGCGCGTCTTTCCGAGCTGCTTGGCAAGCCGGTCACCCAGGCTCCTGACTGTTTCGGGCCGGAAGTTGATGTGCTTGTAAACGCGCTGCAGCCGGGTGAGGCGGTCATGTTGGAGAATGTCCGTTTCTATTCCGGAGAGGAAAAGAACGATCCTGACTTTGCCGCCAGGCTTGCCAATGGCTGCGAAATTTTCGTAAACGATGCTTTTGCCGTGTCACATCGCGCCCACGCGTCGGTTGAAGCCATTACGAAGCATATACCGGTTATTGCCGCCGGTTTTCTGATGCGCAATGAAATGACGTTTTTCGACAAGGCCATGCAGAACCCGGTCAGGCCGCTGGTTGCCATACTTGGCGGTGCCAAGGTGTCCGGGAAGCTGGAAGTCCTTGAGACGCTTATCAACAAGGTCGACAAGGTCGTCATCGGCGGCGGTATGGCATTCACCTTCCTGAAAGCCATGGGGTATAACGTCGGTAAGTCGCTGGTAGAGGATGAGTTGATCGCAACAGCGCGCACCATTATGGACACTGCACGTGAAAAAGGGGTTATGTTCTATCTGCCGGTTGATTGTGTCGTTGCCAACGCGTTTGAAGCCACTGCGACAAATTTTATCACCACCGCCCAGGAAATTCCGGCAGGGTGGATGGCCCTTGATATCGGTCCGGCGACGGCAACTCTCTTTGCAGAAACATTGCGAGATGCAAAAACCGTTATCTGGAACGGCCCGATGGGTGTTTTTGAAATGGACGCTTTTTGTCGCGGAACGTATGCAGTGGCGGAAGCAGTTGCAAATTGTTTTGCCACAACCATTATCGGCGGGGGGGATACTGACTCTGCCGTACGCAAAGCGGGAGTGGAAAACAGGGTCAGCTACATTTCAACCGGTGGTGGAGCCTTTCTGGAATTGCTGGAAGGAAAAATCCTGCCTGGAGTCAATGCACTGGAAGTGACAGCACAATAAAAAAGGGGACTTGTATGCGGATACCGGTTATTGCAGGAAACTGGAAACTATTTAAAACAATACATGAATCAGTAGCTCTGGTGCAGGAGCTCGCTCCGCTTGTTGCGAACAGCACGGGGGTTGAAATTGTTGTCGCTCCTGTTTTTACCGCGTTGAGTCGTGTTGCTGACGCCGTCAAAGGTTCTGAAATCAAACTTGCGGCTCAGGACTGTTACTGGGAGGAAGAGGGGGCCTTTACAGGTGAGGTGGCGCCGAAGCTCCTGAAAGATGCCGGCTGCAGCCACGTAATTATCGGGCATTCAGAGCGACGCCAGTATTTTGGTGAAACAGATATAACCGTCAACAGGAAAGTAAAGGCTGCCATAGCGGCGGGGCTGAGTGCAATAGTCTGTGTCGGGGAATCATTAATGGAACGTGAATCGGAGCAGACGTTTTCTGTCATTGAAGCACAGATTCAAGGAAGTCTGGCAGGTCTGACGGAGGCGGATTTTGCACATGTCGTTATTGCATATGAGCCTGTGTGGGCAATCGGCACCGGTAAAACCGCCAGTGATGCCCAGGCACAGGAAGTTCATGTGTTCATTCGCTCATTAATTGGCCGCCTGTTTAGTCAGTCCGTTGCCGATGCACTCCGCATCCTCTACGGGGGAAGTGTAAAGCCGGATAACGTTAAAGGGCTGATGTCTCAGCCAGACATAGATGGTGCGCTTGTTGGCGGAGCGAGCCTTAAAGCAGAATCCTTTGCAGCTATTGCAGCATTTAACGGCTGATTCCGCGTGCGTGAATGCCCGGAATTTCTCCGATGGAGTTTCATTTTGAACTTTACAGCGGCTTAATTACTGTGTTATAAACATCCTCTTTAAAATGTAGCTAGGGGATTTGGAATGACAATTGTTCTGACAATTTTACACGTATGCGTTAGTTTGTTTTTGATTGCCGTTGTGCTGCTGCAATCCGGGAAGGGTGCCGAGATGGGCGCATCGTTCGGAAGCGGAGGAAGTCAGTCAGTCTTTGGCGCAGGTGGCGGGACCTCCTTCCTGAGTAAGCTGACTACCAGCGCAGCAGTTATTTTCATGTTGACGTCATTGACTCTGGCATATATTTCCGGGCAGCCGTCATCGTCCTCGATGATGTCCGGAAAAGGAAAAGCTGCTCCTGTACAGGCGCCAGCTGCTGCACCTGCTTCTCAGAAGGATGCAGCAACTCCCGCACCTGCAGTTCCCGTTGCACCTGCAGCACCTGCACAAAAAAAATAAATTGATTATCTTGAATTAGTGTGGTAATTAAGAGCGCTCAAATGCCGAAGTGGTGGAACTGGTAGACACACCATCTTGAGGGGGTGGCGGGCAACCGCCCATGCGAGTTCGAGTCTCGCCTTCGGCACCAATCAAAACACCTGGATAAAGCTCCCTGTCTTTCAAAGATTGGGAGTTTTTCTTTTCTTTTCTCGCCCTTTTTGATAAATAATCCAATCCCGGTTGCATTTTTAAAAAAATCAGGTATACGCAGTATCGCGCTTATTCAAGAGATATTGCAGGTCTTAACCATGTGTGTATGGGGCTGAAAGTCCTGTTTAACGGGCATGGAACAAAAGTTAATGCTTTACAAAAAAACGTATAGATTGTACTTTTACGTCTGTTTTTTTTAATACTTGCCCGGCTGTTTTTCAGAACAACAACATACGTTTAGGGGGAGATGTACATGATGTATAGAATTTTTCTGATCTTGATGGTTGTGGTTACGCTTTCTGCCTGTAATAGCAAGTCAAAAGAAGACCTTTACAAAGAAGGTGTTAAGCAGCTTGAAGCTTCAAACCCGAACGGGGCGGTTGTGCTGTTCAAGAGTGTTCTGGAAAAGGATGAAAACCACCTTGATGCCCGATTCCAGTTGGCAAAGGCCTATGCGAAGCTGGGCAAGCTGGAACAGGCTGAGCGTGAGTTCAATAAAGTTCTCAAACAGAATCCCTCTCGTGACGATGTCCTTCTTGAGTTGGCAGGTGTATTTAACGCTTCAAAAAAAGCTGATGAAGCGTTTAAATTGGGTGAGCAATATCTTGCCAAACACCCCGGCAGCGCAGAGGGATTTGAAATCCTTGGCGTCTCCAGCGCAATAAATAATCGCCCGGACGATGCAGAACGGTATTTGATGCAGGGCATTGCGGCAAACCCATCCCGTGCGAAGACAAAGCTTGATCTTGCCGCCGTATATGTCACTGCCGGTAAAGAACCGAAGGCAAAAAGTCTTCTGGAAGAAATGGCAAAGACGGATACGAAGAACGCACAGCCGCTCTATATGCTCGCAGCTATTGAAACGCGTGGTGGTAATAGGGATAAGGCTCTTGATATATATCGTACAATCGTGAAGAACAATCCGTCAGAGACAGTTGCCGCCTATAAATCCGGCCTGATTCTTCTCGAAAAAGGAGACCTGGCCCAGGCGGGTAAAACTGCTGATGATCTGTTGGCTGCATATCCGAAGAAGGCAGACGGTCTCCGCCTGAAGGGGTTAGTGTATTATCATCAGAAAAACTATGCAGAAGCGATTAACTCATTGCTGGCATCCATGAAAATAGCGCCGACCCTGGAGGCGTATCATTTCCTTGGCCTCTGTTACTATAATCGCGGAGAACTTGAAAGCGCCCTGAGCCAGTTCCGAAAAATTCTCGATAATGTCCCTGATTCACGCCAGGCACGCCTGATGACCGGCACTATCCTGCTTGCCCAGAAGCGTGTTGATGATGCAATAACCGAAATCCAGAAGGTTCTGCAGAAGAATGACAGTGATGCCGTGGCTCACAATCTGCTTGGTAACGCTTACATGGCCAAAGGGATGTTTGAAGATGGCATGCGCGAATTTAACCGGGCGACAAAGATTGATCCGAAAATCGTCGATGCGTACCTGAAGAGAGGGTACTTCTATTTTAGCCGCGGAAAAAACAGCGAAGGTGAATCTGAGCTTTCCTCCGCGGTCCAGGCCGCTCCGGATGTCTTAAACAGCCGGTTGCTTCTGGCTTCCTACCATCTGAAGAACGGGAAAAGTGACAAGGCGTTGTCGGTACTTAAATCCGGCCTGACCGGTAAAAAAGGTGATGCGTTCATCCTCAACAGCATTGCAGCGGTCTATTTTATGCAGAACAAACAGGATGAAGGTCTCAAGAGTATTCAAAAGGCCAAGGATCTCGACCCGACTTTTGCCGCTTCGTACCAGAACCTGGCGACGTATTACAGTGCTACCGGTAAGTATGATAAAGCAATGGAAGAGTATGCGGCTCTGTTGCGTAATGATCCGAAAAACGTGCGCGCAATGCTCGGCCTTGCTGCATTGAGTGAAATAAAGGGCAATGACGCCGAGGCGTTATCGTACTACCAGAAAGCCACCGATACAAAGCAGCCTGCTGCATTTCTTGCGAAAGCAAGTTTCCACCTGAAAAAGAAGGAAGCCGACAAATCATTGAAGGTACTTGATGAGGCGCTGAAAATTGATGCAAAGAACATCGCCGCCCTTGAAATGAAGGGGAGGGTGCTGGTTAACGAGAAAAAATACAAAGACGCACTGCGGGTTTTTGAAGAGATCGAAGCAATTAACCCCGAGGCTGGCGTTGCTTTGAAAATCGGCACCTACGTAACTATGAAGGAAACGGGTAAAGCTGTAGAACAGGCGAAGAAAATTGTTGAGAAATACCCGAGTTCCGCACGGGGATACATGGTCCTGGGCTCCATCTACGAAAGCCAGAAGGATTACCCGCGCGCCATTGCCGAAGTGAAAAACGGTATTCGCGTTGACGGGTTGAATGCTCAGGCGATTCTGTATCTCGGCAATCTGTACGAAATTTCCCGAGACACCGCCCAGGCCATGGCTGCGTATGAGGATGCCTATCGTAAAAAGCCCGATTTTGTGCCGGCACTTTATGCTCAGGGATCGCTCCTTGATCAGACCGGAAAAAAGAAAGAGGCGATCGTCAAGTACAAAGCTGTTCTCGAGAAAGCTGATGGATACGTACCGGCGCTGAATAACCTGGCATATCTGTACGCGTCAGGTTACGGCAGTAAGGAGGAAGCACTAAAACTGGCGATTACTGCATTCAAGAAAGAGCCGGGTAACGCCGGTGTGATGGATACGCTCGGATTTGCTCTGCTTAAAAATAATCGTGCTGATAACGCCAAAAAAGTATTGGAAAAAGCGGTTAACCTGTTGCCGCAGAATCCGACGGTTGCGTATCACCTGGCTCTGTCCTACAAGGAGTCCGGGGATAAAGCAAATGCTCTGAAGACGGTGCAAAAAGCACTGACTCTTGGCGATTTTGCTGATGCAGCTGCGGCTAAAGCGCTCGCTGCCGAACTGAAAAGGTAATCTCACTACCCATGACATTCAGTGCAACAACTTTAATTATATTTGATGCCGTTCTGGCAATCGCCGCAATGATTTCAGCACTTCTGGTGAGGTTCGGAACATCCGAAGCAAGCCAGAAGCTGCTGGAAACCTCTACACTTAACACTGCAGTTATCTTTGTTATCGTTGTTATCTTCTCGTCGCATCTCATGGAAGTATACGACCCTGCCAAAAACAGTAAGAAGCGTGAAATCGTTGTCAATATACTGTTCGGCACAGTGGCTTCCTTTTCTCTCTTCTCGGTAGCGTACTACCTTGCACCTTCAGTGATGATCGGTCGTGGTCTGCTGCTCATCTGTCTCCTCCTCTTTGCGCTCTTTCAGTCCTGCTGGCATGCCCTCTATCTGATTGGAAACAGAAATCCCCGTTTCTGCCAGAAAGTACTGGTTTTAGGGACGGGGTCTCTTGCTGCCCAGATCGGGGCAATGATTGCATCGAGTACGGGACGGTTTGCGTTGGCCGGGTATTCATCCTGTCATACCGGTAATCAGGACAATCGTGCCGAGAGTACGCCGCCGGAAGTCCCCCTTGAGGAGATCCTGGGCAATTGTGATAAACTCAGGGATATTGCCCGACAGGTTAATGCGGAAATTATCGTGGTTGCACTCTCTGAAAGACGGGGGGTCTTTCCGCTCAGCGATGTTCTTACATGCAAACTGAACGGTATCCAGGTTATGGATGCCCCTTCTTTTTATGAAATTGTTCAGGGAAAGTTGATGCTTGAGTCAATTACACCGAGCTGGTTCATCTTTTCCAGCGGGTTTCAGAGAACGACAATTTTCAGTATCTGCAAGCGAAGTATAGACATTATGTTATCAAGTGTGGGGCTTCTGTTGACGCTCCCGTTTTTCCCGCTGATTGCACTGGCGATCAAGATTGATTCTCCCGGCCCGGTTTTCTTCAAACAGGAGCGTCTCGGCAACAGGGAAAAACCGTTTGTACTGATCAAGTTCAGGACAATGGGGCGTGATGCAGAGAAGGGAACCGGCGCCGTCTGGGCCGAGAAGAATGATCCCCGTGTTACGAAACTCGGGAAATTTTTCAGAGGGTCGCGGATTGATGAAATTCCCCAGCTTTTCAACGTCCTGAAAGGCGACATGAGTTTTGTCGGACCGCGTCCGGAACGACAGGAGTTTGTCGACAAGTTGAAACAGGTAATTCCCTACTATTCAAAGCGGCATTTTATTAAGCCAGGACTGACCGGATGGGCTCAGGTCAGATATCCCTATGGTGCCTCGGTAGACGATGCCGTTGAAAAACTTCGCTACGATTTATATTATATAAAAAACATCGGTCCTTTTCTGGATACACTGATTTTTTTTGAAACAATCAAGGTAGTCCTGTTTGGATTCGGCGGACGATGATTTACTGAAAGCTGCATTGATACTGCTAGACCACGCCAATTACCGCTTATTAAACCATGGGAAACATAATTACTATGAAACAGCTTATATCTGCCATTGCTCTGATTTTCTCAATGACCTTCCCGGTATATGCCGGAGATTATATCATCGGTGAAGGTGATGGACTTGAGATCGCTGTCTGGGGGGTTAAGGACCTGACGTTTGCGGTAAAAGTACGTCCGGACGGAAAAATCACCGTTCCCGGTCTGGGTGATGTTCCGGCAAGCGGCCAGACTCCCGCTGGTCTTCAGTCATCATTGTCTGTGAAACTCAAAGAGCTGGTTAAGAATCCAATTGTAACCGTAACTGTCAAAGATATAACCAACAGCAAGATTTACATCTTTGGTGGCGGGGTCAAAGCGGGCGTGTATGACCTTTCCCGGCGCACGACGTTGTTGCAGCTCCTCTGTACGATTGGCGAGGTAAAAACTGCCGATCTGAAAAAATCATATCTGCTCAGAGGGGGCAAGAAGCTCAAGGAAGATTTCTATTCTCTGTTCGTCAGTGGTGAAACTGAAGGTGATGTACTGCTTGAACCGGGTGATTCCCTGTTTATGCCGCTTCTTATGGACAAAAGCGTGTATGTCCTTGGTGCGGTTAATGCGCCGAAAGCCATTGAATACAGGGACGGCATGAACGTCATGGAAGCGATCCTGGAATCAGGAGGTTTCACCAAGTTTGCCAGCATGAATGACACTCTGATTCGCAGAAAAGAGGGCGGCAGTGAAATGTCAATCCCGGTTCGGGCGAAAGATATTGTCAATGACGGCAAGATGGAACAAAACGTCAAACTCAAGCCGGGTGATTATATTATTGTCAAGGAAAGCCTGTTTTAAAGCACACCTGAGCACTCAAAGCGTTATTTACTGCGGAGAATCACATGGCGTCTAACGAAGTTGATTACAAACGATATCTCGTCCTGATTAAACGGGACAAAAAGCTGTGCGTTGTTGTTGCGCTAGTCATTATGACCCTGATAACTATCGCCAGTTATATTATTCCCAACAAGTATGAGTCCAGCAGCACGGTGTTTATTGAGAAGAGTGTTATTTCTGAACTGTTGAAGGGACTGACCTTTACCCCTTCCTCCGAAGATAAGATCAAGGTATTGACCTATGCTCTGAATAGCAGAACACTGATAACCAAAGTAATCGATGAACTTGATCTGAAAAAAAAAGGTGACGATGCTGAACTGGAAAAATTGATAAAGAATCTTCAGGACAATACGACTATAAAAATCAAAGACCGGGAAGGACTGTTTGTCATCTCTTTTCGAGACAAGAGTCCCAAGTTGGCCCGTGATTATGTCAACGCACTGGTTAGACGCTATATAGACGAGAATACCTCCAGTAAGAGGACAGAATCCTACGGGGCGACCCAGTTTCTCACGGAACAGTTGAGTACCTTCAGAGACAAACTGCTCAAGTCTGAAGAGGAGGTAAACGCCTTTAAGCGCGGTCAGGGCTCTATTGCTACCATGGATCCAACCTCTTTGCTGAAGGACATCAACGATTCCCAACAGCGTGCCGATGATTTGAAAATTAAACAGGCACAATTGGAGACGGTACTCGCGGGGCTTGGTAAATCAAATTCTGCTCAGACAAATCTGCCGGCACTGCAAAAGAGATTGCAGGAATTGCAGTTGCAATATACCGATAACTACCCTGAAATTATTCGTCTGAAAGATGATATCCGGGCACTGGAGGAACAGAAAAAGAGTGGTCGTGGTACAGGGCGCCCCGCGGATTCTCCTGAGTATGAACGCCTCAGTTCCGAATTGAGGGCCATGCGCCAGGCGGAAGCAAATCTTCACGCGAATATTGCCAGAAACCGCAGTCTGCTGGTGAACATCCCGGCAGCTAAGGCAAAGCTTGACGACCTTGAGCGAGAAAAGCAGTCACAGAAGAGCCTCTATGAGTCCATGCTGAGCCGGCAGGGGCAGTCTGAAGTGTCCAAGCAGATGACGGTTCAGGACAAATCAACCGTATTCAGAGTCGTGGACCCGGCCATACTACCGATAAAACCGGTCAGTCCGAACCGCGTCAAACTCATTCTTATGGGGATTCTGGCCGGAATAGGTGGAGGCCTCGGCCTGGTTATACTCAAAGATCAAATGGATGATTCGGTCAAAAATGTTGATATGGCTAAACATTTTGGTATACCGATTCTTGCCATCATTCCCCGTATTGATGACCCTCAATTGATTGCCGCGCAATCCCGTATGGACCGAAAATTGTATATTATTGCAGGTCTTTATTTTTCGGTAATTCTTGCGGTGCTTGCCAATGAGGCGGTGGGTGTAACCGGGGTACTGGACGCACTTCGAAAAATAAAACATCTAATCTTGTAAAAAACATTTATGAAGATCAATCATCGACAACAGGTGGACTATGAGCAGAATTGAAAAGGCTATGGAACGGGCGGTACACCTTCGGCAGGGTGTTGGTGCACCAACCGTAAATCAAGCTCCGACCTCACCAGAGGTGCCATCGCGGGAACCGGAGCGTCGACCTCTGCATACGCCCCCTCCCGTGGATGCTACCATCGAAAAGATTGTGCCCAGCAGCCCGTTTCTTGATAACTTGAATAACCCGTACTCCCCCCTCGGAGAAGAGTTCCGGAAGCTGAAGGCTGCGTTGGTGAAACTGACTACGGGCGATGTTTTCAACAATTCGGTTCTTGTAACCAGTTCTGTTCAAAATGAGGGAAAAAGTATTACCGCCCTGAATCTGGCGATAAGCCTTGCTCAGGAATACGACCATACAGTGCTGCTGATCGATGGTGATTTCCGCCGTCCGTCTGTCCACAGCTATCTCGGCATTGAAAACAAGCAGGGCTTTGCTGACTGTCTTCTCGGTGAAGCAGAGATTGGCAAAGTAATCATTCCGACCGGTATCGGCAGACTGTCTGTGATTACTGCAGGTCGTGCCGTACCCAATCCGGTGGAGTTGTTTGCGTCTCAAAAAACCGAGTCAATACTTGTTGAAATGAAGCATCGCTACCATGATCGCTTTATCATATTTGACAGTCCTCCGGTGTTGCTCTTTGCGGAGTCCCGCACGCTGGGGCACCTTGTTGACGGTGTGTTGTTTGTCGTAAAAGAGCAGCTTGCCTCACAGAAGAATGTCAAGGAAGCCCTGGAAGCACTGAAAGGGTGCCGGATGCTGGGCATGGTATACAATGACACGCTTGTCGACCGCCATGATCAGAAGTACTCAAGTTATCAGCGCTATACACGGTCAGATTCATAGCCGAACGAACCCTGTACGCCCTCAACGTTTACGGAGTAAGACGTCAATTACTTTTCGTCAGTTAATCAATATAATTTTCAACCGCGGAGTATTCACGAATGTATGAATCATTTTTCAAGCTGCGAAGCAAGCCGTTTGATCTGCTTCCAGACCCCCGATTCATCTATCTGAGTAAATCTCATAAAAAAGTCCTGACATATCTGAACTACGGCATCAGTGAACGCTCGGGGTTTATTCTACTTACCGGTGAAGTTGGCTCCGGGAAAACAACGCTTATCAGAGACCTGTTGGACAAGCATTTTGACCATATTGTGCTCTCGAAAATTTTCAACACCCGAGTAACATCCGAACAGCTGCTGGCGATGATTAACGATGATTTCGGTCTGACTGTTCTGGGAAAAGATAAAGTTACGCTTATTCGCGATTTAAACGAGTTTTTGATCGATCAATATGCGGCCGGAAATCAGCCGATCCTGATTATTGACGAAGCGCAGAACCTTTCGCCTGAGCTGCTGGAAGAAGTCCGCATGCTCTCCAATCTTGAAAATTCCAACAGCAAACTTCTGCAGATCATATTGGTGGGACAGCCGGAACTTCGTACGATCCTTTCAGCGCCGGGACTGCGCCAGTTGCGCCAGCGTATTAATATTAACTGTCATCTGCAGGCACTCACCCGTGAGGAAGTCGAGCTTTATATCACCCATCGTCTTGAAGTCGCCGGAAACTCTGCGGCGGTCACTGTCACCCCGGACTCTCTGGATACAATTTATCGCTACAGTCGCGGAATCCCCCGCCTGATCAATATAATCTGCGACTTTCTCATGTTCCTGGCTTTTGCGGAAGAAACCTCCACCATAAACGTCGATATGGTTAATGATGTCATCGGTGATTTGGACTTTGAAAATTATCACTGGATGGAAGGAAGCGACTCAGATGGGCAGAATTCTGCTCAGCTCAACACTGTAGTGCCACTGCCGGAGGATACGTCGGCACATGGAGTTGACCTGCACAGAATTCTTGCCGATATATCGCGGCGTATAGAGTCTGTTGAGCAGAACATTGCCGCCCCTCTGCAGAGTGCACTCAAAGAGCAGAGTGATCGTTTTATCTCATTTCAGGCGACGGTAACATCCCATGCCGCCAAAACAAATGCGCACATTCAGGATCTGACTCATAAGCTTGAAGAACTCAGCAGCACCGTATCCCGGAACAATTCTGAACTAAGTGTTCCAGCTGATATTCCTAAAACCAGTTTTGTCCGCCGGGTATTTGGCGGTTCTTCTCACCCCATCCAAAAGTGAAAAATCACGTTAGAATATGCAGCCTATTCGTGACCGCCATAATACAGTGTATTTTACCACCACTCGTGTCGGCAGGAGATATGGTGTTCACGCCATCCATTGCTCTCCGCGAGGAGATGAATGACAATATTTTTGAAGAATCCTCTTCCCGGCGCACCGATTTCATCACCAGACTCAGTCCCGGGGTTACAATCAAGTACAACTCTCCCTTCTGGACGTGGGACAGTTCCTACCTCTTTGACTACGGCACCTATGCCCGGAAGAGTAAGGGTAATGAATACCGCAATACTGCATCTTTGAAGGGAAACATTGCGTTGGTCGAGAAGTTTATGTTCCTCGACCTCAGTGATACATACAGTCGGGTAACTCTCGATGCTTCTCGTACCGCATCAACAGAAACCAGTACGTTCCTTAATCAGACTGATCAGAACGTTGCCATCGTATCACCATATATGCTTTGGCGTCTGCGCGGTGACAGCAGTCTCAAAACCGGTTACAGTTTCACCGACACCCGCTATTGGGGCAACGGAATTGAAAAACAGGAACATCGCGGTTTTGCCGATCTGTCTCATCAAATTACTGGAAAACTAAGTATCTCTGGTGGATATGCGTTCACGCGGCTTGACTCAATCCCATCCCAATTCAACAAACATGATCTGAACGGTGGCTTTAAATACGAATATGCCGACAATTCGTTTGTCTCCGGGCGGATCGGCAACAGTTGGCAACATTTTAATACCGATGTGGATGTAAGCAATCTTTTCTGGGATGCCGCAATTATTCATGATTTGCGCTTTGCCGTGGCAACAGTTGAAACCAGATCTTCGACTACAGAAGATCCGCTCGCTGTATCAACAAAAGAAACCAGCTACAGTGCAAAACTGGAAAAGACCGTACCGCGAGGGATGTTCGGTTTATCCTCTACTTATTCGGAATATGTCAACACCGCGACTAATCGCAGGGACCATCGCAAGCTTGGTTTTACCGCAACAGGCAGATACGAGGTTATGCACAATGTAACTGCAAATTTGGGAGCAACCGGAGACCGCTTCAGCCGGAAAACGTCCGCCGATTATCCCTACCGGTTCAGCGGAACCGCCGGTTTGAACTATGCGCTCCAGAATGAGCTCACTCTTGGGCTGACCTACACCTATGTTACGAATCTGTACAGCCTGCATAATCGTAACGGTGTCAAGGATATCAACCGGGCGATCATAGAAGTGAAGAAGGCCTTTTAAGTATGCTTAATGCCTTGACCATCGATGTTGAAGACTACTTCCAGGTAAATGCCTTTGCACGGGATATTAGTCAGGATTCCTGGGGCAGCTATCCGCTCAGGGTGGATGCCAACACCCGGCGCATCCTTGATATTCTCGACAGCTTCTCCATAACGGCAACATTCTTCATACTTGGCTGGGTAGCGGAACGGTTACCGGCGCTGACAAAGGAAATCAACCGTCGTGGTCATGAGATCGCCTGCCATGGTTACGGCCACGAACTGGTATATGCCATCGGTCCAGAACGTTTTCGAGCGGATATCCGCCGTTCCAAAGCGATTCTGGAGGATCAGTGCGGCGAGCGCGTCAATGGCTACCGTGCCCCCAGTTACTCAATTACCGGCAAATCCCTCTGGGCATTGGCTATCCTTGTAGAAGAGGGATTCACCTATGACTCGAGTATTTTTCCAGTTATGCATGACACCTATGGCATTCCAGACGCCCAGCGGTTCCCCCATGTTCAGCACACCGGGGCAGGGCCTCTGGTTGAGTTTCCCCTGACAACGCTGCCGCTGCATCTTGGTCCTAAAGAAGTGCGGTTGCCGATTGCCGGCGGCGGCTATCTGCGACTGTTTCCTGCCACTCTGCTGATATGGGGAATCAAGCGGATAAACGAAACTGAAGAGCAGCCGGCAGTCCTCTATTTTCACCCGTGGGAAATTGATCCCGAACAGCCGCGCATCCAGGCGGGATTCAAATCACGATTCCGGCACTATCTTAACCTGGATAAAACTGAAGGGAAGTTGCGCCGGATATTTTCTGACGTGCGGTTTGGTACCATGTCGCAGGTATTTGATGCGCATGAAAAAAGTCGGAATAACACATAGTAGTGTGAATTGTTCCTCCGGTAAACTCAGTCGCATACGAAGAGAAAGCCGCACTCAATTATCAGAAAAGATGTGATTAACCCATGCTTATTACTCACTCAAGAGAAACAGTGATTACCGTCGAACATGACTGCACCGATCGCAGTCAGTGGGACACCTATGTGGCGGAACAGCCGCATGCAAGCAACTATCACCGTTACCGCTGGCGTGATGTCGTCGAAAAGAGTTTTGGTCATCCCTGCCATTACCTGACGGCCCGCAATGCTGACGGTCGCATTGTCGGCGTCTTGCCGCTGGTTTTCATGAAGAGCCGCCTCTTCGGCTGCTTCCTCGTGTCGCAACCTTTCTTCAATTACGGTGGATTACTCAGTGATTCCCGGGAGGCAGGCGATGCGCTGCTTGCTGAAGCGGCCGCACTCCGACAGCGGCTTGGGGCAGAGCATGTTGAAATGCGTCATACTGAGCCATGGATGGGTGAATTACCCACAAAGCAGGCCAAGGTCAGTATGCTGCTTGCGTTGGCCCCGGATCGTGACTCATTGTGGCAGGGGTTTAACGCCAAACTGCGTAATCAGGTGCGCAAGGCCGAAAAAAGCGGCTTGACGGCAGTGGTCGGCGGTCAGGAACTGCTGGCAGATTATTACACCGTCTTTGTCCGCAATATGCGGGATCTGGGTACACCGGTGTATGCAAAGAAATTCTTTGCCGAAGTTCTGGCCGCATTTACCGATGATGCCAACATAATTGCTGTCAATCTTGAAGGGAAGCCGGTCGCTGCCGGTCTGGTCGTGCGCTACCGTGACACACTAGAAATCCCCTGGGCATCATCAATTCGCGACTATAACCCGCTCTGCCCCAACAACCTGCTCTATTGGACGGCACTGCAGCATGCGTTGGCTATCGGTTGCACCCGCTTCGACTTTGGCCGCTCTACGCCGGGGGAGGGTACCTACAAATTCAAGGAACAGTGGGGGGCGAAGCCGATTCAGCTGCACTGGCAATATCTACTGCCGGATGGTGCCTCATTGCCGGAACTGAACACGAAAAATCCGAAGTTTGAAATGGCAATCAGACTTTGGCAGAAACTGCCGCTTCCGGTCACCACGCTTGTTGGGCCGCATATTGTGAAAAACATCCCATAGCCTATGCAATATTCCGTCATCATACCCGCGAAAAATGAAGAGGCCAACATCGGCCGCTGTATCGATTCCATTGTAAATGTTGATTGGGATCGCAGTCAGTATGAAATCATTGTCGTCGATAATGGCTCCAGTGACCGGACCGTTGCCATCGCACAGGAAAAGGGAGCTCAGGTCTTTGTAAAACCTGAGTTGACGATTTCCGGGTTGCGCAATTTCGGTGCGCAATGCGCTTCTGGTGAGATTTTGGCATTTATTGATGCGGACTGTACGGTTATCCCTACATGGCTGGAAAAAGCCTCAGTATATCTATCGCGCACGGACGTTGCTTGTTTTGGTAGTCCTCCAATTGTCCCGGTGGATGCCACCTGGGTTCCGAAAGCGTGGTTTGCCGTCAGAAAAAAGAAGGAAGATTGCTGTGAAACCGACTGGCTTGAATCGATGAACATGTTTGTCAGAAGGGAAGCATTTACTGCTTCCGGAGGATTTGACGAGTCACTGATCACCTGCGAGGATTATGACCTGACGTTACGCCTGAAGCAGCATGGTTTACTCATGTGCGACAGTTCGATAGTAGCCGTGCATCATGGTGAAGCGGCAACGGTCAGGCATTTTTATCGAAAGGAACTCTGGCGGGGGAAAAGCAATTTTGTCGGAATGATGCAGCATGGCTTAACACTGGCCGAGATTCCCAGTCTGATTGCTCCATCTCTTCATTGCATGCTCTGGCTTTGCCTGATTATAAGCCTGCTGACATGCAATATGTTGTTCCTTTACAGCGTTTCTTGCATTCTGATCATCTGGCAGGTATTTCTCATGATAACCTGTAGTAAAAAATTGCGACCTCACGTATCAATTACATCTCTTCTGCAACTGCATTTTCTTATAAATATTTATCTGTTTGCCCGGGGAGCTGGTGTTTTCTCCAGCGGGCGTCGGAAGGACACACGCGCATGTGCGGAATAGCTGGCTTTTTCAGAACTGCAGCTCCGGATGCCACCGAAGCCACCCTGCGACAGATGGGTGAAGCGATTCTGCATCGTGGTCCTGATGCGGGGGGTGAGTACCTGGACGATTATGTCGGACTTGCCCATCGTCGTCTGAGTATTATTGACCTCTCTCCCCAGGGAAACCAGCCGATGTTTTCAACGGATGGATGTCTGGTAATCGTTTTTAACGGCGAAATCTACAATTTTTTAGAATTACGAAAACAACTTGAACGGGAAGGTGTGGCCTTTCGCACCAAGACCGACACGGAAGTCATTCTCGCCCTCTATCGCAAGCTGGGAACCAACTGCCTCACACAGCTGAACGGCATGTTTGCTTTTGTTCTCTGGGATACCGTTGAACGGACCCTGTTTATTGCCCGGGACCGGATTGGCAAGAAGCCGCTTTATTATTACCATAGCGGCGGCGACCGTGTGGCATTTGCCTCCGAGATAAAGTCGCTGCTCCAATTGCCCGGTATGCGCCGGGAGATCGAACCGACCGCCATTCCGGACTATTTGTCATATCAGTACATTCCCGAACCGAAAACCATTTACAAAAATATTTACAAACTCCCGCCGGCACATTTCATGATACTCAAGGCTGGCGGCGAACCCCACATTGCCGAGTACTGGGATATTGATTTTAGCCGACAGGAGCGTAGCTTTGCCGGTGCTGAAGAAGAGCTGCTGCAGTTGCTGCAGGATGCAACCTCGGCGCGGATGGTCGCTGATGTCCCCTTGGGTGCTTTCCTCAGCGGTGGAGTTGACTCCAGTGCCGTGGTGGCATTAATGGCAAAAACATCGGCTGAAACGGTGAGAACCTGTACAATCGGTTTCCAGGACAAACGCCATGATGAATCTCCCTATGCACGGGAAATTGCCACGCTGTTCAGCACCAACCATACGGAATATATGGATGATGAACGCTTTGTGGATACGGTGGCGCTGCTGCCGAAGTACTTTGACGAGCCGTTTGCCGACTCTTCTGCGGTGCCGACCTATCATGTCTCGCGTCTTGCCCGTCAGGCGGTTACCGTCGCTCTGGCCGGGGATGGTGCCGATGAGAGTTTTGCCGGGTATGCGAAGTATGCGGTAGAGTTGAAGGAACAGCTTGTCAGGCAGTCAGTACCACGACCGGTACTGTCACTGATTCACCGGGCAACCGCCGGGATGGAAAGCACTACCCTGGCCCGCAAAGCCCGCTCACTCAGCGGCAGCGCCCTCATGGAACCCGGCCGGGCATTTTTCCGCACCAATAGCTGTGTCGACGCGGCCGGGCTGCAGAAGCTTCTGTCGGATGATCTCAAACGCACATGCAGCAGCTATGATCCCGCGCTTCATACCCTGAAATACTGGGACAGGATGCGTTGCAAAGACCATACCGCCTGCATGCTCTACACTGACCTGAAAACCTATCTTCCCGGGGATATCCTGGTGAAGGTTGACCGCATGAGCATGGCACACTCTCTGGAAGTACGGGCACCCTTCCTTGATTACCGGATTATTGAGTTTGCCGCATCACTGCCGAGTGACTGGAAAATCAAGGGCGATAACAAAAAAATCGTGCTGAGAAAAGCATTCAGCCACCTGCTCCCGGCGGGTGTGCTGAACCGGGCAAAGCACGGCTTTACGGTACCGCTGGATGTCTGGTTCAGGGGTGAACTTAAGTCAATGGCAGAGGAATGCCTCTTTAAACAGCCGGCTCTGACGGAATTTCTTTCACTGTCAACGGTACAGCAGCTTTGGCAGGAGCATCAAAGCAGGAAGTTTGACCATGGGACCGTTCTCTGGAGCCTGCTGATGCTTGGGTTGTGGCAGAAGGAGTATCAGTTGTAACCAGTAATTACAAATTAGTATAAGTAAGGAGTTTAATTGTGAGAATATCAATATTTGGGGCGGGATATGTCGGTCTGGTCGCGGCTGCATGTTTTGCCGAAAGCGGTAATACGGTGGTTACCGTGGACGTTGATGAGGCACGGATAGAAGGTCTCAAACAAGGAATTATCCCGATTTATGAACCAGGACTCAAGGAGATGGTGCTTCGAAATCAGACAGAAGGCCGTCTGTCGTTCACCACTGATGCAGTTGCAGCTATTCAGTCCAGCCTGATTACTTTTATCGCCGTAGGGACCCCGCCCGGCGAAGATGGTTCCGCCGACCTCAAATACGTTCTTGGTGTGGCCCGCCAAATTGGTCAGGCTATGACCGGGTACAAGATAATTGTGGATAAATCCACCGTACCTGTTGGTACAGCCGACAAGGTGCGAGTTGCGATAGCGGGAGAGCTGGCACTTCGGGGTGTCGATTTGGAGTTTGATGTCGTCTCTAATCCGGAGTTTCTGAAGGAAGGCGCAGCCATAGACGATTTTATGAAACCTGATAGAGTCGTCATTGGAACTGATAACGTCCGTACTGCTGAGCTTATGAAGGAACTGTACGATCCCTTTATGCGCAAACAAAACCGCATGATCGTCATGGATATACGAAGTGCTGAAATGACCAAGTACGCTGCCAATGCCATGCTCGCGACACGCATCTCATTCATGAACCAGATCGCTAACCTCTGCGAACGCATGGGGGCAGATGTGGCCGCAGTGCGCGAAGGGATTGGCTCCGACTCTCGCATAGGTTACGGTTTTCTCTTCCCCGGTCCTGGCTATGGTGGCTCATGTTTTCCCAAAGATGTTAAGGCACTGATACGGACCGCAGAAGAATGCAGCTATGATTTTCTACTCCTTAAGGCAGTCGAAGACGTTAACGAACGTCAAAAAGAGGTATTGGCCGACAAGTTGATTAATATACTGGGCGTACACAATGATCAACAACCTCTTCGTGGAAAAACTATCGCCTGCTGGGGGCTCTCATTTAAACCACGCACCGACGATATGCGCGAGGCTCCGGCTATTACGCTCATCGAGCGTCTTCTGAACGCCGGGGCTACAGTTCGAGCCCATGACCCCGAAGCAATTCTGGAAGCAAAAAAACTATTCGGTGAACGAGTTGAATTCAGCCATAACCAATATGACATTCTTGACAGTGCTGATGCTCTCGTCGTTGTTACCGATTGGAATGAATATCGCAACCCGGACTTCGATCGAATTATGACCGCTTTAAAAACCCCACTAATTGTAGACGGCAGAAACCTTTACAAGCCGAACCGCATGGCAGCAGCAGGTTTCAGCTATATTCCTCTGGGACGCAGTTATGGCGGCATTAGCGAGGTAAAATGACATGCGAATATTGGTAACTGGAGCGGCCGGTTTTGTTGGTTTTCATCTTTCACAGCGATTGTTGAGTCAGGGTGTTGAAGTCGTAGGGGTTGATAACCTCAATGACTATTATGACGTGAATCTGAAACGGGCGAGACTCTCACAATTGGAAGGGCGTGCGGGCTTTACCTTTCGGACGTTGGATCTTGCCGATAGGGAGGCTATGACCTCACTCTTCTCCGAAATAAATTTTAGTGTGGTAGTAAATCTTGGTGCACAAGCCGGAGTGCGCTATTCGATTAAGAACCCAAATGCATATATCGATAGCAATCTGGTTGGGTTCGGTAATGTACTGGAAGGTTGTCGGCACAATAATGTCAAGCATCTTGTCTATGCTTCATCCAGTTCAGTATATGGTGCTAATACCAAGATGCCTTTTTCGGTACATCATAATGTAGATCATCCGGTCTCTCTTTACGCTGCCACCAAAAAAGCCAATGAATTGATGGCCCACACATATTCCAGTCTATACAATCTTCCCACAACTGGATTACGTTTTTTTACCGTGTATGGTCCGTGGGGCCGTCCTGATATGGCATATTTCTCTTTTACCAAAGCGATATTGGAAGGCAAACCGATTGATGTCTATAATAATGGCAATATGAAACGTGATTTTACCTACATTGATGACATAGTAGAGGGTCTTGTTCGAGTTATTGATCGTATTCCAATTCCAAACTCAGAGTGGCGGAGTGATAATCCTGATCCGGGTACTAGTTATGCCCCCTATCGGATTTATAATATTGGCAACAATAACCCAGTGGAGTTACTTCGTTTCATTGAGGTAATGGAGGAGTGCCTGGGGAAAATGGCCGTTAAAAACTACATGCCGATTCAGGCCGGAGACGTTCCTGCAACGTTTGCCGATGTTGATGATCTTATCCGGGATGTGGGCTTCAGGCCGGAAACAAGTATAGAAAAAGGAATGGGAATGTTTATTGAGTGGTATAAAGGATATTATGGGGTCTGAAATATCTTCATTTTTATTGAATCTTGGAATTAATGTTTTACTGTTTGCAATATTTTTTTAGGACCTAAGCATGAAAACTACCGAAATTTTAATTTCAGAGACTATCGGGATTGCAAGAGAACGAGAGTTCGTCCGGGTAGGGGTACCATGTGCGATTGGGTCGTTCAAAAGTACTGAAGGACTGCAATTGATGTCTCCCGCTGATAAGGCACAGCCTGTTCAGTTTACCATTCTCAAAAAATGGCACGATGGCAGTGTCAAATGGCTGTTGCTTGACTTTGCTGCGACTGTTCCAGCACATGAACAGGTAGAGTATCACCTGGCTAATGTGAATGATCACCCACCATCACTTGCAAGCCACATTTCGATTCTGAAAAATTCTGATCTTTGGCTGGTGGCAACCGGTTCAGCAGAGTTTGTCATAGATGCCAAAGTGTTCCGGCCATTCGCGCAGGTTCTGGTGAATAAGCAGAATGTTCTTGCTTCTGGAGGTTCCTCCTGTCTGCTGAGTTTGGTTGAGAATGATCTGACCCCTGTAGTTGAGAGCATCAGCACGGAGACAGAAGGGTCGCTTCGCACAATTATCCGCCTGGAAGGTCATTTTGGTCCCAATCAGAACACACCACCACGGTTTGTCTGCCGTCTCCATTTCTTTGCCAACTCTGCCCATGTGCAGGTTGAACTGACACTAATAAATCCACGTGCTGCGACTCATCCCGGTGGACTGTGGGATTTGGGAGATAGCGGCTCACTGCTGTTTAAAGAGTTATCATTGCAGCTTCATCTGGCTGGTCCTTCCGGAAAGGGTCGGATTCACTGTTCACATGAACCAGGTCTGTCTTCGCTTCAGTTCACTCAAGCCAGCGGTATGCGGATATATCAGGAGTCCAGCGGTGGCACGAACTGGAACAGTCCGGTTCATCGCACCCGTGATGGTGATGTGCATCTACGTTATAGCGGTTATGAAATCACGGCTGACGGGACCCGTTCGGCAGCAGGAAAACGTGCCACTCCGCTTGTCTGGTGCGGAGATGGTGAAACCGGTGTCGCAGCAGTTATGCCTTATTTCTGGCAGGAATTTCCCAAAGCATTTTCAGTAAATGCAGATGGCTTGAAAGTTGAACTGTTCCCCGCTCCATCTTCTGACCTCCATGAACTTCAGGGAGGTGAACAGAAAACAACTCTGTTGTATCTTGATTTTGCCGCTTCTCCGGATGGCCTTATGTGGGCACGTTCTCCGCTGGCTGCTGTACCCACTCCGGATACCTGCCGCAACTCCGGTGTATTTGGTGACCTTCCGCCAACTCCGGGTGAATCACCACACGTGGATCTGGTTGATGAATTTTTGAGCGTTGAAGAGCTGCTCTCCAAGCGGGAAGCTGTCGATGAATATGGCTGGCGTAATTTTGGTGAGCTCTATGCGGATCACGAGGCGGTCAACCATACCGGCCCTCAGCCGTTTGTCTCACATTACAACAACCAGTATGACGGGATCGGCGGCTTGTACCGGAAGTTTCTGGCCACCGGAAATCCGCACTGGGGGAAATTGGCTGCTGACCTGGCACGTCACGTCCGCGATATCGACCTGTATCATACCGAAAGAGACCGTGAAGAATACAATCAGGGAATACATTGGCATACGGATCACTATGTAGACGCGGGGCTGTCAACCCATCGCTCCTGTTCAAGGGAGCATCTGAAGGTCAAAGACCCCCGTTTTTGCGGTGGAGGACCAGGGGCTGAACACTGTTACTCGACAGGTCTGTTACTGCACTATTTTCTTAACGGGGATCCAGCGTTCCGTAGCGCGGTCATCAACATGGCAGAGTGGGGACAGATTTCCCTGACCGGGCCACGCACAGTTCTCGCAGTAATCAAGAAAAGCATCGCCTATGTGAAACAGCTTTGTGCGCTTGACCCAGCCAATCGGCCGATGTTTCCGCTATATCCGTTTACCCGTGGTACAGGGAATGTGATAACCGCCTCCCTGGATGCCTTTGAAGTATCAGGTGATCGAAAATATCTGACGTGGATTGAAGAGGTTATTCAGAATACTATTCATCCAAATGATGACATTGACGCCCGGAATTTATTGAATGCAGAAGCGGCCTGGTCGTACACCGTGCTGCTTGGTGCAATTGCAAAATATATTGAGAAGAAAGTCTCTCTTGCCGAGTTCGATGGGGCCTTTGAATATGCGAAAGAGTCGTTTCTGACCTATACAAAATGGATGAGTCAACATGAATACCCCTATCTGGATAAACCGGAAATTCTGGAATATCCTAACGAAACCTGGGCAGCACAGGATCTCCGTAAAAGTGTCATTTTTCATTATGCCGCCAGATACGGGGGATCTCAGATGAGAGAAAGATATCTTGAACGTTCCCGCCATTTCTTTGAAACGGCCCGGCTGCAGTTACAGCAACGACCTACCAGCAAGTTGACACGCCCGATTGTATTGATGCTGCAGAATGGCTGGATCGGATCTGAACTTGACTCTGTCAAAGAGTTGCCTGTTACCACAACCAAGGTGGCGAATATCACTGGGAAACCAACGCCCCGTTTAACATTCGGTTCTGTTGTGTCCCGCATTGTTTTTGAATTGATACGGGCAGTAAAAGAAACGTCGCTCCAGCGGGAACGTGCCTGGCTTCGGGCAAGGATGTAATAGACTGAAGCTGAAAGAATGTTTTGCTCCAGGATTTCTCTGAATTAGATGCTTGAGAGTCAAAAGTCAAAGTCAGCGCCATTTCTTTTGGTTTTGAAATTTTTGGTTATCGCAGTAATCAAAAGGCTGAAAATGGTTGTAATTGGCACTGAGAAGTGAAGAACGCTGCCGTAAAACCAGCAAATAGTGGAGATCACGTTTTGACAATATCTGTCCCGCAAGCCAAACCACCAAAAATTCTTCATGTTATTATTTCTATGTCGATGGGTGGAGCTGAAACACTTGTGTACAACATGGTTAAGCATTCTTCTTTTGCAAGTAATCGACCGGTTGTCTGCTGTTTAAAGTCCGTTGGCACTCTTGGTGAAAAACTCAAAGAGGAAGGGTTCACTGTTTATAACCATTCCAGTGGTGCAGGGACAGACTGGAGTCTGATTGGTTGGATTCGTGATATCATTCGTACGGAAAAAATAGATGTTGTCCATGCACACCAATATCCTGCCTTCTTTTCTGCGGTACCCGCGGCATTTCTAGCTGGTCGTACCAAAGTTGTCTATACCGAGCATGGCCGTCTCTTCCCGGACGAGCCCCATTGGAAACGACGTCTGGTTAATCCTCTGCTTGCAGCAATGACGAGCCACATTGTTTCGATTTCGTCCAGCACCGCTGCCGCCATGGCTGATATTGACAATTTACCCCGTAACAGAATCCAAATCATTAACAACGGTGTCGATTTCAGCCGGATGAACCCGGCCATTGACCGGGAAGCGAAGAAACGGGAATTGGGGATTGGTGTGTCGTGCAAAGTGATCGGCACTGCAGCCCGGCTTGAGGGAATAAAAAATATTCCTATGATGTTGCGGTCTTTCAAACAGGTGCTTTCAAAGATTCCTGATACCTGTCTGATGATAGCGGGGGATGGTTCTCAAGCAGAGAATCTGAAAGCCCTCGCAGTTGAATTGGGGATACAGGAACGAGTCAAATTTATAGGTTTACGATTTGATATGCCGGAAATTTATCGGGTAATGGATGTTTTCTTGCTGACTTCTTTTACCGAAGGAATCTCTGTTACATTGATTGAAGCGATGGCAAGTGATGTGCCAGCAGTTGTGACTGATGTGGGTGGGAATCCTGAAGTCATTATAAATCAGGAAACCGGTTATTTGGTTCCATTAGATAATTGTGTATTGTTAGCGGATCGTATTGTTTGCCTCTTGACGGACTCAACGAATGCTGGGCAAATTGCTACTAATGCACATAAAAGGGCAATTGAGCAATTTTCATTTGATGTAATGATGATCAAATATTTAGCATTGTATGAACAGTGAGGGGTAGAGTTTATTGTAAATATAGTTTGTCCTAGGTATCCATCATGAGAATAGTATTTCTAAAAATACTTTATCCGCTACTCGCACTTAGCAGTTTCATAAATCCATTTTACGGAGTGATTTACTATACATTTATATCAGTTATCCGTCCCGAACAGTTAACATATGGCACATCATCAATTTCCGGAATTTTTGCAATAGCCATCGTTTCATTATTTGTTGCGTCTTTGGTGAAAGGTGAGAGTCTTTTAGCCTCACTTAAAACAGCATTTTTCAAGAATTATTTTGGCTTCATAGGTGCGCTTTGTATTTCAACACTGATTAGTCCATATACAGATTTTACTGAAAGTATGGGAAGTATTTATTATCTAAGTACCATCCTCCAGGTTATGGTTTTCTGTCTTTGTCTTTATGCCGTTTTGCTACGTCTTGTCGACATTGAAATACAGCGTTATGTTAAGTTGACAGTGGCATTTTTCCTCTTTATGGCTTTGTGGGGAGTTGATCAAAATATTAGAGGAAACGCGTTAGTCGAAGGACTTTTTGGGACTTCAATTATTGATCGATGTGCAATTACCGGTGTCTTTGTTCTTTATTTACCTGTTAGTATATATTTCATAAATAAAAAGGACCGGATTCAAAAGCTATTTGGTTTCATTTGTTTCTTAATCTTCATGCTCCTCATTATGCTAACACAATCCAGGGCAGGTTTTCTTGGTGTGTGTGTGACAGCAATGGCAGTCTTTTATTTTTCAAGACGAAAGCTACTGTTAGTTTCAATTTCGGCAATTTTATTATTAATCACAATACCATTTATACCGGATGAATATGTAAACCGTATTGGAGAAATTAAATCACAGGATGTGCAAGGCGATGACCTGACAGACTATTCATCTGCATCCCGACTACTTCTCTGGAAAGTTGGTGCCATGGTATTTGCAAGCAACCCGATACTTGGTGTTGGTAATATGAATTTTTCAAAAGGTAGTGTAAAGCAAGCTTCTATCGTTGCTACTAATATCAATCAAGGGTTGTTTGATTATACGTTTGGTGTTGATGGTAAAAAAGGGCTTTCGCATACACACAACACTTATTTGAATATTCTAGTAGAGGGTGGGATACTTTCTGCAATTCCGTATTTTCTACTTTACCTGTCTCCGTTGTGGTACGGTTTCAAACTTAATCGTAAATATAAAGGGCAGAATATTGAACGGTTAGATCTTATAAATATGTTGAATTGCGGTATTCTTGGTTTTATGGTGACAGCTTTTTTTGCGAACCTAATACTAATTGATTACATTTATTGGAATCTGACACTTTCCTATTTTCTCTCACATAGTTTTGAAGTTCATTTAAATACCTTAACAATCCAAGAATCTAAAGCACTTGATGAGGCAGTTGTCTTGCAAAATTGAACTGGTCATCAATGCTCGTTGAATGAACTTGAAAGTAGATATTTGATTTACACCGTTTTTTCAGGGGGTAATTATATGCTAATACAAAATGATCAGTTTAATATTGGTCACATCTGCACACAACTCCAGTGCGAACTTGGCCATGCGGACAGAATTGCCATGCGATGGATTGATGCTCAAAACTCGCGAACTGACTTTACATTTGGCGACTTGGAGCGCCACAGCAATCGATTTGCCAATGCTCTTTCTGCACTAGATGTTGGTAAAGGCGACGTGTTCTTTACGTTTCTACCTAAAATGCCGGAGCAGTTTTTTGCCTTTCTTGGCACTCTAAAAATTCAGGCTGTGTGCGGGACTCTATTTTCAAATTTTGGTGAAGATGCACTGCTAGACCGTCTCGGTGATTCTGGTGCGGTAGGGATTATCACTCGCAAAAGTTTGTATAAGAAAGTTGCCCGTATTCGAGGGAAGCTTCCGGCACTGCGGTTTGTCATTCTCGTAGATGGTGACGACGACCAGTCTGCAGGAGTGTACAGCTATGCGCGAATAATGGCTGAAGCAAGTGATTCCTTTGATACGCAGCCGACTTCAGTCGAGACCCCCTCCGTTCTACATTATACTTCCGGTTCTACCGGCAAACCGAAAGGAGTACTTCATCGCCACGGTAGTCTCGTCAGCCAGAAAGCGACAACCGAGGGCGTTCTGGGCCTCACAGAAAACGATATTTACTGGTGTACGGCAGATCAGGGGTGGGTGACCGGAACTTCTTATGGCATTATCGGTCCCTGGAGCCTTGGAGTAACCCA
The DNA here is from genome assembly GCA_028688955.1 of Desulfuromonadaceae bacterium. GTDB lineage: Bacteria > Desulfobacterota > Desulfuromonadia > Geobacterales > Pseudopelobacteraceae > JACRCG01. Next base: position 36,535 of record JAQTXD010000015.1, read on the forward strand.
GATTCATTATGGCGGTGGCTATGATGCTCAGGCATGGATGGAGCTATTGGCCGCAGAGAAGATTACCGTCTGGTATTCTGCGCCCACTGCGTTACGCATGCTGATGAGAGAAGATGAACGCATTTTTTCCGAAGCTGACTTGTCGTCCCTCCGTTCAATTTTCAGTGTGGGCGAACCGCTAAACCCTGAGGTGATCTTGTGGAGTCAGCGCTTATTGAAACGAGATATTTATGACACCTGGTTTCAAACGGAAACCGGCGCGATTATGATTCCAAATCGGCCGGGGATCCCGATTCGACCTGGTTCAATGGGAAAGCCGTTTGAGGGTATTGAACCGGCAATTCTGGCTGACGATGGGACAGCGGTTGCGGATGGCGAGCAAGGCAATCTTTGTCTTAAGGCTGGCTGGCCCTCAATGTTTGTGACCTATCTGAACAACGAATCGGCCTATAACTCCAAGTTTAAAAACGGCTGGTATTATACCGGAGATACTGCCCGTCGGGATAGTGATGGCTATTACTGGTTTATGGGGCGGAGTGATGATGTTATAAATACCGCCGGCCATCTGATCAGCCCATTTGAAGTAGAAAGCGCCCTATTGGAAGTTGAGGAAGTTGCAGAGTCTGGGGTAATCGGCGCACCAGATGAGCTGCTTTTCGAAAAAGTTGTCGCGTTTGTTCAATTACATGATCGTTACCAGCCGAGTAAAGACTTGGAGATCAAGATTCGCCTGCACGTCTCAAATCGTGCTTCAAGTATAGCAACACCTCAGGACATTATTTTTTGTGATGGCATTCCTAAAAACAAAAGTGGAAAAATTATGCGCCGGGTACTTAAAGCTCGCTATTTAGGAGAAGATCCCGGTGACACCTCAACCTTGGAGATATAATATGACAACAATAGAAACACTAAATCAGATTTTTTGTATGGTCTTTGATGACGACAGCATCAAGATTCAGCCAGATATGACAGCAAATGATGTTGATGGTTGGGACTCCCTTTCACATGTTAATTTGATAACCACTATTGAAGCAAAATTCAATATTCGCTTCTCCCAAAAGGAACTACTTAAACAGCGTAATGTGGGTAATTTGGTCGCAGATATTGATAGGAAGCTTACCGAACAATAGATGACTTTTACCTCACTTTCTTTTTTTATATTCCTTCCAATTGTTTATCTGGTCTTTCATTTTACCGTAGACCATTGGCGTTGGTTGGTGTTGCTTGTTGCCAGCTATGGATTTTACGCAACATTCAAAGCACCATACCTACTCGCCGTACTTTTCTTGGTAACTCTTGTTAGTTATACCTGTGGTTTGCGCATTGGTTCTCAACAAGATGAAGCAGGTCGAAAACGCTGGCTTCAGATAGGAATAATTACTTGCATAGTCATTTTGGCACTTCTCAAATATCTTCCCATTTTAGAGACGCAAGCTAATACACTTCTCGGACTGAACAGTTCACTAACTAAAACTGTAATTAGCATTGGCGTGTCCTATTTTTCCTTTCAGGCAATTTCATATCTTGCCGATGTTTATCTTGAAATTGAAGAACCGGAAAAACATTTAGGGTATTATTCGCTCTATATGGCATTTTTCCCGAAGTTGCTTCAAGGACCAATTGAGAGGGCTGGCGACTTACTGCCGCAACTAAAGAAATCGTACCAATTCGACTACCATTCTTTTTGTTCTGGATTGATCCTGATCACTTGGGGGCTGTTTAAGAAAGTAGTAGTTGCCGATCGATTTGCTATTTGTGCGGATCAGGTCTTCAACAATATCCACACCTACAATGGCTTATCATTGTTTATTGGCACGTATGCTTATGCGTTTCAGATTTTTTTTGATTTTTCTGCTTATACCGATATGGCTAGAGGGGTTGGGCGTATATTCGGCATCAACCTCACAGAAAACTTCAACAGTCCGTATCTTGCAACTTCTATCGCCGACTTTTGGAGAAGATGGCATATTTCTTTCTCTCGTTGGATACTCGACTATATTTTTAAACCGTTGCAGCTGAGTTGGCGGAGCTGGGGACCTGCAGGAACAGCACTTGCATTAATCATTACATTTTTCGTTTCTGGTGTTTGGCATGGGGCATCATGGGGCTTTGTTGTGTGGGGTATTCTACATGGTATGTATCTGGCTACATCCACCTTTTATAAGCCGTACCAAAAACGATTACATAAAATTTTGGGAATTGAAAAAACTAAAATATTGAAATTGTGGCAAGTCGTTCTAACCTTTAATTTGGTTAGCTTCACTTGGATATTCTTTAGGTCCGAAGGAATCAAGGAGAGTCTATATTTTATTCGAAATATGTTCTCTTTTAGTTCAGCAGAAGATGTTAGCGTTACAGATATTATACAAAAACAAATATTGTTGGGTGTTGGTAAGCTTGAAATAATTATATTGGTTTTAGCCTTCGTGATAACAATTATTGTGAGCAGTTACAGAAATATTGATTTGCTGGCTAAACCCATCTGGGTTCGATGGCCTGCAATTTATGCACTATTGTTGAGCATATTTTTTCTGGGTAGTTATAAGACATCTTCTTTCATTTATTTTAAGTTTTAGGAGCATTTAGTAAATGAAACATGCCTTCAGAATTTTCCTGTTCCTTTTTTTCTTTGTAGTCATATACGTGTTTACCCTGATGTTCTTTTCAAAGTTTCAGATAAATGATAAATCATTGCTGCAGTCAATTTCGAATTATAATGTTCGCGCCGGGGTGGGGGGACAAACCTTAAGAAGATTTAGAGAAATAAATGAGGTAAATAATGTTGACATTTTATTTATTGGCTCATCACATACCTATCGTGGCTTTGATCCGCGTATTTTTGCGTCATACGGGTATACTTCATATAATATGGGGTCTTCAGCTCAAACACCTTTAAATACGTATTTTCTGCTGAAGAGATATTTGAAACAAATAAATCCTAAACTAGTAGTTTTTGAGATTTACCCACTTCTCCTTTCAAAGGATGGGCTTGAAAGTTATTTTGATTTAGTGACTAATATCCCAATTAGTTACAATATTTTAGAAATGGCATTTGCCGTAAAGAATCCACATGCATTACACATTTTAGTCAAAAACCAACTGGACCAGTTGAAGGCACCTTTAAGCAGTATCAATCAGAATGAAGTTGAAAATGAAATATATATTTCCGGTGGATACTGTGAAACAAAATTTACGCAAAATAGGGGACTTACTAATATTCTAACCAAAGGTAAAGGTTCCGTAAAACCATCTGAAAAACAGATTGAATATGTTCGTAAAATAATAAAGTTTGTAAAAGAAAAGTGCGGTTCGAATATTATTATTGTCACACAGCCTTTACCACATGAATATGTAGAAGCGACTAACAATTATTTCGAAATTACTGAAAAAATTGCAGAAATTGCAAATGAGCGAGAAGTCAAATATATAGACTACAATAAGATTGTAAAGTTCAATTCTATGACTGACTTTTTTGATAATGATCACTTAACTTCTTCTGGAGTAAAAAAGTTCAATATGCTTCTATTACACGATTTGAAATGAAGTCGTATTGAAACTTCGGCAATGCATTCAATTGTTAAGTCTGCTGGCATATTAAGTCGGGTATTCTTATGATGATTTCAATTGATTTGCTTTTACCAAATTGTGTCGTAGGGTTAAGTACTGAGGTTGCTTTTTGGTATAGAAGTTGACACATTGAGATGAACTGAAACACATTGAAAAATAGAGTGTAAATTTGTGCAAGAATGGATTGTTGTGGTTGAAATTAATTGTACGGGTATTAATTCATAATGGATTTTAGTTCACAACATTTTTTATTTATATTTCTGCCGTTGGTCTATGTCTTATATTGTGTGGTTTGCATCAGGATGCGTAACGCAGTCCTTTTATTGGCAAGCTTCTATTTCTACTCAATCGGAAATATTCTCTACTTAATTTTCTTCATTGTTTTTCTTATTTTGAACTATTATTTCGGGAGTTTTATAGATAAGAATGCTGCGCCTGCAACACGATTAAAAGTAACGTTTGTTTCTGTGACTGTAAATCTGATAATCCTCTTTATTTTCAAATATCTCGGATTCTTTCTTGGAATATTAAACTCCTTACTTGTAAGCTTTAACGTCATTCCTCTCTCAACACCTCAAATTCCGATTCCTCTCGGGCTGTCCTTTTTAGTTTTTCAGGCAATAGCATATCAAATTGATATCTACCGACAGGAGATTGAACCTGAGTGTAACGTACTAAAGTTTTCGCTGGCATTTGCACTCTTCCCGAAATTAGTCGCGGGGCCAATCGTTCGTATGGATCAGATCGAGGTGACCCTTGAACAGCCGTCCATAACAATGGAGGATTTTATTGAAGGATTTAAACGTGTTGTTATAGGACTCGGTAAAAAACTGATACTTGCCGATACGTTAGCAAAAACTGCGGACCAGATATTTGCCATCCCTCCACACGATCTGACTACTCCTGTTGCATGGCTTGGAATTGTCTGTTACACGCTGCAGCTCTATTTTGATTTTTCAGGTTATACCGACATGGCAATTGGTTTGGGGAGGCTTTTTGGTTATACGCTTCCTGAAAACTTTAATTACCCATACGCAGCAAAGTCACTAACTGAATTCTGGCGCCGTTGGCATATTTCGCTTTCAACCTGGTTCAGAGACTATCTCTACATCCCTCTTTCATATGCACTAATGACTGATAAAGTTAGACAAAAAATTGTCGAGGGAAAATACAAAACTAACTATCGGGCTCTGTATAGTATTGTAGTGGTCTTTACACTATGCGGTCTTTGGCACGGTGCAAACTGGAATTTTGTAATTTGGGGAATGTTGCATGGGGTTATTCTGGCTTTAGAAAGCTGGAAATTTGGTAAAATACTGAAAAAATGTTGGACACCACTAAGCCATATTTATCTGGTTTTGATTGTCATGCTCTGCTGGGTATTCTTCAGGATCCCAATATTTATAGATGCGGTTCATTTTGTTCAGACACTTACAGGGTTAGGTTCAGCAGGTACTGGTTTAAGTCAGTTGAGAGAATACGCAACTATCGAATTGCTATTAGTTCTGAGTATGGCACTATGTGGTACTTTACCTGTCATTACAATTTTAAAAAACTTGCTAGAACAAATTTTACCAAAGAAATTATTTGAGGGGACTTTAGGGCGGCAACTTATTTTATGTGCGGAAGCAATCTTTCTTGCATTTATTTTCCTTACGTCGATGCAAGCAGTCATAGGATCTGTTTCTAAGCCGTTTATTTATGCCCAATTTTAATAACTAAATGAATACTAATAAGACCATAGCATTTTTATTAAGCTTTATCGTCGGCCTTGTAATTTTCTCATGGTTTCGGGTTGTTGCGCAGGATTATGCAATTATGCCTGAACGGACAATGTGGTTGGCAAAGGCAAAGATGATTGACTCCTATAAATACCGGGATGGCGATGTCGTCATTATTGGGTCTTCACGTGCGATGGCTTTAAACCCCGAATTTATTCAGAGTCGATTTGGCACCAGTGCGATTAATTTTTCAGTAGGTGGTGCAACTACTCCCTCGACATACTTTTTTATTAAACGGATTCTTGCAAATAATCCAGGCATCAAAAAGGTTTACCTGGAGTTCGCGCCGATCAATATGTCAAGTAAAGACACCGGTTTGAGCGCTTCACTTGGTGAGAATTTCATACGTTATGTGGCTACCAAAGAAGAGGTCGAAGAACTAGAATTAGATTTACCGGGCGCATTAGAGCTGTATCGGTCTATACATATGTTCCCATTTAGTAAGTATATAAACATGAAGGATCTTTCTCTACTGGAGAGTATTGTAATACGGTGGAGAACCGGAAAAAGTAATGAAGCGGAGCGACGACAGATAATCGACCGCAAGGGGTTTCTACTCTATCCAAGTCTTAATAGCGACAATGAAAGCCAGAACAGCCTTTTTGATAAGAGAGCAAACGAGTATTACGCTAAAATCGATAAGCTTACTGAAAAATTGCCATCTGTCACAGCGGTATATCTGCGCAAAATGTTGACATTGCTGAATAGTCGAAAAGTGGAATACGTTATTTTCTTTTCTCCGGTCCCACACGTTGGTTCTCTTTACAAACACCTGGCTTTCGGTGAAACATTTGAACTTTTTAAACAGTATTCTTCTCACATCAACGATCGCATTCTCATATACGACAACAAGTATTTCTCAGAACCGAGTCATGTCAATAAAAATGGCAGCGATTTGTTCACCGGTTTTTTTTATGAATGTATTGTGAACAACGTGTGTAACCATCCAAACACCCTGCGATTATTTAAGTGAGTGTATGATTAAAAAATTGTTTAATAACGCGTTTTCTAATTACGCGAGCATGATCATTTCTATGGTTATTGCTTTTGTTATGTCACCGGTGCTTGTTCATAAACTTGGTGATACGTCTTACGGCATTTGGGCATTGGTAATGTCGATTACCGGTTATTTCTCACTACTTGATCTCGGCATGAATCGCGCCATTGTCCGTTTTGTATCCATGTATGAGGCGAAAAACGAAAAGGAAGAGTTAAACCATTTTTTTAACACAACACTGGTTCTTTATTCCTTGCTCGGATTGCTGACTGTCATTTTTACCCTCGGTATTGCCTTTTTTCTTGAAAATTTTGTTGACTTGAAAGGGTATGTCTTTCTAGCCAAAGTAGTCGTAATTATTGTCGGGATAGACTTTGCGTTTACCTTTCCTTTTGGTGTCATGTACGCGGTATTGATTGGTAGACAGGAACATACCATAGCAAACAGAATTAATATTAGTAACACCGTAGTCAGAAATATTGTGCTCTATGGAGCGCTGTTCTATTATCCGAGTTTGGTATGTGTGACAATTGTACATGTTACATTCAACATGACAAAAAATATCAGAATATACATGCAAGTACGCAGATCCTGCCCACACATTGTGTTCAGTCGGCGATACTTCGACAAGAGTCGGATTTCTTCTATATTCAGTTATAGTATTCACAGTTTTGTAGTATCCGTGTCATCACGGGTTATAAATTTTACGGATGAAATTGTGGTCGCCACTTTTCTGAAAGTCGCAGATGTAACTTATTATTCTATTGCCACCAATCTAATTACTTATTTTGAAAAATTAGTCTGGTCCGGTGCAAGTGTATTCGTCCCATATATTAGTCAGTTGGATGCCCAGAATGATCAAGACCAAGTAAAAAGAAGTTTTTTTTGCGGGTCAAAATACACACTATTACTGTCACTTTATATCTTTGCTGGTATTTATCTGATTGGCGGAGATTTTGTCAGCGTTTGGATGGGACAGAAGTATGGTGTGGTGGTGAAACCTATACTTTTTATACTTGCCTTAGCTAAAGTGATTTCCTTATCTCAGTCCATGTCGGTTGCCAGATTCTTTGGTACTAGCAAACATCAGCTACTTAGTAAGCTCAACCTGTTGGAAGCTGTGTGTAATTTGATTTTAAGTATCACTCTTGTTCAAAAGTACGGAATGATTGGTGTTGCATACGGGACACTTATTCCCGCCGTTTTGTGTAATGGACTGTTATTGCCATTGATAACTTTTAAAGAATTTAAAGTATCGTATTTTGATTTTATTATAAAAAGTATCATGAGACCGTTAGCCGTATTTGGATTAACGGTATATGGAATGCTTCAAATTGGAGGACATGCTGGAAGCTACATAACACTTGTTTTTCAGGCTGGCATAATTACCACGGTTTTTCTTGTTTTGAGTATAGTATTGGTTGTCGATTCAGAGGAACGTTCATATATTTTTGCGAAGCTAGGATTACGTGATGAATAAAACTAAAATGGCAATAATTCGACCCATAGGAATTCCAATTTCGCAAAGTTTTTATAACAGTCAGGAAATTGGGTTGGCCCGAGGGCTTTCCAAATGCGGAATTAGTGTCGACGTTTTTGTTGCAGGACGAGGTCACGAGGTGGTCTGCCAGGATATTGGGTCTGATGGTATCGGCTCAGTCCGGCTTTTTGAAGTCCCATTTTATAAAATTCCGTTGATTGATCAAGCGTACTATCCAAAACTCATTAGTCTATTGAAGGATGGAAATTATAACTTTATTCAAGTGAATGAGGAAAACGAGATAACCTCATTTTTGGTTGCTAATTATGCAAAAAAACAAAATATTCCGGTTGTGGTTTATCAGGGTATGTACGAACAGCTTACGGGGCGCATATATGCTGCATATCAGAAATTTTACGATACATTCATGCTCCCGTTTTTCAGAAATAATATCGCGCTTGCGTTAGTTAAAACAAGTCGGGCTGGTAAGCATCTTGAGAAAAAAAAATTTAAACAAATAAAAGTTCTCCCTGTTGGTTTAGACGCAACGCCTTTTACAAGCCCGAAAGATAGAAACTGGCGGACAGAATTTGACATTGCCGAAGAAAGTAATATTCTTTTATATGTAGGTGTCTTTGAAAAGCGTAGAAATGTTGATTTTATGGTAAACCTCGCAAAGAGCTTGATCGATGAGAATGTCACGCTAGTAATGGCAGGATTAGGGCCAGAGCATACTAGGATTGCCGATCGTGTCCGTGATGAGCAGATATCGAATGTACGATTATTAGGGGCAGTATCTCAGGAAGGAATTCCAAGTCTTTACAAATCCTGCGATGTTTTCTTATTGCCCAGTGACTATGAAATCTATGGAATGGTTGTAATCGAAGCTATGTATTTCGGTTCGCCTGTTATTTCCACAAGAACAGCTGGTCCAGAGGACATTATTGAAAATGGTAGTAATGGTGTGCTTTTGGGTAATCTTGATCTAGAGGAATGGAGTAAGGCAGTATTAGATCTTTTGAAGCATAAAGATCGTCTTAAGCTAATGAGTGAAGCAGCTGGAAATAAAATCAATAATTATTTGTTATGGGACGTAATTGCTAAATACTATAGCGAGAATGTTGTTAATCCGCTTGTTAAGCAATAACAATTTAAGGATTAACTTAATATGAATATTTCCATAGTAATTCCTGCAAAGAATGAAGAAGATAATATTTCGCAGTGTTTAAAAGCTTTAAAAAGTCAAATATCTGAATTTAATGAAATTATTGTTGTAGACAACGGGTCAACTGATAATACGGTTAGTATTGCGAAATTATATACTGATAAAGTTTATGTTAAACCAAAGTTTTCTCTGTCTGAATTGAGGAATTATGGAGCGAGGAAATCGTCCGGTAAAGTTATCGCCTTTCTGGATGCAGACTGTATTGTAAGTGAAAAGTGGATTTGTCAAATACAGAAAACTCTTGAAGATGTTGAAATTGGTTGTACTGGCTCAACTCCGGTGGCACCTCAAAATGGTTCTTGGGTAGAAGCCGTTTGGTCGAGTTTCCGTACACGACGAAAAAGGAAGTGCTATACATCATGGATTAATTCTTCAAATTTTATTGTAAGAAGAGATTATTTTTTTTGCGTAGGTGGATTTAATGACGAAGTTAAGACATGTGAAGATGTTGATATCTGCATGAGACTTAACAAAATATGTAAAATTCTTTTCGATCCCTCAATAAATGTCGTCCATTTAGGAGAACCTAAAACAGTTAAACAATTTTTACTTAAGGAGATTTGGAGGGGGAAAGGCACTGTAAGTGGCGTTATCAGCCATGGTTTTGTTTTGAGTGAGTTAAAAAGTTTAATTCTTCCTGTTTATTATTTGTTTTCTGCATTAGGTCTTGTCATCGCGTTGTTTGCTTTTGGGTACAAATATATTTTTGCTTACTTGGCTTTGTGTCTGTTCCCCGCATTTATCTTTGCCGTTTGGATGACTGCCAATACTAAAAAAATTAATTACTTCTTTGGGTACTTAATTCTATTTCTAGTGTATGCAAGTGCTCGTACCATCGCACTTTTTGCTAGATAATCAGTTCTCTATATTTGTTCATAAGGAGCTCGCCATGCTGACAAAATATGATTGTGGTAAACTACGGCGTTTATTGGTAGTTCTTAAATTGTCAATAGTTATGGCGTTACCTAACTATGCATTGGCTGCACAGCCAGTACTAAATTTTTCTGATATTGAATCTGGGCCTAAAACAGGGAATACAGATGGCGTAGGCGGCTTAACCTCAGCTCAACATGGGGCAATAGTCACTGTTTGGGGGAATAATTTAGGCTCAACTCAAGGGAACTCGAAAATCTACATTGGGGGAGTAGAGGCTGCACATGTTTATTATTGGAAGGACGCAGACGGCACATTCCCTGGTGGGAGCTCTGACCTCAAAACTTATCACAAAATGCAGGAAATCGCATTTTCCATACCTTCAGGTGCGCCTGATGGACCAGCAAAAATTACTGTAAAAGTTGATTCGATTGATTCAACCTCCCTACCATTCACGGTGAGATTAGGGAATATTAGATACGTGAAGACAGGGGGTAATGATAGCGGAATAGGAACTTGGAGTAAGCCTTGGGCATCGTTAGAATATGTAGTCTCCGGTGCAGGAGGGGGGCTCACCGCAGGGGACATAATATACTCTGTGGGAGTTGGAACTACAAAACCGCTTACAATTGCAGGTCCACTAACTGGTACTTCTCTAAACCCCTTATCATTAATATCGTACCCAAATTCACTAGTTAAATTGACTGGTACCGGAGTAAATGGCTATAGCGTCTATAACACTGGCAATAACCCAAGTAGTTATTGGAATTTTTCAAAGATTAAAGTCGAGACAACGGGGTCCGCATTTAGCCCTGTGCTAGGTGCCCGTTGGGTGGGATTAGAAATAACTGGACCAACTGTTTATGCTGGATATTCGGGAGCGATTGGAGGTTCCAATTCTTTGCAAGCTGGAGGTGGAAAAATTTATGGTCTGTATATCCATCACTATGGGACTGACAATGGTGTTGCCACTGCAGGTAATTTGGGTACTCAACCGCCAGCAACTGGTACGTGGGATGTTTTCCAGCATCTGTTTTATTTGTCCGCCCGTAATCCTTCTTTGCAAATTGAAGGTTATGAAATAGCATGGGGACATTTTACTGATAACCCTATTTATCAAGGGATTCATATTTATGATATGGGTACGTCCATCGGTTGGATCAGCCCTATAAAGATTCATCACAATGTCATAAAAAATCAGCGTGGAAATGCGATAAATGTTGATTTGCCTAGTCTAATTTCTACCCCAATTGAGATTCATGACAACTTGTGCATTAGCGATGTCGACGATGTATATAATTCAGCAGCACTTCACGTCGTGGTATATAACCCATCAATCCCGATCAAAATCTACAACAATACATTCTATGGCTATAACGTCCAAAATTCGCTTTCAGGCGGGACGATAGACTATCGCAATAATATAGTTTTTGATACTAAGGGGGTAGCTTATCTAGACGGTAGCCCCGCCTCACAAAGCAGCAATTTGTTTTACAGTTCAAAAAGTAAATTACTAGCAATTCCTGTTTGGAGTAATTCAGAGTTAAACTTAGATCCTCGTTTTGTTGATACCATGGGCAATGACTTCAGTTTAAAGCCTGACAGTCCAATTAGGTCTTTGGGTGCAGACAGTGTTTTATCAGTATCGCCAACTGATTTTTGGGGAAAGGTCCGTAAAGCCGGATCCGTGAGTATTGGTGCTTTTGATTACGATACATCACCTAAAAAAATGAATGCAACTATAATAACTCCCTAATTTGTATTATTTTTTATTCCACTTTATTTGTGGGTGTTAACTGTCTTTTCCATCTACTTAGAAATCGAATTGAGTTCCCCTGAAATACCGGAGTAAATCTAATCATGTTAAACAGCATTGCCGAGTTAATTGTCTATGTGGCTTCGGCCCTGTTTTTATATGTTATGATCGGCTATCCTGCTGTTTTGTACCTGTTCTCAAAACTTTTTCCGAAAAAACACATATTTGACGTTCAGTTTATGCCGTCAGTTACGCTCATAATTTCCGCCCATAATGAAGAAGCTGTCATCGAAGAAAAACTGCATAATTCTCTTGCCCTTGATTATCCTGAACATCTACTGACTACCGTCGTTGTCTCCGATGCTTCAACCGACCGGACGGACGAAATAGTTCTTTCCTTTGATAACCCTCGCATTAAACTTATCCGCCCCGACGGACATCGAGGTAAAACCGCTGGTCTTAACGTGGCATTGGCTACGATAACCAGCGAGATCGTTGTATTTTCTGATGCAAATGCGATTTATGACGCTGATGCTGTGCGTAATCTGGCGCGTCATTTCTCCGATCCACACATTGGCTACGTCGTCGGCAATGCCCGCTATCAGGATGTTGCCGATTCTTCGGCGGGGAAAAGTGAGGGGGCGTACTGGGATCTTGAGATTGGTATGAAACAGTGGGAATCAAACTTTTCATCGGTTGTGGGGGGGGATGGTGCCATCTATGCGATCCGCCGTGAACTGTATGAACCGATGCTTGAATCTGATATCAACGATTTTGTCAATCCGTTGCAGATAATTGCCAAGGGCTATCGCGGTATTTTTGATCAAGATGCCTGGTGTACTGAAAAACCGGCCGGGGCCTTTCAGAAAGAGTTTTCCCGTAAGGTCAGAATTTCAAACCGCAGCTTTAACGCCATCCTGCGCGTGCCGTCCGTCTGTAATCCCTTTAAAACCGGCTGGTTTGCCTGGCAGGTGGTTTCGCACAAGCTACTGAGATGGTTTTTGCCGTTCATTCTTGCCATCCAGTTTGTCGCTGATTTGGCAATGGAATTAGAATTGCTATCACTCTTCTGCATTTCTGCTTACGGTATTATTTCAGTTTTGGCTTTGATCGGCTGGGGACAGAGCCGTAAAGCATCATCCCCGGCTCTCTTTTATATTCCCTATTATTTTGCCCTGATGAACCTTGCCCTGGCGCTGGGTGTTATTCACCGGTTGCAGGGGCACGTCATTACTGTCTGGAGTACAGCCCGCGCACAGTCATCAGCGGTGTTCCAGTCAATAGGATTGGTGCCGGTCTTTCTCCTGGCAACTTTCATCACGTGTGCGTTTCGCCTCTGCCTCTGGTTCGGCTATGGGCAGCTGTTTATCACCGTATCGGCCGTACTGCTTCTATATGCGATTGTTCATACGTATATTGGCTATCCGCTGTGGCTTGGCGTGTTGTCGCATATTAAATCATTCCCGATCAAATTAGATGAGCAGTATCTGCCACGTGTAGTGCTTTTGATTGCGGCGTATAATGAGGAGCGTGAAATAGAGGCGAAGTTGCTTAATTCACTGGAGTTGGATTATCCTGAAGACAAACTTTCCATCGTTGTTGCTTCTGACGGCAGTAAGGATGCCACCGCAGAAATCGCCCGGCGCTTTGTCGGCCCACGGGTTCAGCTGTTTGATTTTTCGCCCAATCGGGGTAAAATTTCGGCATTGAATGAGTCGATGCAGCAGATTGATGCCGATATTGTGATCCTTTCGGATGCCAATGTTATGTATGACCGACAGGCGGTGCGTGCCCTGGTAAGGCATTTTAACGATCCCCGGGTCGGGGCGGTTTCCGGAAAAGTGGTGCTCCTTAACGACGATCTCAGCTATGGGGAGTCTGAAGGATTCTATTACCGGATAGAGCATTATATTCAGGAAAAAGAGGGTCAAACCGGCTGTCTTGTGGGTGCTGATGGTGCCATGTATGCCATCCGCAGGTCACTGTTCTCTCCGCCACCGGCCGATACCATTCTGGATGATTTTGTTATCTCTATGCAGATTGCCATGCAGGATAAGATGGTGCTGCATGACAATGCTGCGCTGGGTTTTGAAAAGAATAATCTTGAAATTGAGGGGGAATTCAAACGTAAGGTCCGCATCATTGCCGGCGGAGTTCAGTGTCTGCTTCGGGATATTGGAATTCCCTACCCATCACAGGGCATGCTGTTCTTCAAGTTTGTTTCCCATAAACTGCTGCGCTGGATTCTTGGCCCCATGACGGTAACTTTGATCGGTTTGCTGGTCTGGATACGTGTGACTGAGCCGAATGTTTTGTTTACCGGTGCTCTCTGTGCCATTTTAATTGGCATTGCCATTGGCTGTATTGGCCAGTTTATACCGGCAACGCGTAAGTCACCGCCCGTTTCGCTTTGTCACTATCTGCTGATGCTTAATCTGGCCACCTTTGTTGGCTGGTATATGGGATTAACCGGCAAGCAGCGGGTCAACTGGAGGAGTACTCCATAAGGTACTAACAAGGCAATTTAAAAAACAGTAAAAACGGTTAACAGCATTGTTGGTTGATTTCAGTAGCCAGGTTTCGGAGAATCTATGTTTGGCTTAATAAAAACAGACCTTGCTCGATTGAGTCCCTCTGGTTCTCCAACATTCCGAACGCTTATTGCCGGGCTGGTCTCGCAAGGTTTTCAGGCTATTCTGGTGTATCGCGTTTTCCATTGGTTACAGTGCCGGGGCTTTTCAGGGCAGCCGCTCCGGTTTGTCTGTGAACGCTTTATTGAAATTACTACCGGTATATCAATCCCCGCTGCGTGCAAGATCGGCAACGGTTTTCGCATTCATCATTTTGGCGGCATTATTTTCCATCCTACCGTGGAACTCGGTGATAACTGTACATTGTACCAGGGTGTTACCATCGGTGATCGAGGCGGCAACGGGAGAGCAGCGACCATCGGCAATAATGTGCTGATCGGAGCGGGTGCCAAGGTTATTGGCGAAATTACTATCGGTGACAATTGTGTAATTGGTGCGAACGCCGTGGTAACAAAGAACATGCCTGCCGGAACAACGGCACTTGGCGCCCCGTGTCGCTTCAGGTTTGCTGACGGGAGAATGGAGTAAGTAATGTCTGCTGATACTATTACACGAGTCATGGATTTTCGTGGAACCTACAAAGGCGGAGGAGGGCCGGACAAGACGGTTTTGAATTCCGCTGCCCAGCATGACCCTACCCGTGTGTATCTCTTCGTGGTGTATATCAAACAGCCGGATGACCAAGAATTCCAGATTCCTGAAATGGCCCGCAAAATCGGTGTTAAAAACTTTATCGCTCTTCCTGACCGGAGTACGTGCGATTGGCAATGCCTTACGCAGCTCAAGCAGATCATTCGTGAGCATGACCTGCGCGTTGTTCATGCCCATGATGACAAAACCTTACTCTACGCGTGGCTGCTCAGATTCATGCTGCCTCATATCAGGATCATGTATACCTGTCATTCCCACGCCGTTTATTCTCGTAATGAGTTCTCGAGTCTCAAGGAATATCTCTCATTCAAGGTTCGTCAGAAGATTCAGATTTTCCTGATGCAGCGCTATCTTAAACCAGTTCTTACCGTTTCCCATGATACGAAGAAACGCCTTGTTGCAAACGGATTGGCCGAAGATGGGGTTGCTGTACTGCATAACGGGATAGATATTGATTTCTGGCAGCGGAGTTCAGCACAACCAGTTCTACGGGAAGAACTGGGAATAGAACCGGGTCATTTTTTGGTGGGTACGGTAGCACGGATTACTTACGACAAAGATTTACCGACTTTTTATAATGTGGCTGAGATAGTTGCCAAACAGAACAAAAATGTTACCTTTGTTATAGTAGGCGATGGATACGGAGACGAATTGCCACGAGCGAAGGAAGATGTGGCCCGGCGCGGTCTTGAGAGTGTTATCCGCTTTACCGGACACCGTAATGATTTGCGCGATGTGTATGCCTCGTTTGACCTGTTTTTGATGACTTCGTTAACAGAAGGGATGCCGAATACGCTGCTTGAAGCCATGTCCTTGGGAGTTCCAGCTGTTTCGACTGATGTCGGTGGGATTCCGGAGTTATTGGAAGATGGTGTGGGTGGCTATTTGTCTCCGGTAGGGGATTCAGCCAGTTTAGCAGGCCATGTGATACGAATGCTGCAGGATTCTGAGCTATTAACTCGCTGTGGAAATGCTTCGCGTACCTGTATTGAAACAAAATTCTCATTTGAACGCAGAGTTCGTAAAATGGAAGAATATTATGACCTTTTCAATTAAATAAGATTATGTTGCTCTTATTACGTGTATTACCTATTGTACGCTGGTGTTCATACGGCTTTTCTGACACCAGCTCCGGTTTTTCCATCTCGGTTAAGGAGTATGAACATGGGAACTCATAACGGACGATATTTAGGACAAATATTGCTGGATGGTGGTTTTCTTTCAAAAGCTGACCTTAACCGGGCGATGGAAGAACAGAAACGGACAGGAGAGCTTCTCGGGCAGGTATTGGTCAGAATGGGAGTTCTCAAACAAGAGGAGATTTCAGCTCCCTTGTCGATTCAAGGGCATCTTTCTACCGTTGCCGGTGCTGTAAGAATAGCGGCTGGTGAGCGTTTGCCCCTAGGTACCCTTCTGGTGCGGTCGAAACAAATATCTGCTGCTCAGCTGAATGCTGCCATCACTGAACAGAAACGAACTGGTGAAAAGTTGGGTGATGTTCTTATTCGCCTTGGGATGCTGGCGGAACAACAGCTTGCCGCACTGCTTGAACTCCAGCATATACAGGAAGAAACAACAACGGCCAGTCCTCTCAGACTTGGTGAACTCCTTGTGGCAACGGGGGATATCTCTCGGGCTCAACTGGATGACTCATTGTGTAAGCAGAGCCTCTCTCATAAAAAACTCGGAGAGGTGCTGGTTGAAGAAGGATATATTAAATCTAACCGTATCAAAAAGGGCTTCCGTTTGCAGAGAATGCTTATCAATGCCGCATTATCGGCATTACTCTCCCTTAGCTTTGTCACTCCGGGGATTGCTTCTACAGTTTTACTACAGTGGGACGCAAATCAGGAACCGGATCTGGCAGGGTATAATGTATATTACAGTGCAGATCCATCACCACTTCAGGATGCGTTCCCAATCAATGTAAACAATCAGACGACAACAACTGTCAGCAATATTGATCCGGCAAAAACATATAGATTTGCGGTAACTTCCTATAATACTGCCGGCGTGGAGAGTGGCTTTTCAAATATTGCCACAATATATGAACAAGTTCCACCAACTGTCAGTATTACATCACCGGCAGATGCAGGAAGCGTGAGCGGTATTGTACCAATTGCTGTTGATGCAACTGATAATGTCGGCGTTGTTAAAGTCGAGTTTTTTGTCAACGGGGTACTGACTGGCTCTGAGATTGAATCCCCATATGTATATTTGTGGGATACCCATTCAGTCCCGGGCACATATACGTTGATGGTCAAAGCCTATGATGAGGCTGGGAATGTCAGCGTGCCCTCAAGCAGAACAGTTACCGTGGTGACTGATGATATTGCTCCCACTGTGGGGTTAACGTCACCGGTCGCCAATAGCGTCCACAAAGGGACTGTTGCGATCACTGCAACTGCAGCTGATAATGTCGCTGTTACCAAGGTTGAATACTTTGTCGTCTACCCAGACAGCACAAGCCACCAGCTCCCATATTCAGGCAATGTCTCACCCTACAGCTGCTTATGGGATACTACTTCGCTACCAAACGGTAATTATGCAATTATCGCCAAAGCATACGATGCTGCCGGAAACATTGCACAATCATCTCAAGTCTCAATTACTGTGGATAATGCCGCCCCAATAGTGAGCAGTTTTTCTGTGCCGGCAACCTCTACTTCCCTGACTGTTGCTGTCTCCGGGTTCTCCGCTTCTGATAACCGGGGTGTCACCGGGTATATGTTGACTGAAAGTGCCGTGCCTCCGACTGCCGGAAGTGCCGGTTGGAGCGCTACCGCCCCCACAAGCTACACATTCTCCTCGGAAGGTACGAAAACTCTTTACGCCTGGGCGAAAGACAGTGTCGGGAATGTTTCGGCATCCCGCTCGGCATCGGTTACTGTTACCCTTCCGAGTGGTGCAAATATGTCACTTGCCGATGCACTCCTGGCACTGCAAATCGGTTTGGGAACTGCACAGGCGACTCCCGCGCAGTTGACTCACCTGGACGTGGCACCGGTTATTAACGGGGTGTCTGTTCCTGATGGCAAGGTCGGAACCGGTGATGCCATTGTAATTCTCACGAAAGTGGTAGGAAAATCCGCTTTGTAATGTTGACTTCATTTTTGACTGTGTAATCGGGAACGGAGAAAGTTATGCGATTTATTACATGGCAGTCACTTGTGTTTGTTTTTGTGGTGCAGTTGATGTCTGGATGCGGTGGGGGAGGGGGGAGTTCTGCCTCTGACACGCAAACGGTAACGGTGAAATTATCTTCAATCAGCTCAACCCCGAATGCGGTGATTGGAGGTTTTGATTTGAAGGTGACCTTGCCTGTCGGAGCCGCTATAGCTGTCGACAATGCAGGTATCCCTACAGCTCAGTCAGTTTTTTTGTCCGGACAATTCGCCGGTGCTGCACTACTTCCGCAAAACTTTTTATATGATGCCGGAT
>JAQTXD010000183.1 GCA_028688955.1 Desulfuromonadaceae bacterium
CCCCTTGTTAACTTCAGCGAGGACGACGGTAATCTTTATGTCGATGCTCTGGTCCCCGGTGTTGATCCCGGCGGGATGGACGTTTCGGTACTCAGCAACAGCATCACGATCAGCGGAGAGCGAAAGCCGTTTGAGGAGCAGGAAGGGCAGGTCGTGCATCGCTGCGAGATCGGCTACGGTAAATTCTCCCGTACGGTGAACCTGCCGGTCGATATCAACCCGGACAAGATCAGCGCCGCGTGCAAGGATGGCATCATGCAGATAACTCTTGGCAAAGCCCAATCCGCCATACCGAGAAAGATTGAAATTAAACCTGCATAGCGTCTGCACCACAGCTAATATATTGACCACGAAAGGAGGATGTTACACATGCCAGATACCGATGTTGCGAAGCGAGACGAAGGGAAAAACGTGCAGGCCCGTGAAGAGACGAGGGCCAGTGAACGATACCTCAAGCCGCCGGTGGATATAATAGAGACGGCGGACGGGCTGACCGTGATCGTTGATATACCGGGGGCGTCAAAAGAGGCCGTGGACATAAATGTCGACAAGGGGGTGCTGACCGTCAGCGCTCCTGTTTCTCACTGCATGCCGGGTCGCCCCATATATGCCGAATTCGAGCTGGCCCAGTATTATCGCCAGTTTGCGATGCCGGAGACTCTGGATCACGAGAAGGCGAAGGCCGAGTTCAATAACGGTGTGCTGATACTCAGGTCGCCGCTGGCGGCAGCGGCCAAGCCGCGCAAGATAGAGATAAAGGCCGGCTAGCCGTCTGCCGGTCATTTTAAAAAAAGGAGGATTACCCCATGTCAAACGACAAACAGGAAGTGGCGGTCAAGAAATCAGGCGGTGAACGAAAAGGCGAAATGCAGAGGTATACCGCTCCATTTGAGCAGATGGAGCGGATGTTCGAGGACTTTTTTCAGCGCCGTTTTTTTGCGCCGTCATGGATGCCACGCCTGAAGTTGCCCGAATTTGCCGATGTATCAGCATCGGTCGATATGTTTGAAGAGGGTGATGATCTTGTCATCAAAGCGGAAATACCCGGCATGAAAAAAGACGAGATCAGCATCGATTTTGCCGACGATGTTGTTACCATTTCCGGCGAGAAAAAAACGGAAGAGCGGACCGAACGGAAGGATTATTACTGCGTCGAGCGCTCCTTCGGGTCGTTTAGCCGCAAGCTGCAGCTGCCGGTTGATATCCAGATCGACAAAACCCGTGCCTCCTTCAAGGATGGCGTGCTGGAAATCAGGATGCCGAAGAGTGAAGAAGCGAAGCAGAAGGTGCGTAAAATTACCGTGGATTGATTTCTGTTATGGCAGGTGTTGGCTTTTCTGCAATAAAACTTCATTCAGGGAGGTGAGATACTCATGGTTAATACAGCCAGGAGAACGGAGGAAAAAGGACAGCGTACCCCGCGGAATCTGGACTCATACAAGGAGAGCGGCGGAGTCAAGGGGGGCGGGTATTGCGGCTGCGGTGCTACTTTCAGCAGCAAGCGCTGGCGTCATGGCGAACGGGGCGAATTGCGGGCAGGCGGAGAGGAACTCGTTTGTCCGGCGTGTCGTCGCATTGCCGATCATAATCCGGCCGGCATTGTTTCCCTGAGTGGCAGTTATTTCACGGAGCATAAAGCCGAAATAGAAAATCAGATCAAAAACAATGTCGAGGCAGAATTCATAAAGAATCCGCTGGGGCGCATAATGGAGACCGTTTATGAGAACAACGGGGTAACCATTACAACCACGGATGAAAAGCTGGCCGAGAAGATAGGGCGGGACGTTTTCAAGTCGCATGCCGGTGAGCTGAACATCACCTGGAGCGATGCCGATAGCCCCGTCAGGGTACGCTGGTCCCGCTAGGTGCGCTTACGCTCCTGCTACCTGAAGTATCTCATTGTCTGTGGGCCGCTCTATGCGGCCTTCAGTTTGTCGGGCAACGGCACTGATGCCCGATGTTAGCGGAGGATACGCATGGACTTCACGAGGATGTTACATAAATTCACGGTCGTGCCGTCATTGACGGAGGAGCTGGCCGCGCTCCAGCGTATCGCCTACAATCTCTGGTGGTGCTGGGAACCGGATGGCACCAACCTTTTTCGGCGCCTCGATACCGATCTCTGGAGATCAACGCGCCACAATCCGGTGGAGATGCTCGGCATCCTGCAGCAGACGACCCTGGACGCGCTCAAAAACGACGAGGGTTTCATGGCTCATCTGGAGCTTGTGGACGAGAAGCTGACCGAATATCTTGGGGCGAAAACCTGGTTTCAGAGAACGTGTCCGGGCGCTTCAAAGATGCAGGTCGCTTATTTCTCCATGGAATTCGGGCTGCATGAGTCGCTGCCGATCTATTCCGGTGGCCTCGGCATTCTGGCGGGCGATCATCTCAAGTCGGCTTCCGATCTTGGGTTGCCACTGGTCGGGGTCGGCCTGCTCTACCGGCAGGGGTATTTTCGCCAGTATCTCAATAACGATGGGTGGCAGCAGGAGTATTATCCCGAGAATGATTTCTACAACCTGCCGTTGACCCTTGAGCGTGATGAAAACGGTGTCCCGCTGATGTTTGAGCTGGAGTTCGGTCCGCGAAAATTCATGGTGCGGATCTGGCGGGTGCAGGTCGGACGTGTGCCGCTCTACCTGCTGGACACCAACCTGAATGAGAACAGTCCCGAAGACCGTCTGATCACGGCCCAGCTCTATTTCGGCGACAAGGAAATGCGCATGATCCAGGAGATCCTGCTGGGGATCGGCGGTATTCGTGCCCTGCGAAAACTGGGGATAGTCCCGAACGTCTGTCACATGAACGAGGGGCATGCCGCATTTTTGTCGCTGGAGCGCATCCGGCTGCTGATGGAAAAACGGGGGGTCAGTTTCTGCGCGGCTCGAGAGATCGTCAGGGCCGGCAATGTTTTTACGACTCATACTCCGGTAGAGGCGGGTATCGACCACTTTCCGG
>JAQTXD010000184.1 GCA_028688955.1 Desulfuromonadaceae bacterium
CCTCAATGGCATCAAATACATCTGCCACATACAGAAAAGCTGCCTTCTCCAGACCGATATCCACGAATGCGGCCTGCATTCCCGGCAATACGCGAATAACACGCCCTTTGTAGATATTGCCCACGATACCCTTTTCACGGCTCCGCTCGATGTAAAGCTCGGCAATAGTACCGTTCTCAATCAGCGCGATCCTGGTTTCGTGGGAAGCGGCATTGATAACTAACTCAGCTCCCATGGTGATTTTCTCCGTTTATATGAAATATGAAATTATTCGTGATGTTACGGGCTGAAGATGACTGCAAGCTTTTCGACCTGGATATCATCGCCCTGAAGCTCACCCTCTCCGGTTATAGCCCGGGCAAACTCAACCGGCTTACCCCTTTTGGCGATCAGCACCAAGGTCTGTCCGTCTGCAGACAGTGAGACCGTTTCACCCCTCAGGTCAACCGTCGTGGTCTGCCCCTTTTTGGTCCGCTGGATGACAAAAGCATCCTGTGCCATAAACTGCACACACTGCTCCGACAGTCGGCCAGGATCAGCTCCGGCAATCAGTATCCGATAGCTGGTTGCCTCGATCAGAGTCGAGATTGAGGGCGATTTAACGTCAACTTCCTCCGACTCCAGAATCCGTAGCCCTTCCGGCAGTACCGCATTAAGACGCTCCTGTACCTCCCCGGCAGATATGCCGGAAACGACAAACATATCCATATACTCAGCCTGTGACTCAACACCCACAGAGGTTGCCGTGCCGAACGAGAAGCGTGGGTGCGGATGGAAACCGAGTGAAAAAAGGATCGGCACCCCTCCCCTGCTCACGGCTCGGGTAAAAACAGTGATCAGCTCAAGGTGGCTTAAATAGCGCATGACCCCGACTTTGGAAAACCTGAGGCGCATGCGGGCAGCCGCCGATTCATCAACAACTCTGTCCGGGCGCGGCGCAGGCGGCGTTTGCGGAGAAATCCGGTTTGTCACCACGCTGAAATCACACACACCACAATCGCTGCAGCTGCCGTCACGACAATCCTTCGTTGCTGCCTCAGCAAGGGCCCGCTCGCGTTCGGCAAGCAAAAATTCACGGCTCACACCGCAATCGAGATGATCCCACGGCAGGACTTCATCCAGCTCCCGGCGACGCAGGTACCATTCCGGCTCGATATTGCAGTCAGCACATGCCTGAAGCCAGCGATCCAGAGAAAAATGCTCGCGCCAGCCGTCGAAACGACACCCCAACTCGACGGCACGAATCAGCAGAGGCGCCAAGCGGCGGTCGCCACGGGCAAAGACACCCTCCATGAACGAGAGCGGCGCATCCTGCCACTTGAATTTGAGTTTGCGCTTCTTGAGATCACAGTGAAGCTGGTATTGCAGATCAGTGGTTTCCTGCATCGAAATCTGCGGCTCCCACTGAAAGGGGGTATGAGCCTTGGGAACAAAGGTACTGACAGCAACGTTGACATCGCCGGAAACGCCGCTCCCCTTGGCCTGGTCCTTGACCTGGCGCCCCAGGGTTGCAATCTGGGCGATATCATCAGCCGTTTCGCCTGGCAGGCCAATCATGAAGTACAGCTTGATCAGACGCCAACCAGCCTGATAGATTGCGGCAGCTCCGGCGATCAGGTCTGCTTCGGTGATCCCCTTGTTGATAACCCGCCGCATGCGATCGCTTCCCGCCTCAGGGGCAAGAGTAAAACCGGTTTTGCGTACTTTTTTTATCTCCTCAATCAACTCATCCGACAGACTTCCGACCCGTAGCGAGGGGAGCGAAACCGCCACACGATCCTCGGCATAGCGCGCCATCAATTCGGTCACGAGCGGTGTCACACAGGAGTAATCGCCGGTTGAAAGCGAAAGAAGCGATATTTCATCATATCCGGTGGCCTTGAGTGACTGCTCCACCAGATTGAGAATAGTTTCCGGAGAGCGCTCACGCAACGGCCGGTAGACATAGCCGGCCTGACAGAAGCGGCAGCCACGGGTACAACCGCGAGCTATTTCGACGGCAACCCGGTCGTGGATAGTCTTCATAAACGGGACGACAGGAGACGCTGGAAAAGGCGCCGTGTCAAGATCCGCCAGAAACCGGCGACGAACAGATGTATATCCCGGCTTTAGGGGCGTCATTGCCGACAGGGTACCGTCAGCTGCGTACTGCGGTTCAAAGAACGAAGGAACGTAGACCCCTTCGATACCCGAGAGCCGTTCAAGCAGTTGAACCCTGCTTTCACCGGCTTTTTTGGCATCGCGAACCGCCATGGCAATTTCAAGAACAGCCTCTTCACCGTCACCCAGCAGCACGGCATCAAAGAAAGGGGCCAACGGCTCGGGGTTGTAGGCACAGGGGCCGCCGGCAATTATCAGCGGGAAAGCTCCCCTTCGGTCGCTTGCCAGAAGCGGGATCCCGCCCAGCCGGAGCATGTTGAGTATATTGGTATAGGAAAGTTCATATTGCAGCGTAAACCCGATGATGTCACACTCTGACAGCGGCGTGGCGGTTTCAAGCGTTGCCAAAGGAAGGCCATCGGCACGCATCTGCGTTTCCATGTCCGGCCAGGGGGCAAATACCCGCTCGGCAGCAATCCATTCGACCTCATTGAGAATATGGTAAAGGATGCGCAGCCCCAGGTGGCTCATACCAACTTCGTATACATCAGGAAATGCAAGGGCAAAGCGAAGATCGGCAGCATCCTTGCGGATGGAGCCCATTTCACCACCCATATAGCGGGCAGGTTTTTCGACGGAGAGAAGATTCATTAATAAAATTCAGTTCTTGTGCGATATTTAGAAGGTCTGGGAATATAGCAAATCGGCAGAGGTGATGCAAGGGAAATAGCCATTTTTACAGACATTTCAGCCGAAGGTATCACCCCGCTATTGCACTTTTTACGCTTGATGCTTATCATGGTGGCAGATAGCTTCTGCTGGACGTTCGCCAAAGAGCAAAATTGAACGCAG
>JAQTXD010000016.1 GCA_028688955.1 Desulfuromonadaceae bacterium
AAAGCGGAGCAAAGTGCAGACGGCACCGTTGCGGTATGTCGGGATGAACCGGTGAATCCGGTCCGTCCCGAAACGGAAGCGCACAAAAGGCGGACCAAGCGGGTGGCTGGCATCACATCCGGCAAAACAATGGATGGGCGGTCCTCCAAATCGCAGACGGATCAGGTTATTGCCGGGGACCGGGAACAGAGTGCGAATGATATTGTGCCGCCAAATGACTCTGAGCAGACGCATCGGTGTCAACTGTATTCGGCTGACAGCGCAGCTCTCCTGGAAGCATCGGTCACCACGGAACTGGGTGGGCTCTTCTATCTGATCAACGTTGGAATTTTCCTGAACCTGTATGGCGACTTCACTCGTCCGTTACAACCGGGAATTGCTCTGCCGATCTGGACTTTTGTGACACTGATCGGTCGGCGCCTTCTCGGGGATACATGCGAGGACGATCCTGTCTGGCAGCTATTAGCCGAACTTTCCGGTTGTTGTGGAAGTGAAGTCCCTGAAAATGATTTCATGCCGTCGGAACGTTGGCAGCTGCCGGCAGAGTGGCTGGCACCCTTTCCTGAAGCGGGATGCTGGCAATGGAAGGCCACGGATGGACGTCTCACGGTTCGGCACACGGAAGGTTTTCTGGTTCTTGACCTGCCGTTAGATGCCGGCGCTCCTCTGGAGCAGCTTCTACGGGAAACGGAAGCGTATGGCCAGGTTGTCCCGTTTGAACTGGAGTACGGGGCCGTGACAGAGAGTGGCAACAGTATGTCACCACTTGACCGGTGGCTTGACCGGCTTATGCCATACCTGCAGGCCCGATTGAAGCGTGCTCTCGGCGTTGCCGAAACGGAGCGGATTCCGCAAGTCCTCTGTCGGCAGAGTGCACGCATATCAGTTTCTGCAGCGCATATCGATGTCTTCTTTGCTCTGGCTGAACACCCGATTGACATCAGATTGGCCGGCCTTGACCGGAATCCGGGCTGGGTGCCGGCTTCAGGACGAATTGTCGCATTTCATTATGAGTAGGACGTGGTTGCGCGATGAAGAAAAATAAGCTTTTCAAAAATATGCCGCACAATCCGGCAGTACATCTCAAGCTCTACTTTTACTCGGCAGTGCTGAAGATCATCGAGCGGGCTTCCCACTCTTTCGATTCTTTTGAGGAGTTGCTGGAAGGGTTCCCCTTTCTGATCGATTACAACAATGAACTGGCAGCACATGGGCTGGAAGGAATGTCGCGGGATGAGGCAAACAGTTTGTGGTGGGGTTCCCTGGTTGCCTGGGAGGAAGAGACTGCCGTTCACCTGCCGTTGCGAGCTCTGAGAGATGAGGCAGGTCTTGATTACGCGACCCTGACTATGTTGATGGTTATCGGAATCATCGAGGATGAACCCCGGTTTGGTCAGTTATTTGATGCGCTGCAGGGGGGGACGGGGCAGCGGCGTCCGACGGTCGGGCTGCTTGCAGGGTGGTGGGGCGACCTGCTGCCGGATACCACCGTTCGCAGCGTTATCCACCGTATGCTGGATCTTGGGTTGGTAAAGGTAGTCAACCCGGATGCGCCACGTGTGGAGTGGGCACTCCAATTTCCCGTGCTTTTCTGGGATGCACTGCGCGGCGATGTGCGTGAGGCTCCGCTGCCATGGATGAGCTATCAACAGACGGAGAAACTCGTTCCGTGCAGGGAACTGATACTGACTGATGAGGTCAGGAGGATTGCGGAGGCGGTTCCCGCCCTGCTCAAATCGGGCGATGTACGGACGGTGGTTGTGCGCGGACCCCGCTATAACGGCAGACGCACCCTGTTGGGGGCGGTGGCTGTCGCATTGGAGCTGGGTGTACTGGTGATCAGGGGATTAAACGGGAAAGATGATGAACGGTGGCAGTCGGTCGGTCCGCTGGCCACCATGATCCATGCCATGCCCGTTATCGTTATTGATACTGCGCCCGGCGAGACGGTTGAAATTCCCGCTCTATCCGCATACTCCGGCCCGCTGGGTATTGTGCTTGGCAAACAGGGGGGCGTGAGCGGTCCCGGTGCTGAAAACGCACTGACTATTGAACTGAAATTGCCTGGCATCGCCGAACGAAAAATGCACTGGACCGCTGCATTACGTTCACGACCGTACGATGGTCTGGACATCATCAGTGAACGCTTTCGCATGACCTCCGGTACTATCCGGCGGTCGGCACAGCTGGCCAATGCCTGTGCGGCGCTGGATGGAAAGAACGGAATAATGCCGGCCGACGTGCAGCTGGCATGTCGCGGTTTCAACCGCCAGGTTCTTGATACGCTTGCCACGCGCATTGAATGTCTCGGGGATTGGAGGCATCTGGCGGCAGGTGACGAGACCTTCTCCGAGCTGCAGAGCCTGGAGATGCGCTGCCGTCACCGGGAAGAACTGATGCATTCAGCCGGAAGTATTGCGGGAGGTACGCTGAACGCCGGTGTACGAGCGCTGTTCAGCGGGCCGAGCGGCACCGGCAAGACGTTTGCTGCACGACTGCTTGCATCGGTATTGCAGAAAGACCTGTACCGGCTGGATCTGTCAACGGTGGTTAACAAATACATCGGGGAGACGGAGAAAAATCTGGATCAGATATTTTCCCATGCCGAGGAGCTTGACATCATCCTGTTGCTGGATGAAGGAGACGCCCTCCTGACGCAGCGGACCTCTGTCCAGAGCTCCAATGACCGTTATGCAAACATGGAGACGAACTTCCTGCTCCAGCGGATAGAAGCGTTCGAGGGGATTCTGGTTGTGACCAGCAACGCAGCAGACCGCATTGACAGCGCCTTCAAGAGGCGCTTTGATCTGGTGGTGGATTTCCGTCAGCCTGATGTTGAAGAACGCTGGGCTATCTGGCAATCCCACCTCCCTTCAAAGCATATTGTTGACCCGTCATTCCTCGCCTCTGTTGCCGGATACTGTGTCCTGAGCGGCGGACAGATCCGTAATGTGGTGCAGCATGCGTCCCTGCTGGCACTGCATGACAGCGCGGTTATCACTCCCGCGCACTTGCAGTCGGCCCTCCAGCGCGAATATCGAAAAATGGGAGCGGTTTGTCCACTTTTTCAGACTAACAGCGTACACTAGAAACAGGAGTACCGGGCCATGGCTGTCGCTGCTGCACGTAAACCAGCTCCTGCAACAACAATCACCGCTCAACAGCCTCTGCGTGCGTCTGCACAGAAAACATCACAAAGCAGCAGTACAAAAAACAGCGGTTCGTCAGTCGGAACCCGCGTTGCCCCTCCCGTTATCCGCTTGAACACATCTGTTTCTCCTCCCTCGGCCAGTGCCATTCCCGAAGAAATACGGAAAGTGATTGTCTCACCGGGGCCGGGGGTAGAGCTTCCCGCCCAGATTCAACAGGCAATTACAGACAGCCTCCACATCGACGTAAATCCGGTGCGAGTTCACAGCGACGGGTTGGCTAATGCTGCGGTAGACAGCATTGGCGCCCGGGCATTCACCTATGGGACACATATCTATCTCGGCTCGAAGGAAAGCTCCGCCGATCGTGCCTTGTTGGTGCACGAGGCGGCGCACGTCGTCCAGCAGCAGGCTCAACCTGGGGTGCAGATGAAAACAGGCAGTTCCGGAAGCAGCGCACTTGAGTCGGAGGCGGATGCAGCATCTGCTGCGGTCGGGCGGGGTGAAAGCTTCTCCGTGGCGGGACGAACCACCGGAGCGACCATTCAACGCCAGGACGGCAAGCCGTCTTTGTGGGAGAGAGGCACCAAGTGGCTGGGTGAAAAAGCAGACGCTGTTCTTGAGTTTAGTGAAAGCGTCGCCTGGAAACTACTGGATCAGTTTGCTCCGGACCTGGTGCCTATCATTCGCCAGGGACCACTGGAATGGCTGAAGGAACGGGTGAGTTCCGCCCTTGAAGCGGTTTTCAACTCATTTATGGCACCGGTGCGCTCCATCATGGGTGCCGGACGCTGGCTGTCGAGCCAGTTTGCCCCGTTGATCACCTGGATTCAGGAAGCTGCGGCCAAGATTGCGCAAAATGACTGCAGTCCGTTGCGGGAAGCGGCCGAGAAAATCGAAAAGTGTGCGCTCAAGCTGATCACACCGGTAGTTGAGAAACTGCAGGCCGTTGCAGAAAAAGTCAAAGGGTGGTTCACCGGCCTGTGGAACAAGTTCGGTGTGCCGGCCTGGAACTGGATCAAACAGTTCGCCGGTGCTCAGTGGGAAAAACTGAAACAACTTGCAACGCTGATCTGGGAGAAGGCCGCTCCGATTCGCGAACGGCTGGCCAAAGCGTGGACCTGGATCAAGAACAAGCTCGGCATCGGTGAGGGTGCCGAGGGGCAGAACGGCATACTGCAGTGGGTGCAGGACAAACTTGCCGTAGCGTGGGACTGGATCAAGGCCAAACTCGAACCGTTCAAGAAAGAATTGCTGATAATTGCCGGGGTGGTGGGTAGTATTGCGCTGCTGGCATCACCTGCCGGACCGCTGGTGGTTATCGGCGGGATTGTGTTCGGTGTGCTGCAGGGGATCCGCTGGATCAAGGCCAACTTCGGGAAAGGGGATGGGGTGGTGCGGGCTCGTACCTTCCTGGAAAAGACCCTCATCCCTTCGCTGCTGGGGGGCTTGAATAAGGCAACTGCCGCTGTGACGCGTATGGCATCATCCCTCAACGGGACTCTGGGTAAATTTGCTGCCGGAATGGGGCGGATGGTGAGTGCGGCTGCGGCATCCCTGTTGAAGTTTGTCGTCAGCGCGGTGCAATGGATCGCCACTCAGGTTACCGAATTGGCGCAGTGGGGGAGCGAAAAGCTGGCATCACTGTCACGATGGGTGACGACGACCTTTGCCAAGCTTCAGCAGCGCCTGCAGCCGCTGCTCAGTTTTTTGGGTAAAGTCGGCGAAGTGGTTGTCGACATCATGAAGTTGCCCATGCTTGTCGTGGGCGCGCTCTGGAAAATGATTCCGGAATGTCTCCGTACCCTGTTTGTTGATTTCCTGGTCAATCAGATTCTCAAGCGGATTCCGATCGTCAAGGATGTCATCGAACTGCTCCCCGGCGTCTGGTCAAAGCTTAAGGCGACCGGACTGATGCTCATTCGCAAAGTTTTTAAAGACGGCGACCTCATAGGAGCCGCCTTTGAAATTTTCAAACTTGTCCTTGCCGCCCTGAATATTCCGCTGGAGTTGGTCACCGGCATTGTCAGGAAAGCGGCCACTGCCCGGGACATGATACTGAAGGACCCGTTGGGATTCCTGGGCAACATGCTGCGTGCCATCAAGCAGGGCTTTGTCCAATTCGGCGAAAAGATCTGGGCGCATCTGACAAAATCCATCGTGGACTGGCTGAAGGGTGTGATCGAATCCGCCGGATTGAAACCGCCAGCAGACTTCTCCCTCGCTTCGGTGCTTGATTTTATCTTGCAGGTACTGGGACTCAGTGTGGAAAAGATCCTTGAACGGCTTGAAAAGAAGCTCGGCAAGGAGACAACCGATAAAATCCGCAAAGCCTTATCGACCATTGCCAAAATCTGGGAATGGATCAGCACCGCACTCAACGAAGGGCCGCAGGGAGTTTGGAATAACCTGAAACAGCGGCTTGGCGACCTGTGGGGTGTGCTGCTGGACGGCGCTATTGGTTGGGTAACCGGCAAGGTAACCAAAATCGCTCTGCCACGCATCACTGCGGCGCTTGGTACGGCCCCCATCGGCGCTGTTGTCGAAGCGATTGTGTTTCTCTACAACGCAATTCAGACCGCAGCCCAGTATGCCAAACGCATTCTGGAACTCGTCAGTTCCGTGCTGGACGGAATACTCGATATTGCCCGGGGAGCAATTGCCGGGGCAGCCAATATTGTCGAAGCCAGTCTCGCTCGCGCTCTGACGGTCGTGATCGGATTTTTTGCCAATTATCTTGGACTGGGTGATCTGGGCAAGAAGCTCAAGGAAATTGTGGAGTCTATTCAGGAGAAGGTGAACAAGGCTATTGACTGGGTCATCGACAAGGTAATTGCCCTGGGTAAGGGACTCATCAACGCGATTACCAAAGCGGCGAAGGGAGTGATGCAGTGGTGGAAAACTAAAAAGAAATTTAAGACGCTTAAGGGCGAAAGCCATACAATCTTTTTTAAAGGAGAAGGACGTAACGCTAAACTTATGATCGCAAGCAGCGAACGGGACTTTTTGCCCTTTATCATGAAGCTCGACACGAATAAAGATCCGGAAAAGGAAAAGGCGAAAGCAAAAGCAATCGAAACTGCTAAAAAAATCGATAACTTAACGGCAAGAGTCTCAACAAAAGATGGTGTCAAGGATGAGACGACTGATTTTGAAGAATTGACCAGACAACTTGCGGAACAAACGAAGATATTCATGGACAGGATAGATGACTTGCCCGCATCCGCAGTGCCTGAATATGGCCCCTTGAGTTCAGGGTATGCGACTTCAATGACAATTGAACCACTTACCAAGATTGGTCCACCCGGAACGGTACCGAGCGCATCAAGTGATAGATGGGAGCGATTGAACATGAGAAAGGAAATTGTGCGTAGCTATTACATACGAGGCCATTTACTAAATCACAATATTCATGGGCCTGGCACAACTTGGAAAAATTTGACACCTTTATCACAGCAAGGAAACAAAAACCATTTAGTCTTAGTGGAAAGAGAAGTAAAAAATGCGGTTAGTAGCGGTGAAATACTTCATTACCAAGTTATTGCAAAATATGAACGCAATGATAACACGGCATTGCTTGAACAATTGAAATCAACAAACCTGGATCAAATAACAAAAACAAATATTGGAAAAGTGATTCAGGAAGAGAGGTTTATTCCTTCTCATTTAGTTTGCTCCGCTTACACCTTGGAGAATGACGAAAAAACGGGAAAACGAAAAGTTAAAAAAATATTGATTGCTGCAGATACAAAAATTCCAAATCCAGTAGAAGATCAAGGAATTAATCAATATAACGTCGTAGGCTAAACAAAAAGTTGAAACAACTCTCTCATGTAATCTTTACATTGGCTGAATAACCACAAGGTACTTCCAGGCGTACAACCAACAAGGTTTATGCAAACACTCGGAGAATTTAAACATATCCACAAAGGCGAAACCATCGTTGTCTGCGGCTGTGGTGAATCGCTTAACCTGCTGGAACAGCCGGAGCGCTTCGTCACCATCGGCGTTAATGATGTGGGGCGTCGCTTCCATCCGGATTATCTGGTGGTCGTGAACCCAGGCAAACAGTTCAGCGGCGACCGCTTTCGCCATGTTGAAACCTCACGGGCACGCTACCTGTTCAGTCAATATGATGACCTCGCAGTACCGCACCCGCATCTGGTCACGTTCAAACTGGGCACTCGCGGAGGCACTGATTTCAGCAACCCGGATGTGCTGCATTTTACCCAGAACTCACCGTATATTGCGCTGTGCCTTGCAATTCATATGGGGGCCACCCGTATTGGTCTCATCGGAGTGGATTTCACAGAAGCCCACTTTTTTGGCAAAACCGGGACACACCCCATGGCTGGACGCCTGGATCAGATCAACCGTGAATATGGTGCTCTGGAGCAGGCCTGCCGGGCAATGGGGGTGGAACTGGTAAATCTGAGTCCGGTCAGTCGTATTACTGCACTGCCGAAGGTGAGCCTGTCTTGGGTGGAGGTTCAGGTGATCCGCAATGCACCTGTCAAAGAAAAGCCCGGCGGCCTGCAGATCGTCTCCTATGCCACAACGCCGGTAGCTGGGGTGCCCGCCATTCTGGCCCGCTGCATTTCTGCAGCTACTGAACATTCGGCCCGCTGCGTATGGGCTACGAATGAATACGGTAACGGGGTGCAGTTTACGGGGGATGTGCAGTGGCAAAAAAAACCGCAAGAGGCCATGGAACTGCTGGATGCAGCCGATCTGGTTATTGTGCATAACGGCAAGGTTGACCCGGCTCATCGTCGCCTGCTGGAGAGCAAGCCGGTCGTGACAATGGCGCATAATTATGGCTGGAACGTGGATATGCAGTTTGTCGCAGCCGGGCAGCCGGGCGTCGTTATCGGCCAGTATCAGGCGACACTGCCGGAATTTGCCCGCTGGTCAGTGGTGCCCAATCCCATTCCGCTCTGGGAACCGGAATATCAGCCCGGCACGAAGGCGGATCAGATCACAATTGCTTTCACCCCTTCGGGCAAGCATGAACGCTATCCCCGTGATCACCGTTTGTACTGGCATGGCAAGGGTTTTGAAACGACAGTGCGAATTCTTGAACGGTTGTCGCGCCGGGCCGATACCCGCATAGAATCCACGGCGGAGCGCCAGGTCAGTCATGGAGAGGCCCTGGCGATGAAGCGGCGTGCCCATATTGTCATCGATGAGTGTGTGACCGGCAGTTACCATCGCAACAGCCTTGAAGGGCTGGCAACCGGCTGTGTGGTTGTTAACGGGGTCGGCCTGCTTGATGGAGTTCTGGAGCAGTTTCGCCATTGTGCCAACAATCCGGAGAAAACTCCCTTTGTCTACTCAGATCTTGCAACGCTGGAAAATGTGCTGCTGGCACAGATTGAATCCGGTATCGATTCATTGAGTGCGGCGGGGTTGCAGAACCGCACATGGATGGAACGGCAGTGGGCTTTTGCCTGGCAGTGGCGCCAACTGTGGGAGCCGGTGGCAGGCCGGGCAATGGCGCTGAAAAATGGTGCTGCCATAAAAGGAGCAGCACCGGCCGTTTCATCCCTTGAGACGAAGCCGGGAGCTGTCCCCTCGGGAGTCAGCGTCATTATCCCCCATGGGGGAGCGGAGCGATTGCCGCAGCTGGCGGCCGCTCTGGCACAGCTGAGCCACTGTCCCGCTGTTTCAGAAATCATTGTGGTTGAGATGGGTGAACAGGGTGTTGCGGAAGAGGTGGCCCGCCGTTGGCGCGCTCGATATCTGTTCATAGAGACGTCGGAGGTATTTGAGAGAGCACGTGCATTGAATGTCGGTTCTGCGATTGCTGAAGGTGAGCTGCTGCTCTGGATGGATAATGACCTGCTGCTGCCTGCAGGTTTTCTTGAAAAAGCTGCACAGGAACTTCATGAGCGCCAGTTGGATTGCCTGATTCCCTACACGTCAATTGCCTATCTTGCGGAAGCTGACAGTGGGGCTGTTATTGAAGGCAGCAGATCTCCCCGGGATTGCACCGCAGCGAAGATTCTGAGTGGCGGCAGGGATATCAACGGTGGCAGTGCGCTGGTCACAAAAGCTTTCTTTCAACGCTACGGCGGTATGTCAGAGGAGTTTCTCGGCTGGGGCGGCGAGGACAACTTCTGGGTGCACAAAGTGACCCTCCTTGGCCGATTGGGAGTCACCCGGTTCAAGGATCAGTTTCTGTACCATCTCTATCATCACAATTCGGGAGCCCACAGCGGCCGGCCACTAACCGGAAACCCCCATTATCTGCGTAATGTTGCGCTGATGAATGAAGCGCGGGCCATTGAGGACAAGCAGCGGTTTCTCAAACGCTTCCCCCCAGCCGGAGCGAAACAGGCGGCAGTGGCTGCTCCCGTCATTACCTCTCCGCTGCAGCAGTCCGCTGCTCCGCGTGTGCGGAATGTCTTTGCCTGTCTGGTACATGAAAATCAGGAGTGCGTGGTTGACCTGGTACGTAACCTGCGCTATCTGGACCCGGATTCCGTCGTGTTGCTGTATAACGGTGGCACAAACCGTGATCTGCTTGTCAAGGGGTTCCCGTTCGAGCGTCACGGTGCGGTGGTCCACCCCTCTCCACGACCGTTAAAATGGGGGTGGCTGCATGATTTTGCCCTTGATTGCATGAGTTTTTCCCTGGCCAATTTTTCCTTTGATACGTTGACCATCGTTGATTCTGACCAACTCGGTATCGGAATGAACTATTCCGGCTTTCTGGGAAATTTTCTTGCCACCAGGGAGCAGGTCGGCATGCTGGGGAATTCATCCCTGCGCCAGGGGTCAAGCACCAGAATTGCCCCCGCCATGCAGGCCTGGAAGGAGGTTGATCTCTGGCGTCCGTTTCTGCGCCGCTTTCCCGGAGGTGAGGAGAAATTCGTGCAATGGACATTCTGGCCATCAACCGTGTTTAGCGTCGATGCAGCACGTGAGCTCACCCGTTTTTTTGCGGTCGACCAGCAGTTGGGGGAACTCCTGAAAACAACAAAGATCTGGGCTTCGGAAGAAATTATTTTGCCGACTCTTATTGCCCTGTTCGGTTTCACTATTCTCGATAATCCCTGCAGCTATGATTTTGTCAAGTTCCGGGCCCGTTATTCTACCCGGCAGCTCGAGTCTGCTCTCAACGCTCCCGAGCTGTTCTGGGTGCACCCGGTGCCGCGACTCTACAATGACCCGCTGCGAAAATATATTCGCTCACGTTTTCATGATTATGCACGGCAACGGGAAGGAGAAGTGCCTATGAAACAGCCGATGAAGAGCAAGCCATTGGAGCTGGTGTTAACAACACCCATTCTGGAACAGATGAGAAAAATTGAGGGGTGGCTTGACGACGGTGAAGCCGATCTGCTGATTGCCACCTCGGTCCGTGCCTTGACGACGTTGCCCCCACCCCACGCGGTCGTCGAGGTGGGGAGCTACTGTGGCCGGTCAACCGTGGTGCTGGGGGCCGTGGTAAAGGCTCTTTCGCCAGGAGCAAAGATTTTTGCGATTGACCCCCATGATGGTAAAATCGGCGCTCTTGACCAGGGTGTTGAGACGGTCACACCCACCCTTGCGGCGTTCAGGAAAAACATTGCCGCCGCACACCTGACGGAGGTCGTGGAGATAATTCAAAAGTGCTCGTACGATGTGAGCTGGGATTCAGCGATTACCCTGTTGTTCATCGATGGGCTGCATGATTATGCAAATGTTGCACGTGATTTCTACCAGTTTGAAAAATGGGTCGTCACCAATGGCTATATCGCCTTCCATGATTACGCTGATTACTATCCGGGAGTCGTAGCGTTCGTTGATGAGCTCCTCAATTCAGGGGCGTACCGGAAAGTGCGTCTGGAGAAAAGTATGATGGTGGTTGAAAAGCTGCCATAGCTGTCACGGATTATGGAGCAGTGGCGGCCGGTGCCGCAATGGAGGCGCATTAATCGTTTCGAAAAGTGGTGGGATTGAGTGGTGTTCACGCAGCTGACCAACAGCAGATAACAAGGAGGCAGTGTCATGGAAAAAATGTTTAAGGTCGTCAAGAATCATCCGTTTATGAAGCTTGGGAAAAATCCGGCGGTGCGTGACACACGCAATATCAAGCTGGCAGCCGTGCTCCGCAGAGCGTTGCCACCGGTGCCGGAACAGTGGGACTTCGATCTTGATTTTGCAAAAGGACCGATTCCGACACCGGTTTTTGCCAATGACTGGCTCGGTGACTGCGTTATTGCCGGCCGTGCCCATATGACGCTGCGGTTCGAATATTTCGAACAGAGCAAGACTATTCTCAAAATCACCGATAATGAAGTCGTCAAGGAATACCAGCGTGAAGGGGGGAGCATGGTCGAAGGGGAGCAGGGGCTGAATATGCTCACTTCACTGAAAAGCTGGCGGAAAGACGGCTGGAAGGCGGCACGCCGCAAATATAAGATTCACGCGTTTGTGGAACTGGATCCCAGTAATATCCAGGAAGTAAAGGTGGCGATTCACCAGCTCACCGGAACATATATTGGGCTTTCGCTGCCCAATTGTTTTCAGGAGCAGATGGAGCGTGGTCTGGCCTGGGATCTGGTGCCGGGGCCTGCCGGTAAGCCGAATCCCAAACAGGGGCATTGTGTGTATGTCTGCGGATATACGGCTATCGGGCCGGTGTGCATCACCTGGGGGAAGAAGCAGCAGATGACCTGGAAGTTTTTTACCGCCTGCTGCGATGAAGCGTATGCGATCGTTGATGAGCGCGACCGGTTCGTGAAAAAGTCACCGGTTGACCTGGTAGCGCTGGAGTCGATTCTACAACAGCTCGGATAGTGTGGCAGATATGTGAAATATAAGCTGTCCGGCAGATTTTTACACGGAGTTTCGTACATTCGTTTATTCGAGTCCGGTGCAGGAACATCAGTTCTGCCTGTATAAAAACCGGATAAAAGGAGGAGTTATGTCAGTATTGAAAGAAGGTTCAGCAGGCCCCGAAGTTGTGCATCTTCAGGAAAAATTGAAAGAGCGTGGATTTAATCCCGGTGTCTGTGATGGTGATTTCGGGCCGGCAACGGAGGCTGCGGTAATCGCCTTTCAAAAGAGTATGGGATTACTTGCTGACGGTGTCGCCGGACCGCGAACGCAGAACGCTCTGGATCCGGGTATTGATGCCAGTCTCCCCTCAGCGATTCCGGGGGTGACTGTGGCGGTCGTTTCCAGAATGTTTCCCCAGACTCCTGTCGGCAATATCACAAAAAATCTGCCCGTTGTCCTCAACGGCCTTGTGGAGCAGAATCTGGCCGACAAGCCAATGGTATTGATGGCACTGGCGACAATCCGGGCGGAAACGGAGAGTTTTGAACCAATCAGCGAGGGGAGGTCCAGATACAACTCCTCTCCTGACGGACATCCGTTTGACCTGTACGATAACCGTACTGACCTTGGAAATCAGGGGGCACCGGACGGTGAAAGGTACAAAGGCCGTGGTTTCATTCAGTTGACCGGGCGGGACAATTATAAAATACATGGCACGGCGATCGGGCAGGATCTTATCAATAACCCTGATCTGGCTAACGACCCGGTAATTGCCGCGCAGCTCCTGGCAAGTTTTCTGAAGAACAAGGAGCGGGCCATCAAGGAGGCTTTACTGGATGACGATCTTAAACTGGCGCGAAAACTGGTCAACGGGGGGAGCCACGGTCTTGACCGTTTCAGCAACGCTTTCACCATCGGTAATCGAATTATCGCCTGATGCGGGTGTCTCTCCTTGAGAGGGATATTATGGCAGAATAACAAATGGCCACCCGACAAAACGGGTGGCCATTTGCGGTGCCGGGCGGGGTTTCAGATACCTCCCATGCAGAGGTACTTTATTTCCAGAAAATCATCGAGACCATACTTCGATCCCTCACGACCGATGCCTGATTCCTTCATGCCGCCGAACGGGGCTACTGCCGTTGAGATCAGGCCGGTATTGATGCCGACGATACCGTATTCTACCGCTTCGGCAATGCGCCAGACCCTGCCGATATCCCGGCTGTAGA
The DNA here is from genome assembly GCA_028688955.1 of Desulfuromonadaceae bacterium. Classification (GTDB taxonomy): domain Bacteria; phylum Desulfobacterota; class Desulfuromonadia; order Geobacterales; family Pseudopelobacteraceae; genus JACRCG01. The sequence goes on from JAQTXD010000016.1 coordinate 13,148, forward strand.
AATATGCTGCAAGACCGAATTCGGTGTCATTTGCCATCTGTATTGCTTCCTCTTCGGTAGAAAAACGGAACAACGGTGCCACGGGGCCAAACGTTTCTTCCCGGGCAACAGCCATTGATGTGTTGACGTCAGTCAGTACGGTCGGTTCAAAAAACGAGCCGCCCAGCATGTGGCGCCTGCCGCCGGTCACAACGTGTGCTCCCTTTGAAATTGCATCGGCGATATGCTCTTCAACCTTTTCCAGCGACTTCATATCAATGAGCGGCCCCTGTTGGGTTTCACCCAACAGCCCGTCACCTACTTTGAGCTTCTCGACTGCTGCAACCAGTTTGGCGGAGAAGGCATCGTAGATGCTGTCCTGGACAAGGAAGCGGTTTGTACAAACGCAGGTCTGGCCGGTGTTACGGTATTTTGAAATGACCGCTCCCTCGACCGCGGCATCGAGGTCGGCGTCGTCAAATACGATGAACGGCGCGTTTCCCCCGAGTTCTAAAGCCAGTTTTTTTACCGTTCCCGCACACTGCTCCATCAGCAGTTTACCTACTTCGGTGGAGCCTGTGAAGGTAAGTTTACGGACGATGGGGTTGGAGGTCATTTCACCGCCGATAGCACCTGAAGCACCGGTGACGACGCTGAATACCCCTGCCGGAATACCGGCCCGATCGGCCAGTTCTGCCAGGGCCAGAGCAGAGTATGGGGTCTGTGTGGCGGGCTTGACTACCATAGTACAACCTGCGGCCAGTGCAGGTCCCGCCTTGCGGGAGATCATGGCAGAGGGGAAATTCCACGGTGTTATGGCGGCACAGACGCCGATCGGTTCCTTAATGACGACGATGCGCTTGTCCGACTGGTGTTGGGGAATCGTGTCACCGTAGATTCGCTTTCCCTCTTCTGCAAACCACTCGATGAATGAGGCGGCGTAAACGATTTCGCCACGTGCTTCTGACAACGGTTTCCCCTGCTCGGCGGTCATCAACACCGCCAGATCATCCTGATTTTCCAAAATAAGTTCGAACCAGCGTCGGAGAATCGCTGATCGTGCTGCAGCTGTCAGTGCCCGCCAGCCCGGATATGCAGCATTGGCCGCTTCAATAGCCCTGCGGGTTTCCGCGGCACCCATCTTGGGAATAGTGCCGATGGTTGCTCCACTGGCCGGATTAGTAACGCTAATTCGTTCGTTGCTGTCGGCATCGATCCATAGGCCATTGATAAAGCATTGCTGACGAAACAGTGATGGATCTTTGAGTGTGAACATGCGTAGATTCTCCTTTGTTGGATTAAGTACATTGCGTTCAATATGAACCGGTGTTAAGACTAATGGGGTACACGAGGATAGCTTGATTCAGGTATCGCCGCCATAACGAACTGTCGTAATGGATCTTCTCTTCACGCAGCCATCATATCCTTTGACTGTTTTCCACTCAAGCTTTCAATCTCAATCTTCCCGATCTGCAAGAGGTCAGCCTCCTCAGGGGGTAACGTCCACACTGATCTGAATACTGCTTCATGATCAGATGCAGTGCGGCATTCATTTCGGTCGGGTCGGTCAATTCATGAATCGAACCATAGCCGCCCACGCCCGGGAGTGAGAGGCTCCAATGACAGGGGACGCTTTCATGGGTTTTACAGGTGACGACATACTCAAATCCCACGCATACGGTTGGATTTGTCTCGAAAAAATCATTTTTCTTCCCGCTATTTCCGTATGAATAAAGAGTGATGTTCCGTCAAATCCAAAGGATAAGGGACAACATATTGCACATTTTCCCTGGTCAGTCCCCACCAGCATATCTGGCTGGTGGGATGAACCGTGCAATAATCGCTTGAACTTTAATTTCTTTATCGATTCTTCTCATCTTGCCATATATCTCTCTTACATTCGGGCCTGTTATCGCACACGATACATGTTTTATCCAGGGGAGGTCAACGAGTGTTGAGCAGCCTGTCTGTGACTGGCAATAGATACAATGATTTCGCTGTGAGTCTATTGAAAAATGTCATGTTCATTAGTGGCCAGAAATAATCGACAGATTTTTTTGCGACTCAGGTTCAAATTTTAGCATACGTGCACAAATTTTTTGCGATTATGGCGTACAAATAAAAATGTATGACCACAGTCTTTGTCGTAAGTAGCTCGAAATAATACGCCGGTTTGCGTAAAAGAGTGGCAAAAACACGAAGAATGCGGCATGATCTGGAAAAAGTGAAAATCGGTGCAGTTAATGCAGGGGGCAACAACCTGCTGGCAAAATCAAACTCAAGGCGATGGGGCCTATCCGACATGGTCAGGGAGGCCTTTTCTTTTGAACTCTGTTTGCATTAATCGAAGCTGTCTTCACAAGTGACGGTGTATTGCTTTTCCTGAGACTAAAATTTTTATTGTTAGATTATAATAGCTTGCATCTTGTTGTGAAACTGTTGTAAGAGACGTTTAGTATACACAATGCTAACCTTGACGTAAGCGATAATGCTTGCGGCATCCTGTTCATTTATGTTAAACGTCTATATGTCTGAGTTGGTTATATCATCGTAAGGTGGGATTCATGCTGATTGTTGTCTGTATCAAACAGGTTCCGGACACGACCCAGGTTCAGATCGACCCGGTCACTAACACGTTGGTTCGTGACGGTATTCCGTTTATCGTCAATCCGTACGATACTCATGCCCTGGAGGAAGCGCTGCGGCTGAAAGACCGCTTCGGCTGCAAGGTTGCAGCAATTTCCATGGGGCCTCCAAACGCCGAGGGCACACTGAAAAAGGCGCTTGCACTGGGAGTTGATTACGCAATCCTTCTGTCTGACAGGGTTTTTGGCGGGGCGGATACGCTCGCCACCAGCAACGTTCTTGCTGCCGCAATCAGCAAACTGCATGCAGAAGTCGGCGAAGTAGGCCTGGTATTGTGCGGTAAGCAGACAATTGACGGTGATACCGCTCAGGTTGGCCCCGGCATTGCGAGTCGACTTGATTATCGCCAGTTGACGCTGGTTGACAAAGTCATCAGTCTGGACCTGTCAGCCAAAAAAATCCGCGTCAGCCGTAAGCTTGAAGGGCGTCACGAAATTGTTGATGCGCCACTGCCTGCAATGCTGACTGTCGTCCGAGAGTTGAATCGCCCGCGCTACCCGAAAGTACAGATGCGGTTGGCTGCAGCAGAGGCGGTTGTTGAGCTGTGGAACAACAAAACACTGCAGCTGGACGAGCAGAAAATAGGCCTGAAAGGATCTCCTACGTGGGTATCAAAAATCTTTTCTCCGGAGCGGGACAAGGGAGAAATTATCGGCGAGGGGTATGCCGACCCTTCAGGAACGGCAGCGTTACTGATTGAAAAACTGATGGCGAAGGATATGTTACAGTTATGAGTGATCCAAAACCGAAACCGAAAAGACCACGCGGCATAGCAAACCTGCTTGAAGGAAAATGTATCGCCTGCGGCGCCCGTTGCCAGAGTTCATGTCCGGTCAACTGTATCGAGATGACAGAGAACGGCGAACCGGTCATTGAAAAAGCGAAATGCATTGGCTGCCAGAAATGCGTCAAAATATGCCCGGCAGCGGCGCTGGAAATGTTCTTCACGGCCGAAGAACAGCAGATTCTCGCTGAGCTGGCGGCTTCAGCCGCACCTGTTGAAGATGAAGTCGACCACGAAGCTGCCGCCCTGGCTAAAAAACTGGCAGCGTACCGTGGCGTATGGGTTTTTATTGAACAGACGGAAGGGGAGCCGGCCAAGGTTTCCTGGGAGCTGCTGGGTGTCGGGGCGGGACTTGCCAAGAGCCTGGGAGTGGAACTCAGTGCGCTCGTGATCGGTGAAAATGTCGAACATCTGTGCCACGAAGCGTTTGCCCACGGGGCAGAAAAGGCCTATCTGCTCGATGCACCGGTTTATTTCCATTACCGTACGGAAGCATATGTCGAGGCGTGCTGCCATCTGATCGAAACATACAAGCCAGAGGTCATTCTTATGGGAGCCACCGGCATGGGGCGTGATCTGGCGGGAGCGATTGCCACCAGGGTCGGCACCGGCCTTACTGCCGACTGTACCGGACTCGCCATTGATGATAAGCGAAACCTGATGCAGACCCGCCCTGCTTTCGGCGGCAACATTATGGCAACCATCATGTGCGATAAATATCGCCCCCAGATGTCGACGGTGCGCCCCAATGTCATGCCGATGCCGGAACGGAGGGAGGGTGCCGTCGGGGAAATCGTCCGTGATTCGTTTACAGTGGAAGAAGAGAGTGTGCTGACCAAGGTAATTGAAATCATCCGTGACTCACACAGCACGGGAGCGGTCGACATCACCGGAGCCGATTATATCGTCTCCGGTGGCCGAGGTATGATGGGGCCGGAAAATTTTGCCATGCTGCAGGAATTGGCGGATGAGCTCGGCGGGGTCGTTGGAGCTTCTCGCAGCGCCGTAGACGCAGGATGGATGGCGGGTGATCGGCAGGTTGGCCAGACCGGCAAAACCGTTCGCCCCAAAATTTATATCGCCTGCGGGATATCCGGAGCGATCCAGCATCTGGTCGGTATGCAGGATTCAGATATGGTAATCGCGATTAATCGTGACAGCAGCGCCCCGATTTTTGAGGTTGCCACCTACGGCATCGTTGGCGACCTGTTCCAGGTGGTCCCGGCAATTACAGAGAAAATCCGGGAAATGAAACAAAAAAATCATAGTTCAAAAAATTGAGGTTTTTGAAATGACGCCTAACCCATCTATATTCGCACCGCTTCTCATCGCTTCGCTTGCATTATTTGCCTGGGGGTGCTGGAAACGGCTCAGTCTGATCACTCTCGGTCGGGCAGAGGATCGCTTTGACAACGTTGGCGCACGTATTGGAGGAATGCTGTTGTACGCATTCGGTCAGAAACGTGTTGTATCAAAGCCGTTCGGCTTCAACCACCTAATCATATTCTGGTCCTTCCTGATACTGACAGTGGCAAACACCGAGTTCATCCTCAACGGACTTTTTCCGCAATCAATCAAACTTATCAAGCTTCCGTTTGAAATATACGTGCCGCTCGCGTTCATGATCGATATCGCCTCATTACTTGCCTTGGCGGCGGTTACAGTGGCTGCCGTGCGCCGGTTAATTTCGCCTCCGTACCCGGAAGCGCGTACGCTGGACGCATTTTTCATACTCGGTATGATCGCAACACTCATGATCGCCTCTTTTGCACTTAATGCTACGGAACTGGCAGCATCCATACTTAAATCCCAGTCAGATTCTGCAACATTTTTTGCGGAAGCCCGCAAAATTATGCCGGTTTCTGCAACACTGTCCAGCATGCTGCCGCCACTGCATCTCGAGATGATCCACACCGTTGCCTGGTGGGCCCATGCACTGGCGCTGCTTGCCTTCATATGTTACCTCCCCAACAGCAAACATATGCACATTCTGACGGCGATTCCAAACTGCCTTTTCAAGCGTCTGGAAAAACCGAATACCCAGCCGGTTGAAGAATTCAAACTTGGCAACACATTTGGTGTTGGTCAGGTCGATCAGTACAGCTGGAAAGATCTGCTCGATTCTTTTGCCTGTACGGAGTGCGGACGCTGCCAGAATGTATGTCCGGCCAGCATCACCCGGAAACCGCTCAATCCGCGGGCTGTTATCCATGATATCAAAGTAAATCTGCTGAAAAATGGCGACCAGCTCAAAAATAGTCGAAAACCTCAGACCCCGCTTATCGCTGATGCCGGCGAGGGAAGCGTTTCAGAGGAGTCGATCTGGTCCTGTACTACCTGCGGAGCCTGCATGGAGTCCTGCCCCGTATTCATTGAGCAGATGCCAAAAATTATTCAACTTCGGCGACATCTTGTCGAAAGCGAGGCAAAATTCCCCGAAGAACTGCTCAATCTGTTTGAAAACATGGAAGGGCGCAGCAACCCGTGGGGGATCGCACCGTCGGAGAGGGTTAAATGGTGCAGTCAGCTGGACGTCAAACCGTTTGACAAAGATACGACGGAATATCTTTTTTATGTCGGATGCGCCGGTTCGTTTGACTCACGCAACAAACATGTGACGGTGGCAATGACTCAGCTGCTGGACAAGGCGGGGGTAACCTGGGGTATCCTCGGAAAGGATGAAAAATGCTGCGGCGACAGTGTGCGCAGATTAGGGAACGAATTTGTCTTCGATAAAATGGCCCGGGAGAATGTTGACACATTCCGTGAGCGCGGTGTCACAAAAGTAATTACTCAATGTCCTCATTGCTTTACTACGTTGAAAAACGACTATCGCCAGTACGGGCTCGAACTGGAAGTTGTCCATCACAGTGAATTTCTGCGCACTCTGGTTCAGGATGGTCGGCTTGTGCTTGATAAGACGACTCAGGAGATGGGTACAACCGTTTTTCATGACTCGTGTTACCTGGGTCGACATAATGACGTTTATGATGCGCCGCGGGAAGTTCTTTCTGCAGCGACTGGAACGGCACCGCTGGAATTAGAGCGCAACCGCAACAACGCATTTTGCTGCGGTGCCGGTGGCGGCAGAATGTGGATGGAAGAGCATGTCGGCGAGCGAATCAACCTGACACGGGTCAATGAGGCCCTCGAGCAGAAGCCGGATACCATCTGTGTTTCCTGTCCCTACTGTATGACCATGTTTGAAGACGGCCTCAAAGATGTTAAAGCAGATAACGTCAAGGTCAGAGATGTCGCCGAGGTGCTGGCGGAGGCCATGTTTCGCTAAACTCTGCACATTTTATGTGCTGATAAACAATGATATACATTCACAAAACCAATGAAGCCGGATGCGTCGACACGAGTATCCGGTTTCATTGTCCCTAAAAGTCAATCATACCCCAATTCCCGTAAACATCCTTCCATCTGGCTTAATTAGCTTGATCCGCCGATATTCTTTTTTTGTATACATATTCATATTATGTTCTTTTTTTTTAGCGGATGGTGTGCTATTTAAACGAAACTAAATCTGAATACCTCAACTGGGGAGGCGTCATGAGTTACGAAGTAAAAAATGAGCAACTGGTCAAATGGGTAGCAGAAGTAACCGCATTGTGTGAACCGAGTACAGTTCATTGGTGTGATGGTTCTCAGGAAGAATATGACATGCTCTGCAATCAGTTGGTAGTGAGCGGTACATTCAAGAAACTGAATCCGGAAAAACGTCCAAACAGTTATCTGGCCTGTTCTGATCCGGGTGACGTCGCGCGGGTTGAAGACCGTACATTCATCTGCAGTATTTCCAAGCAGGATGCCGGTCCAACCAACAACTGGATGCATCCGAAAGAGATGAAAGAAACGCTGCACAAGCTCTTCAAGGGATGTATGAAGGGCCGTACCATGTACATTATGCCTTTCAGTATGGGGCCTCTCGGTTCGCCAATTGCCAAAATCGGCATTGAAATATCTGACTCGCCGTATGTTGCTGTTAATATGCGTATTATGACTCGTATGGGTCAGGCCGTTATTGATGTTCTCGGCGATGGTGAGTTTGTTCCCTGTCTGCATTCGGTTGGTGCACCGCTGGAGCCTGGTCAGAAAGATGTGCCATGGCCATGCAACAAGGAAAAATACATCGTGCACTTTCCCGAAGAGCGTTCAATCTGGTCGTACGGCAGTGGATACGGAGGCAATGCCCTGCTCGGCAAAAAATGTCTGGCACTGCGCATCGCCTCAAAGATCGCCAAGGACGAGGGTTGGCTGGCTGAACATATGCTGATTCTAGGAATTGAATCTCCCGAAGGTGAAAAAACGTATCTCGGTGCAGCCTTCCCGAGCGCGTGCGGTAAAACCAACCTGGCAATGCTTGTCCCGCCGGAAACATTTAATAAAAAAGGTTGGAAAATAACAACTGTCGGGGATGATATCGCCTGGATTAAACCTGGTGCAGATGGCCGCCTGTACGCCATAAATCCCGAGTATGGATTCTTTGGCGTTGCTCCCGGTACATCTGTCAAAACAAACCCGAATGCAATGCACTCCTGTGCCGCCAATTCAATTTTTACCAACGTAGCGTTGACACCGGATGGCGATGTCTGGTGGGAAGGTATGACTGACGCCAAACCACCTATGCTGACCGACTGGCAGGGCAACAAATGGACACCGGACTGCGGCAGGAACGCAGCTCACCCGAATTCACGCTTCACCTCACCTGCAAGCCAATGCCCCTCCATTGACCCTGAATGGGAAAATCCGAAAGGCGTTCCGATGGCTGCATTTGTCTTTGGTGGACGTCGCAATAATGTTATCCCACTCGTATATCAATCGTTCAACTGGAGTTTCGGAGTCTATCTGGCAGCAACCATGGGATCAGAAACAACAGCTGCTGCAACCGGTGCTGTTGGAACCGTTCGTCGCGATCCGTTTGCAATGCTGCCGTTCTGCGGCTATCACGTCGCTGATTACTTCGCCCACTGGCTGCAGGTTGGCAGAACAACTCCGATTCCGCCGCGTATCTTCAGTGTAAACTGGTTCCGTAAGGACGCCAACGGTAATTTCCTCTGGCCGGGATACGGTGAGAATATGCGCATCCTTAAGTGGATTGTAGAGCGTGTTAACGGTAAAGCGGCTGCGGTGGAAAGCCCTCTTGGCTGGATGCCGAAATATGAGGATCTGGATTGGACCGGACTTGACGGTGTAACCCGCGAGCAGTTCTATGAATTGATGTCCGTTGATCGGGATGTCTGGAAAGAGGAGATTGTTTCGCACGAGGAGCTGTTTGTCAAAATGTACGATCGACTGCCGAAAGAGTTCCTGCATCTCCGTCAGTTAATTCTTTCCGGTCTGTGGCGCTCTCCGGAGCATTGGGAACAGTTTAATCCTTTAACTGACCTGAACAGCTAGATTGCTTTATTGCTCTGAAAAAACCAAAAGGGCGCTGCTTCTGCAGTGCCCTTTTTTAATCGTCAACTTCAATTTCCCGAACTCGCAATTCCTCGCCTGCCACGACTGTGATTCGGTTGCCGCCGCAGTGCTGGCACGGTGCATACAGTTCCGCCAGGGGCGTTTCCCTGCAGCATTCAAGACACTGTCCGATGCCTGCTGTTCTGATGATGTTCAACTGGGCGCCTTCCAGCAGGGTTTCCCGGCTACATGCTTCAAAACAGAATTCAATCGCCTCGGGTACTGTGCTGCTTAACTGGCCGATTTCGACATCAATAGAGCGAATTCGACGCCCGCATGCATGCTCCTGGCAGAGATCAATGATTCCCTGGGTTATGGACATTTCGTGCATAGGGTTTTCCGTTCAAACATAAAAAGCCTGCGAGGTAATCCTCGCAGGCTTTTGTTCATTTCCGCAAGAAAATGATTACTTCTTATGTGCGTCAGCAGGTGCTGCAGCAGGAGCAGCAGCAGGAGCAGCAGCAGGCTCAGCAGTTTTAGCTGCAGACATTGGAGCCTGAACTGGCTTAGGTGCCTCAACTGCAGGTGCAGGTGCAGGAGCTTCTTCTTTTTTCTTGCAGCCAGCTGCGAATACAGTTGCAAGTGCCAATACGAGTGTCAGGGAGATAAGCTTTTTCATGTGGAATCCTCTTTCTTTGTGTATTTACCATTTGAACGCTAGGCGCATGGTTTCAAAATCGATCTCGGAATATACGCCAATAATCCAAGGAGTCAAGTTTTTTTTCATGGCCAAAAAAAATAATCATTATCATTTTTTAAACAGTGCAATTTCTGCCTCATATGCGAGGGTGGTGGGATTAAGTACGGATGCTTCACCTTCCGGCAAACTTAATGCGGCAGATACAAGCGATGTGTTATCGGGCAGGGGCCTGATTGTTGTATCACTTTCAGATACAATGCGCAGTACGCTGTCAACGATAAAAGCTAGTGATACATGTTCCTGGTGCAGTACAATAATTTTTCCTGCAGGTACCGCAGTTGATATGCCAAGAAGCTCTGCAAGGTTAATAACCGCAACGATGTTACCATGAAAGCTAAGAGCACCGATATAGCATGAGGGGGCCAGCGGAATCGGCGACACCTCCGGCAGGTCACCCACTTCTGCCACGTGGTCAAGATCAAGTGCAAAGGTGGAGTCTTGCAAACTAAAAACAAGATACTTCTTCCCGTTGGAGTTCATGGTCGGTACGTTACTCGCTGTCAACCTGGAAGTGCTCTACAACTGCTGTAAGCTGTTCTGCGAGCAGAGCTAGTTCTTTAGTTGCGAGAGCCATATCCTGCATAGCCGCCGACTGTTCTTCCGTCGCTGCAGAAACCTGCTCTGTTGAAGCGGCATTGTCGTCAGCCAATCGAGCTATCTCATCAATTGCCGCTACCATTTTTATCGAGCCCTCTTTCTGCATTAGTGAAAGATCGGCAATGCTTGTCGCTTTCCGCTCGGTATCGAGAACCGTCTTGATAATTTCCTGAAAGGCGGTTGCAGTAACATCTATATTTTTTTTCCCTTCTTTTATGCTGCGGGAGCTTTCAACAATAACTTCAAGCACCCTGTGGCTTTCCTCACGCAGATTCTCGATCATATCGCTAATGTCGGTTGCTGATTGGGACGAACCATCGGCCAATTTACGCACCTCCTCGGCAACAACAGCAAATCCCTTGCCGTATTCGCCAGCCCTGGCCGCTTCAATTGACGCATTAAGTGCGAGTAAGTTTGTCTGCCGCGCAATGTCACCAATGCAATCGGCAACCTTACCGACCTTCTGGAGCTGGCTGTTAAATGAACTAAACTGTTGGCCAATGAGCTCCTGCATTTCAAAAAACTCTTTGATTCTCACCAGAGAATCATTCGCCAGTGATCCACCATGCTGAGCGGTTATACTTGTCTCGCGCGCGGCTTTAGCGGTATCACGGGCGCGAGCGGAAATCAGTTCTATTGATATTGCCATCTCCCGAATGATCTTTGAGCCTTTTTCAACAAGTTCTGCCTGGGATTCTGCACCGCGCGAAATCTGTTCTATAGCCTGGGCCACTTCTTCAGTCGATGCATTTATCTCCAAAGCGGTTGAGCTGATTTCACGGGCAGAACCGGTGAGTTGGCTTGATGCGTGCTTAATGTGCGTAATCAATTCACGTAAATTCTGAAGCATGAGGTTTATCAGGTACGCCAGTTCATGACTTTCATCTGGAATACGCGATTGGCGGATAGTTACATCTCTGGACAGGTCACCACGGCTTATAGATTCAGCAGACTCAGCCAATCGGCCGAAATTTGCGGTAATTCCTTTTGAAAAAAGCCACCCCAGAATCAGGCCAATTGTCATGGCAACGACATACCCGAGAATCCCGCTGATCTCTGCGGAGTAACCGAGGAGTCCTACCAGTCGCGGACTGAACGCAACTGCTGCGACGACAACAATAAAACCCAAAATAAATTTCTGCCCTATGGGAATACGCATGTATGTTCCTCCATACTAAATGGACCGGAAAATATCCAGAAGAAGTTACAATCGACGATAGATTCGTTCAGTTGGGCAGACAGATGCAAAAAGTCTGCGAGCTTCACCTACGAGTGCCTCTGATTTGCCGAGCACGAGTATACCACCGGTCATCAAAATATGCGCAATACCGTGTAATATTTTTTCCTGCTCAGTCCGGGTGAAATATATAAGAGTGTTTCGGCACAAGACAAGCTGACAAGGTTCAATCATCCCGACTTCCATTATGTTCTGCTGATGAAAAGCAACCATCTCTCTGATTCTCGCCGAAAGCTGCATGCGACTGCCAGTTTGAGAAAAGTAACGCTCCTTGAGGAAGTCGGGAAGCTCCTTAAGGCGATCTTGATTGTATTCGGCTTTGATGGCAGCAGCTATTATCTCCGAATCAATATCGTACGCATGAATATCTACTGATGCATGAAGGTGCTCCCGGGCAAAATATTCCTGCAGTATGATGCCCAGACTGTAGGGTTCTTCGCCGCTGGAACAGCCGAGACTTAAGCACCTGAACCGCTCCCGGGAAGTGTCTGCCAATGTAAAAAGATAGGGGAATATAACGGTCTGGAGCTGGTTGAACATGGAGGGGTTACGAAAGAAATGACTGACATGAATCGTAAGTGTTTTTTTTAGAAGATCCAGCTCTTTCTCACTGTCTTGCAGCAGTGAGCAATACGCGGTTGTGGTATCGCAGCGACATGAGCGCATGCGGATTGCGACGCGGCGCTTCATGCATTTGTCCTTGTACATCGACATGCTGAAATTACGTCGGTCTTCAAGGATTACGTTGATTTCTGCCAGCGCTTCATCGCTGATCTCCAGTGAATCAACCAATGTCTGCCCAGTTAGAAAATTTGTCACTTCGATGCTCCATCCTGAATCGCGCAGACAGTAAGTAGCACGAAGCGTTCTGTGACGCAACTACTAGAAAAGTTTAAAACAAATTGCCAACGCGTGCTTCATTGCTGTTCGGGAAAGTTATTGCCGCCGCACAGACTGCAGTGTTACAGTTACGCGTAGAAAATATTTCTGTAAAGGAACATATGGCCAGAGAAACGTCAAACAACCCGTCAATGAACGCACCTGCGGAAAATTCCAGCGGTGATGTTAATTCATGTGATGATCAGTTGGAAGCGGTGAGAGCCGATAACGAGCAACTGTTCTCTCTCATGCAGAGCGACCGTGAAGATATTCTGCGTGCGGTGTTGCGCAATCCGGCGCTCGACCATAAGCATCTGCTGGTACTTCTCAAACGGCGGAATATCGGTTCTGTAATCCCGGCAATCTACGCCAGTAAACGGCACATTGAAATGGGTGCAGTCAAATTCGCGCTGGTCACACATCCGGAAACTCCTCCCCATATTGTCCAAACCCTGATTCCGCTTCTCTCTATCTTTGATCTGCTGAAGCTCTGTCTAATGCCCGGTGTCTCGGCCGATATTCATGCCGCAGCAGAGCGTAAAATAGCTCAGCAGATCCCAACCCAGCCTCTCGGGAATAAATTAACTCTGGCTCGTCGCGGCACAGCAGCAATCCTGGATGCACTTCTTCGCGACGGCATTCAGAGCGTGATTGAGGTTTGTCTTGATAACCCTCACCTGAAAGAGGGGTCTCTGCACCAGTTTCTTACCTCAGTCCACGCAACAGCAGAAAATGTTTCAATGGTTGCCAGAAACAGCCGCTGGAAGCATCGCCCCAATATCCGTCTGGCGATTCTTAAAAATTCGCGCACGCCACTGATCTGGTATACCGTGTTTCTGCCGGAACTACCGGCGACTACCGTGCGTGAACTTCTCGCCTGCCCACGGTTGACGCCTGCCCAAAAGGAGTTGCTCCGTCGGGCCACTACCTCCCAACACTCATGAAAGTTGTGCTCGTAGCCATACTTATACTGTTGGGAATCCACCCTCTCATGACGGCTGAGGCCTCAGAGTATGCAGTCGCACAAACTGCAACACCGGTATTGAATTCTCCTGATTTCAAGGAGATCTTTGGAGGGGTGGGTGAACTCAACTTGAAAACAGACCGCTGTGGCCAGGTGAGGGCGCTTGAATTCATAGCTCTTCCGGGATCCGTCTTTAAAATTATCAAGAAGCTGCGATCAGGACCGGCTGAAATTTATCAGGTTGAAACGGATGAGTATACAGCTCCGGCAGGTGTACGGTTATATGTTGACACTCGATTTTTAACTCTTGAACACGTAGTTCCAAAACCGCGCAACCGGACGCTTCCTCCGCAGGATTACATACTCGCTATGCTCAAGGATGCTGTTGGAAGCCGGTATGTATGGGGCGGCAATGTTTTAAGCGGAATCCCGTCGTTTGCTTCATGGTACCGTAAAGGACTCAGGGATGATGCCGAAGAACGGAACATACTGGATGGATTGGATTGTTCCGGTTTATTGTATCACGCTACCGGTGGGTGGACACCTCGAAATACGTCACAGTTGATTACAGTCGGCGCAGGTGTGCCCATAGCAGGCAAACTTCCCGCTGAAATTGTGCCGATACTCCAACCGCTTGATTTAATAGTCTGGAATGGTCACGTTATTATCGTGCTTGACCAGCATACCGTCATTGAGAGTCGCCTTGACTGTGGAAAACCGGGGAACGGTGGTGTGGTGCTGACGGGGTTATCGCAGCGCCTGGCCGGGATAATGCGTACCCGCCATCCCGCAGATACGTGGATCGGCGCAAACAAACACCAGGATGCATTTGTTGTCAGGCGCTGGTATTCACAGTGATCATGAACATTAAACGATAATCTGGAATGTAGTGTAAAAAAACAATTGACATCCCATTCATAGTTGGGTATAAAACTCATCCTTTCCACGCTTCATGGGCCTGATTCCTTTAATGGAACAGCGTGGCAAGTTTCAAACGTCCCCTTCGTCTAGCCTGGCCCAGGACACCGCCCTTTCACGGCGGCGACACCGGTTCAAATCCGGTAGGGGACGCCAATCAATAGTCCGGAGTGATCCGGTGTGATACAGAAAGCCCTGAGAAATCAGGGCTTTTTTTGTATTAGTTGTCCAGTGACGTCCTCTCTGACATACTGACATCCAGAGGTTTTGGGGACACTTTTAGTGACATGCCCCTAATCCCCAAAAATGGATGCCCCCAAAAAAGGAGAGAGACCATGCCGAAGCGAATTCTACCCCTCACAGACATCCAGGCCAAAAATGCCAAACTAAAAGCGAAAGAATACAAACTTTCCGATGGCGGTGGCCTACATCTACTCATTACTCCCAGCGGTGGAAAGCTCTGACGTTTTCAATATCGTTTTGATAGCAAGCAAAAAATACTTGCCCTTGGTGCTTATCCTTCGGTCACGCTTTCTGACGCTCGTCAGCGTAGGGAATAATACCACATTAGGTGTTCACTTTTTTCAGCGTACTTCACCTTTTTATGGGTTGACTTTATTAATAATCATGATAAAAAAGACAACATTTATCCCATTAAATGAGGTCTGTAACGAAGTAGTAACGTGATGCGGTTGAATTCTTGTTTACACGTGCTAGCATTGTTGGTAGTACGTTGTTGAAAGCACTATGCTGTTGAGTTCCTTTTTTTGCTTGTGAAACAAACCATGATTACTTCACATAGACATATAGTGCTGTTTCTGTTGCAGGTGGTCTTCCTGTCGCTTCTCGTGCTGATCAGGTGTGACTATTTTTCGTCCCTGCAACAATACGATGGCGATACCGTTACGGTTCAGCTCAGCCTACAATCCGATGACATCGATATTGAATGTGCCGATTTTGACGAAGATAGCGTCGGCAGTGAACATGACTACAGCCCGGGATCTACAGTATATTTCAATGATTTTTTGCAACGAGTATCCTCTACAACCGGGAGATTGTATCCTGTTGTGGGTAATAACCACCTGCCAATAGTCTATCTCCCGGTATTTTCTCCTCCTAAAATAACCGCCTGATTCTTTCATAAACTCCACAATCATCTGATTCATTTCTGTTTTTGCGCCGTATGTGTGCCAACACGTGCTTGCATGCTTCACGTATGCTGCAACAGAGCATGTTTAATAATTATTAAAAAAAGGAGAAGTATGATGAAATGGAAAATATCAAGCTGTATCATGGTGTTAATGTTGGTAGGAGGTGTTGCCTGGGGAAATGATGACATAATGAGTCAGGCCCAGATGACCTTCAAGCCTGTTCCGGCAAAACCGCCGGTTCTGAAGAACAACCCGGCCACGCCACAAAAAATTGAACTGGGCAAAATGCTCTTTTTTGAGCCGCGACTATCGTCATCAAATCTGATCAGCTGCAATACCTGCCATAATGTAGGTCTCGGCGGAGTGGACATCCAGGAGACCTCCACCGGTCACGGTTGGCAGAAAGGCCCACGTAACGCACCCACAGTGTTGAACTCCGTGTACAATCTTGCCCAGTTCTGGGATGGTCGAGCAGAAGATCTTGCAGCCCAGGCCAAGGGCCCGGTGCAGGCGTCAGTCGAGATGCACAACACGCCGGAGCGGGTTGTGGAAACCCTCAAAAGTATTCCCGGCTATCTGCCGTTATTCACAAAGGCTTTTCCCCGCGATAAAGATCCGATCACGTTTGACAATATGGCCAAAGCCATTGAAGTGTTCGAGGCAACTCTCATTACTCCTGATTCCCGTTTTGACAGCTACCTTAAAGGAAACCGGAAAGCACTTGCTGCCAAAGAGCGTGAAGGGTTAAAGCTGTTTATGGCCAAAGGGTGCTCTGTCTGTCACAACGGTATAAATATTGGCGGTGCCGGATACTTCACATTTGGGGTCAAAGAAAACCCTGCTGCCAATGTCCGCCCCACGGAAGATCTCGGTCGATTCAAGGTTACCAATACTGCAGCTGACAAATATGTATTTAAGTCTCCATCTCTGCGCAATATTGAGCTGACGCCGCCTTACTTCCACTCGGGCAAGGTTTGGAAACTCAGTGACGCAGTAAAAATTATGGGGACGGCTCAGATCGGAATCAGTATCAATGAAGATGAAACTGATAAATTAGTTGCCTTTCTCCTGACCCTTAATGGCAAGCAACCGAAAGTTGTGTATCCGATTATGCCGCCTAATTCTGACTCTACGCCGAAACCATTGTTGTAGAAACTTCTGCAGCAAATCAGGCCTGAGTGTGTTTCTTATCGGAAACTATACATACAAGAACTAAATTGTGACGTGCCAGCCAGAAAGAATACCCGCTAAAAAGTCGATAGATATTCTACCTCTGTGATGGAGAACACGGGCTTACAGTTTGATTTGTGTAATATTACCCCCCACCTTTGGTGGGGGGTAATATTACTGATGTGCAATCATTAGTATAAATTTTGTTTTAGGAGGAAATTGTATGAACGCTCTACCTGTGATCACTGCGGTTTGTCTGGTTGCTGTAACGGCTCCGGTACTTGGTCTTACGGCAGGTTTAAAGCGGAAATGAAGAAATACGTATGGGACGCCAATCACTATTGAATCTGAGTACCCCTGCACTGGTACGCAGATTTTTTTTGCAGCAAACTTCTCTGCCCCGACAATTACACCGTACCTCTCTTCAAATTATTAATCTGGAATGATATTTTGAGTCAATAGCCCTTATATAGAATAAAAAGTATAAATTTACTTATAATAGACCTTATATAATCTGTTATAATATATTAGTTACATTTATTATGAACTTTGCATGTACTACGAAGTAGTATAGACTATATTTGAGATATATTAGATATATTTAGCTTTATTAGATCATATAGAGGATAATATGATTGATTACAGAACACCCGAAGAATGGGAAGAGGTCTTGGGTCAGCAAATTCGAAACCTCAGAATCCTCCGCAATATGGATCAGCAATCTCTTTCCGCACAAGCCGGAGTTGCCCTGAATGTTATAAAGCGAATCGAGTCCGGTAAAACGTCCACGACCAAGTCCCTCATCAAAATTTTGCGGGTCCTGAACCGGGTGGAATGGCTGGAAACACTTGCGCCAAAAGTCACGGTAAACCCCCTGCAGATGACTCCGCAGAAATCCCCACGACAAAAAGTATTCAAGCCGAGAACCCGTAAGTTGAAACCCAAGAACGAGCTGCTGTTGCCGGATCATTCTGAATAGAGGTAGCCATGGCCGCTTACGTACCGATTGATAAAATAGAAGTTGAAATATGGGGCAAGCGGGTAGGAGCGGTCGTTCTCGACCCGGGCAGTGGTTATTATGTTTTCGCGTACTATCCGCATTTCGTGAAGCTTGGCATCGAACTCGCGCCGATCATGATGCCACTCAGTATTGAGCCGTATGTGTTTACGTTCCTGCCGGAACATACCTATAAACGCCTGCCTGCGTTACTGTCTGATGCGTTGCCGGATGATTTCGGCAACAGCCTGGTCGATGCCTGGATGGCGCAAAAAGGTGTCCGCAAGGAGTCAATCACCCCCCTTGACCGTCTTGGCTATATGGGCAAAAGAAGTACGGGCGCTCTGGAATTCAAACCGTCCAGAACCAGAGTGAGTGCAAGCCGCACGGCCATTGACCTGTCTACACTTGTTGAAGTGGCCCGGCGATCTGTCTCCGGTGATTTTCAAACTGATGTCATGGCAGAAGCGGCTCTTAACCAGATCATCCAGGTGGGGACATCAGCTGGAGGCGCTCGCGCCAAGGCAGCAATTGCGTGGAATCCGGATACCAACGAAATACGCGCTGGCCAGTTTGACGTTGCACCGGGCTTTGAGCACTGGCTGCTTAAATTCGATGGTGTGGGCACTGACCTGGCGCTGGGCAGCTCACAGGACTACGGTCGGATCGAAATGGCCTATTATCGTATGGCCACAACCGCAGGGATCACCATGTCACCCTGCAGGCTTATTGAGGAGAATGGTCGGGCGCACTTCATGACCAAACGCTTCGACCGTGACGCCAACAGGAAAATCCACATGACCACCCTCTGCGCCATGGCCCATCTCGACTACAAACAGAAGGCCACACACGATTATGCTCAGTATTTTATGGTGATCAGCAAGCTGGGACTAGGGTACCTGGCTATGGAGGAGGCATTCCGTCGTATGACGTTCAATGTCATGGCTGCCAACTGTGACGATCACACCAAAAACCACTCTTTCATTATGGAAGAGTCCGGATCATGGCAACTTGCCCCCGCTTATGACGTGACACATGCCTTCAGCCCCACAAGCGAGTGGACACATCAGCATCTGATGTCCGTGAACGGTAAATTCAAGGGGATCACCCGAGAGGACCTGCTTGCTGTTGCCAACAGATTTGGTATCGGGACCGCCAAAAAGGTAATCCTTGAAGTAGGCGAGGCGGTTTCTGACTGGATGGAATTCGCCCGCGAAACTGGTGTCGATCATACCGAAGCGTCAAAAATCAAGAGCCACCACAGCATATTATAACCCTTAGGTGTGATTCGAAAGCCGACTTAACTGCTAATGGTCGTATCAGTCCTTGTAAGTAGTCACCTTGATAAAACGTAATAATATAAAATGGTTACGGTTGTTTTACGCCAACATTACCACGTCTGAGCAACAGAATCGATAGTGACGGCCATTGTGGCACGCAGCCATGCAAATTTTGCCTTGAGAACATCGAAGTCCGGACCAGAGGCTACGAAGTGTGCATACCCCTTGATCAGAAAACCTGCACCAGGTCCATTGAGGCCTTTGACCTTACTGCCCCCCATAGTAGGTGTAGTTTTTGATATTTTTATAGGGTCAGATTTGTTTGATTGCCAGAAAACACCTTCGAAGGGACAACCTGCCATGTTACAAAACCCGGATACGGAGCGAGAGTATAGATATGACCAGCAAACCGGTGGTTGTTAATCATCGTTCTGATTCTCCAGCGTGGGGTCAGGCCATCAACCGATGACATTTTCTGGAACGGTATAGAGTTGAAATTTAACACTTACAACCCTCTTCAACCTGCTCCGTGCGGTGTGTTCAGTGTCAGTGAACAAGGGGTTGATGTTCCGAAGTAAATCCGATATCTTCAACCCCATTTACGAACAGTCAGTAACAAAAAGGATCAGAATACCGTGACCCCAAAAAGTGATGCCATCTATGCTGCGCCCCTGGAGAAAATGATCGATTTTCAGTTTGATGAACGGGTTGCCGCAGTCTTTCCCGACATGATACAACGCTCGGTCCCTGGCTACGGGATGATCATATCCAATACCGGCATCCTCGCTGCGAAATATGCCCAGGCAGGGAGTCACTGCTATGATCTCGGCTGTTCTCTCGGGGCGGTGAGCCTTGCGATGCGCCAGCGGATTAATCAGCCGGACTGTGACATTATTGCTGTTGATAACTCACCGGCAATGATCGAGCGCGGACGTGAGTTGCTGGCACGCGATCCTGTACCGACCGTTCCGGTGACGATGACCTGTGCCGATCTCCAGGATGTCAATATAGAGAACGCCTCGGTTGTCGTCCTCAATTTCACCCTGCAGTTTGTCCCTCCGGCACAGCGACTGACGCTGATTCAGCGGATCCATACGGGGCTCAAACCGGGTGGAGTTCTCATACTCTCTGAGAAGATCGCATTTAACGAGCCGGGCCGCCAGTACTTTCATGAAGAACTGCATCACGACTTCAAGCGTGCCAACGGCTACAGCGATCTTGAGATCAGCCAGAAGCGGTCAGCGCTGGAGAAGGTGATGATTCCCGAGAGCCTTGCCTGTCATCAAGAGCGGCTGCAGGCGGCAGGCTTCTCTTTCTCTGATCTTTGGTTCCAGTGCTTCAACTTTGCCTCTTTCGTCGCAATTAAATGAACTTCTACGATTCCCTCTATCCGCAACTCGCCGCCATGGGCCAGGAACGATGGTCTGAGCAGCTGCAAACGACCCTGTCCGAGAGACTGCTTCTTGACAGTCACGGCAAAATGGCGGGCTGGTTGAGTGCTCTGCAGTCGCTGCCGGAGATCCGCCCGTCCCGGATTTCACTGCAGGACAACGTCACCATCGGCTGTCACGATGATCTCGGCCAGATAAGCCGCACAGAGCTGATCGCCCAGCTCCAGGCATTTCATCCCTGGCGCAAAGGACCCTTCAATTTTTTCGGCATAGAGATTGATACCGAGTGGCGCTCCGACTGGAAGTGGGAGCGCCTACTGCCGCACATTCAGCCGCTGGCCGGCCGTAGAGTTCTCGATGTCGGCTGTGGCAACGGCTATCACGGCTGGCGCATGCGCGGCGCCGGCGCCGACTTCGTCCTCGGTATCGAGCCCTTTCTGGTTTCAGTGCAGCAGTTCCAGGTGATACAACGCTACCTGTGTGACCCGCTGCATCATGTCATCCCCATCGGCATTGAAGATGTTCCCGCCCAGCTCGCCTGCTTCGACAGCGTCTTCTCCATGGGCGTCCTCTACCATCGTCGTTCACCCCTCGATCACCTTTTCGAGTTGAAGAGTTGTCTGTGTCCGGGGGGGGAGTTGATTCTGGAAACACTGATTGTTGAAGGTGATCAGCAGACAATCTTCATGCCGCAAGGACGGTACGCCAAGATGCGCAATGTCTGGTTCCTCCCGTCGATTGCGGCGATGACTTTATGGCTGCAGCGCTGCGGGTTCACGGAGATTGCCTGCGTCGACGCAAGCCGCACCAGTTGCGAAGAACAGCGCTCGACAGAGTGGATGAAATATGAGTCGCTGGCGGATTTTCTTGATCCGGATGATGTGGAAAAGACAATTGAAGGACACCCGGCACCGCTGCGGGCGATTTTTACAGCAACAAGGCCATAAGATAATGAGCAGCAAACAGAAGGCAGGGCACGACCGTTAAGCCCCCGGCAGCAAACGTCTGGAGCGAATAAAGCGTATCATCATGGGTACACTGAACATTGCAACAAGAATGATCAGCATCGTAGTATTCGGGTCTTTGAAGTAAGTGTTGAGGCGCAGGGTCGAGATTGCAATTACGGCAAAGTAAAGCATGTCACCAGTAATAGCGATGGCCCACCCCGCAACGAATCCGTGTCCTGCTGCGTGTGCCGAAGCTCTCCCCGTCATAGGGTCAACACCGAACGCAATCATGATTAGACCAATCGGCCCAGCACCAGTCCCACTAACATGGGATACGCTGCGGGCCGTTGCGGCTTTCAAGGCGGCACTGAAACGTGCTAATATGCTAACCTTCCCGCAGATGACTGCGAGTAGCCGAAAAACCGGTTCAAACGAAAAAACCAGTACAATATCCGAAAGCAGATAGAGCAGTGCCGTGACAGGCCATGCCAGGCCTTTGGCCTGTGCGAGCATAACACCGGCAGGAATTCCACCTCCTACCGGGATAAGAAATAGTTTCAATACTGACAGCATATTTGTCGCCGGAATTACTTCAGTCATTGTTCGTCCTGTAGCGATAAAGTCATCCAGTTCTATGGGGGGAGAGCACGAGGTCTGGTTTCATGAGGTGAAAGCCATTTCAAACAGCACATCTTCCGCGTCTCAGACGTCAAAATGATCCCGTGTGTATCACCTGTTCAGTACGCCAGCAGCAGGTTATCCTGGCCATTTTGCGCTGTGTGCGGCTTGGTTTGAATCATTTCTGGCCTCGCTTTGACTCATGCTTGATATTTAACACCTCCCTGATATACAACACATCCGGTGACGATTCTACCACATTTGGATACTCACTTTTTTCAGATTATATCCGGCTATAGCAAGTAAGAGGTGAACCATGCAAACAGCACCCGTAGTAGAAGTCTTTTTCGACTACATTTGACCCTGGTGTTATCTCGGTACCGTGCGTACCGACCGACTCAGGCAGGATTATGGCGTGAATCTGATTATGAGGGTATTTCCCCTGCATCCGGAAATACCGGAAGCAGGCATGGAGCTGTCAGAGCTGTTTGCCGGTCGCGAAGCAATGATTGCGTCCATGCAGGCACGTCTTCAGCAGGTTGCCGCTGCGGAAGGGCTCCCTCTGACAAGCAGATCACGCACCTATAACAGCAGGCGGGCACAGGAACTTGGGAAATGGGCCGAAGCTCAGGGGTCAGGAAATGCGTTTTACAATGCAGTCTACCGGGCGTATTTCGTTGATGGTGTGAATATCGGCCTGATTGACGAGCTAACGACAATTGCCGCTTCCGTTGGGTTGTCTGCAGACGATGCACGCTCTGTTCTCGCCTCAGGACAGTATGCTGCCGCGGTTGATGCCGACTGGCAACTGGCTCTGGACAAGCGGATAACAGCTGTTCCAACCCATCTCCACGAGGGAAAAAGGTTGTCGGGATTCAGCTCGTACGATGACTTTGTCAGGTTGATCTCATAGAAATGCTGATTTACGTCAGATTCCACTCAAATGTACGGAAGGCATACAATGAACAAGGCAATACGGTTCCATGAATACGGAGGAAGTGACGTCCTCCGCTGGGAAGAATGTGTCGCTGCAGAGCCGGGGACAGGTGAAGTTCGGATTCGCCATGAAGCTATTGGCGTAAATTTTGTTGATATCTACCAGCGCAGCGGACTGTATACCGTTCCGTTGCCCGCAATTGCAGGTAATGAAGGAGCCGGAGTTGTTGAATCGGTCGGTGCAGGGGTCTCGCGGGTAAAAGCCGGTGACCGGGTAGTCTACGCAGGCGTAATGGGATCATACAGTGAAACCCGCACTATTGCGGCTGACCGGCTCTGTATCCTGCCGGACGGGCTGTCGTTTGAACAGGGAGCTGCAATAATGCTCAAAGGTTTGACGGTTCGCTACCTGATCCGCAGAACCTACCGGGTGCAGCAGGGGGACACGGTTGTTTTCCATGCCGCTGCCGGAGGAGTGGGCTTGATAGCCTGCCAATGGCTGAAGTCACTGGGTGCGCGGGTCATAGGAACAGCAGGTTCTGCTCAAAAGTGTGCCGTTGCTCTCAAGAACGGTGCAGATTACTGTATCAACTACCGAACGGAAGATATCGTCGGTAGAGTCAGGGAAATCACCAATGGTAAGGGTGTGCCTGTCGTGTACGATTCAGTCGGCAAGGACACGTTTGATACCTCGCTACAATGTTTGCAACCGCTTGGATTGCTGGTGAGTTTCGGTAATGCTTCCGGCCCGGTACCACCGGTCAATCTCGGCCTGTTGGCGCAACATGGCTCGCTCTATGTTACGCGCCCGACCCTGGCAACCTACATCGCTGATCGCTCTGATCTTGAGGCTGCTGCGCAGGAAGTGTTTGATGCCGTTCTTTCAGGCAGCGTCCGGACAGATATCAACCAACGCTATCAACTCAAAGATGCGGCTCTGGCCCATCACGATCTTGAAATGCGTAAAACGACAGGTTCCAGTATCCTGCTGCCCCGCTAGGAAGGTACCGGGGCGCCGGACAACATCAGACGACGAAGAGGTGCTCAATGAAAATACTCGCAATTAATGGTAGTCCCAAAGGCATGCACGGCAATACCGGTCGTCTGCTTGAAGAGGTGCTGAGCGGAGTTGAGGAATTCGGGGCTGAAACAGAGATAGTAAATCTTAAAACAGTGCACGTTCAGCCCTGCATAGGGTGTGACGGCTGCCATAAAACAGGCATCTGTACTATCAAGGATGACTACGAAACCATCAAGGAAAGGCTGCTCGTCTGCGACGGTTTTATTCTGGCCAGTCCGAACTATATTTTCAGTGTCTCTGCCCAGATGAAAGCACTCTTTGATCGCTGCAATGGATTGATCCACTGTATGGCACTTGAGGACAAGTATGCCGCCATGGTCGAAACATCGGGAGGTGGTGGAGATGAGGAGGTGTTGACGTACATGAGTCGCTTTGCCGGTACGCTCGGGGCAGTTACTGTCGGTGGAGTCGGGTCGGCCGTCGCCGGTATCAGGACGTTTCCCGATGAGGAGGATCTCTATAACAGAGCTCATGACCTTGGTCTGGGACTCTGCCAGAGCATCTCGGACAGACGGGTCTATCCTGAACAGGAAGGATTTCGAGAGGAATTCAGGTTACGGATGTCCGGTCTGGTGGATATAATGAAGGACTACTGGCCCTTTGAGCGGGAATACTGGGCGAATAAACGTGCCAGCTAGAAGTGCTTGAATCACGATACCCTGACCGGCGGGGTCTGCCTGTGTTCAACTGTCTGGTCAAGGCGATCAGGGAGGATTACGGAGCCGGCAGCTTTGGGAATGCTGGGGAGAAAAAATCCGGGATAGTGGCGGCGGTAGCTGCTGCTTATGATACTAATTTATGGAGTATGGAAGAAGTCACAAAATCCAGTGAGGAGAAACGCAATGAGTGATAATGAAAAATCGCCCACATGGTGGGCGAAAGGCCTTTTGTTTGAGAATTGCAATTGTCAGCTGGTCTGCCCCGCCCATCTGTCCTTCAAGCAGAGTTGCACTCATGAGCGCTGTGTCGGCTATTGGGCGGTCCGCTTCGAGGAAGGGGTCTTTGGTGATGTCTCGTTGAACGGTCGCATGGCCCTTATTCTCTACGACTCTCCACAGCGGATGTACGATGGCGGCTGGACCGAGCGGATCTATCTGGATGAACACGCCGATGCAGCACAGAGGGAGGCTATCGAGACAATTTTCAAGGGGATATCTGGCGGACCATGGGCTATCCTGGCGAAATTCGTGACTACGTGGCTGGATTCCGGGACAGCAGCGTTCACGTTCGAGGATGAAGGTCGCAAGAAAAGTCTCTCGGTTGACGGATTAATTGAAACGCGGATCGAGACGCTGCGGGGACCCGATCCTGGAAGTGACCCTGTCTTGCATAATCTCTACAACACGATCCATGGCCCCACCCATGTACTCGCACGTGGTTCCTCCCGCTGCACCGACCGCGGTGTACCATTTGACACAAGCGGCACACATGCCCTGTATTCCAATTTTTCATGGGAAGGCCCATGAACCGTAACGGAGACAAATCCGACGTACTATCGCTGGGTGAACGGCTGTCGGTCGTTGGCGGGCTGGTGATTGTTTCCACAATCTCCTGGGTTTACACCGTTCAGATGGCCCGGAGTATGGCGGGGGCACCGCACGCCACAGGAGCGGTTATGGGGCATGGTTCCCACCAGATGGTCGGACATGAGGCGCTGCATTCTGCCGCCATGCCGCATCTGGTAAACTGGAGCATGGCAGAGGCCTGGATGACCTTTGTCATGTGGGCGGTCATGATGGCGGCGATGATGCTGCCAACCGTTATCCCCATGGTGTTGGCGTTTGCCAATGTGAACCGTCAGAGCGGAAGCAACGGAGTTCTCGTGCCGGTCGGTGCCTTTACCACGGGTTATCTCGGTGCCTGGGCCCTCTACTGCACAGGAGCCACGGCCGTTCAGTGGGGATTACTTCGAGCGGCGTTGATGTCGCCGGTAACTCTTGCCTCCGGACCGGTCCTTGGCGGTCTCCTGTTGATTGTTGCCGGAGTTTTTCAATGGACACCCTGGAAGGATGCCTGTCTGGAGAAATGCCGCAACCCCCTCGGGTTTATTCTTACTCACTGGAAACCGGGGCACCTGGGAGCGTTCAAACTCGGCAGCCGCTATGGACTGTATTGTGTGGGGTGCTGCTGGCTGCTGATGTTGATATGCTTTTCGCTGGGTGTTATGAACCTGGTATGGATGGCAGTTTTGACGATCTTTATGCTGATAGAAAAAATCTCGTTCGCTGGGCACCTGTTCAGCCGCGTTGCGGGATTACTGCTGACGGTTTGGGGTGGTTGCATGCTTTTTCTGTGAGAGGTCAGGTACGTTAAAGGAAGAGTTGTGTCGCCGGTAATATGGGGTCCTGATGGAAGTTATCCTGCTGCTTGCCCGTCGTAACAGATTATTTATCGTCTGTCTTATTCTGATCACCTGGTGGTGTAGCCAGCGAAACCAGGGCTGGATGTTCGTCGTGCTGGCACCGGCAGCAGCTATCTATCAGATCGGTAAGCTTGGCCTCTTCTGGAAGGACGGCTTGCAACGAAAAGATCGCTTCGCAGCGTTTACCGTTATTGCTGTTTCCATTCTGTCGGTCGCCGCTTTTCATACGTATCATCATAAGACCGCGCGAAGTGCTGCAAACAGGATTGTTACAGACATATTGACCTTCAGGAAAAATTACGGCCGTTATCCGGCAGATGAAACGGAACTGGCGGTACAAAACTCCCCACGAAAGCGGCCCTACCGATTGATATACAAAAACTTTGTCGGTGAGCCGAAGCTGTCCTATTCAGGTACTTTTGGCCTGTTTCGCAAATGGGAATACGATTTTTCGACAGGTGCCTGGAATTATGAATCGGAATGAGGCCTGCAATAGTGGGAGCAAACAGGCGGAAAGTGGCGTTACGATCAGGACGCCAAGCAAAAGTATCGTCAAGTCAACTTCCAGGTCGTTACCAATACGTTCGCACTCTAATTTGAACTATAGCCGGCACCCGCACTCTGTCCAAGGATATTCCCCATGAAACCAATACTCTTTCTCGTTGTAATTTGTTTTCTGTTAATGCAATTACCTTGTCATGCAGGATTTTTTGACGAGATTTCAAGGATACTCCAGCCTCAAACCGAGCAGAAGATTTCTCTCGATGACAGTACCATTGTCAAAGGCCTCAAGGAGGTACTGGCCACCGGTACCGAGCGGGCTGTTGCTGCAGTTGCCAGGACGGATGGTTATTTCGGTAATCAAATGATCAAGATACTTCTCCCCGATAAAGTCCGGCGGGCGGCTGATGTCATCGGAGCATTGGGATACCGGCAGCAGGTTGATGAAGCTGTGCTGACCATGAACCGGGCCGCAGAGAAGGCGGCTCCAAAAGCAGCCGTATTTTTTGGTGATGCCATTCGTCAGATGACCGTTGAAGATGCCAAGGGAATTCTCAGCGGGGGGGAGACGGCGGCAACCGATTTTTTCGACAGAAAGACCCGTTCGCAGCTCTTTGCGGCGTTCAAGCCGACGGTGGCCACAAACATGGATAAGGCAGGGGCAACCCGCGCTTACAAGGAGATGATCGGCAAGTACGATATCTCACCCTTGGCAGCTCTGGCAGGAGTCCCTTCCGTTGACCTTGACACGTATGTGACCAACAAGGCGCTTGACGGTCTATTCAAAATGGTTGCGGAAGAAGAAAAGAAAATCAGAACCAACCCTGCAGCCCGTACCACTGACGTCCTACGGAAGGTTTTCGGCAGCACGTGACGCGGATGCCGGGCGGCGAGAAAATCCATGAAACAGGCACAAAGAATCGGTGTCTTTCAGGCCGCAACGTCAGTCCTCTCGCCGGAAGTCTGCTTCGTTCAGATCCCGTTCAGCTTGGCAGCCGCATCAAGGTCCTTCTTGACATTGTCAGGCTGTACGCTCTTGGCTTCGCTTATCCAGTCCGCAATACCGGTGTGCTTCTTCTGGTAACTCTGCCAGACCACATAACGGTCGTCGATGTAGTACCTGGAATCATAGGCAGTGTCGTTTTTCCAATCTCCCTGAGAATCGTAAAAGTCCCAAAGCAGAGCGGCAACTGAGCTCTCGTTTGTGGCCCCGGTGCATGTGGGGGAGAACTTCTCGATGTTACCGTTCAGGTCAGGGATGTTCGGGGTGGCCTGGCCGATGTCGAAACGGGACCAGAAGGCAAAGAAAGTGGCGAATCCTTCGGTGAACGCCAGGCCTTTATTGTAGCAGCTGTTGGAATTGTGTGCCCCGCCAGCCCCTGCCGGGCGCCACCCGCCCCAGTTGGCGGTGATCTGGAAGGAGTGTCCCAATTCATGCGCGATGACATCCTGGTTGGCGTGCTGGGGTACGATCCAGATTTCGCCCGAACCCGACCAGGAACAGGACCATACACCGGATCCGCCGCCACAGTCATGAGTAGTGTTGGGATAGAGCACCTTGAAAGGTTCTGCAAGGCCTGGTGCCATCTCGGCTGCTGCCAGGCGGTTCCAGATGCGTGCTCCACCTTCATATATTTCAGCTACACCCGGCAGATCGCCATTGGTGGTCAGGTCTGCATAGCGGCTTCCAACGTCAATGGAACTGGCAGAGGCATCCCAGTCGTCGGCCCAGGTATAAACGTTGCCATTATCATCTTCGATACGCATGAAGGGGTTGTAAGAGCGATATGCAACTGTCACCGGCACCCCAGCTGTAACAGCGCTCTTCTCCAGCGGAATCACCCAGCGCCCATCCTTGTCGGCATATGTCTCTCCCAGCAGTACCCCGTTCTGGATGGCCCGTACATTCCACCCCCATCCGGCCTTATAGGTCGTGGCATCAGTCTTGAAAGAAATGTATCCTTGGAAATATTTGAAGTTAGTAAGCCGTACGATGATTTGTGATATATCGAACGGAAGCGGCTTGATCTCATAAGCCTGAAAGAGCTTGTTGTAATCAAGGCGGCGCAACTTGAGACCCGCGGAGTTGTCGAACACGGCGACATTTTTCTTAATGCTGAAATCCCGCTTGAGCATGCGCGGATCAATTGACGGGTTCGGTTTGATCTCCTTAAGCTTCTGCACGGTTGGATAGGGAATCGCTTTCAGTACGGCATTTTGCGGCGTTACACCTGTTGCCCAGCCGCCCCCAGGTTTTCGTGCAAATGCCTCTTTAAAGCTGCGCAGGTTAAGCACACCATTGTCAGCCTCCACCACCTGGCGCAAGCCTGGGCCGATGTCAGCTTTATCAACACGGCTCGTGCGAAGATGTAGCACATGCCTCCCCCGGCTGTACTCACGTGACCCGACCGGCACGAGACGCTCTTCACCCGGGGCCAGTTTGATATCTTCCCTGTTAAAGCGGACAGTAGTCCCGCTACCGGGTTCCAATCGCATGGTCACTGTTTCCTGGGTTCGGTTGGTAAGTTTTGCGTAGACCTGGGTTCCTTTGACAATTGTTTCCAGGGTGACGTTGACCGGGATCGGCATGCCGAGCGGTGCCTGTTCTTTACGCAGTGCCGGATTGAGTGAAATCATGGGGTGGGGCAGTTCGATCTGGTATTTTTCAAGAGAGCGCCTCTCCAGGTGCCCTCCCAGGATTTTTACGTTACCGGGTGCCGCGATCACCGGCAGGGACGGCTCCGCCTGTACGAATGCCGGATAAAAGCAGAGAATCGATGCAAACAGGGTAAATTGGAGGATCTCTGTCAATGAACGGGACTGAGTTCTGGCGGGCACAGTGCCCTCCCGTTTCTGATGGTATGGTCGCTGGCGTTTCATGGTCAGTCTCCTCTCGTAATGACGTTGTTGATTGGCTGTTAATATCAACGCAACTGCGGTAACCCGCTTATTCTGTGCCCATCTCTGCTTTCGAAGACCGGCACCGTGTGTAACACCATAAGATAGTGTTCTATATAATTTAGTTTAACAAAGACAGGCCGATGAGATAGTAATACAACCTATAAACAAATAGAATAAAAAATTTACATAATATTATTTTATAATACTGATGCGTGGAGAGAATGACCGAAAGTCGGTCTTGGTGGAACATTACAACTGATCTCATCGGTGTACTACCCAGTGACACGTCTGTCCTTGCGGGGTTTACAGGAGCGACTGGTCGGATGCTGCGATAATGTTCTCAAAGCGATGTTTTCCAGTGTCATTTCACCCAATTATCTGCTATGAAGGCACATTGCTCCCGGACAGAAAAACATTAAAATCAGTATATATTACGATTGGAAGTAAAAGACATGAAAGACACCCTCAAGCTTCTCGATTTTATCAGGTCAGCATGCAATGAAATCCGCCAGACCCTCGCAGAACAACTTGGGCACACCACCAATGATCAATACATAGAAGATATTGACAAGGATATGGTAACTCTTGAGAATCTAAAACATATAGCTTCTGCGGTTAAAAAGGATATTGAATCAGCAAAAGTTGGAGCAAGTACCGAGCTGCTTCTGCGAATTGCCGCCAATGACTTCAAAAAGAAATTAGCCCTTATCCCCGAGAAAAAAGTTCTGCGTAAAGAAATCATGAAATCTCTCAAGGAAGTACACAACACCATATTGCATATGACGGTCAAAGCGCGTCCGTGATGGGAATTTGTGTTGCACCTGTCATCTTTCAGTTTTCCTTATTTCACGAATATTCGCGTGCAGGGCACGGCAGTACAAAGCGCATCCACATTGAACTGCCAAGCGGATGTTTCAGGAGTTGATATGAGCGATACTATTCTGGTGCTGTTGATGGCGAGTGGAGGATTGGCGATAGCCGTGCAGCCGTCAATCAATGCCAGACTTGCAGAAAAGGTTGGCAGCTACGAGAGTTCACTGATTTCCTTTGCCGTCGGTGCCGTGGCACTGCTTGTTATGGTAATGATAGCCGGACGCGGTAGCCTGCGTAATGTGGTGGACGCTTCGTGGTGGGAACTGACGGGCGGATTGCTGGGGGCATATTTCGTGACCATGACGATCATTGCAGTGCCGAGACTGGGAACATTAGCCGTCATGGCAATTATTATCGCCGGACAATTAACAACCGCTGCGATGCTTGATCAGTATGGGGCGTTTGGTTTGCGCCAGATACCGTTAACTCCCGTGCGTGGTATCGGCATTCTGCTTCTCTGCATCGGGGCTGGTCTGGTTATTCGGAAATAACGCCGGGAGTAAAGGAATATGTACATGCTAAAATCGCCGATTTATGCTTGGTTGTCCGGGGTATGGTGCGTCGCTGTTCTCCTGCCGCTCGTGCTGCCGTCTACTGCCATGGCGGATTTTTTTAAATATAAGGATAATGGCGGAAACCTGATTATCACTAACCGCTGGGAAGACGTCCCTGAAAAATACCGTAAAAGGGTTACGGTCGTGTGGGATAAGGACCTTGCTGCCAAAGACCCTGTTGCCAGACGAAGTGCAGCTGCTTTGGAGCAGTATGAGCGTGAGGAAGCGGCGAGAAGGGCCCGGCAGGAAGCGGAAGAGAAGAAGAATCAGTCAAAGAAAGGTAAGACGCTGGTATACGAACTGGATGAAAACACCGGCCAGTTGATCCGCCGCTTCGAATAACAACAGTGGCATTCATCGCCGGATACAATAGCTGTATTGCACCGTTACTCTCTCCAACATGTGTCATTCCCCGAAACTGAAGCCAATAAAGAAAAAATAGGGTACACTGCCTGAAATGGCACTGGTGTGATTTAAAGTGCGTTGCTCACACAACAGGAGTAGGACAGAGAAGGGTCGAATGGATATAACTACTGGAGAAAACAGACGTTTTGAATGCCGCAACCCACACTCAGGGGCGCCTTTAAGATTGATGGTAAACCTGATACGGAGCGTTAACTCTGTTCAGTCTGTCTTCTCTCTACTTCTGCCAGCCGTTGCTGCCGTCCTGGTAGTGTTGCTTGCACGTACGACCGTTGTTCTTGCATCGTGTGGTGACCCGCCATTGGCGGATGTTGACTGGAGCCATTGTAATAAACGCACCGCCAGGCTGAGCGCAGTTAATCTCATGATGGCCAACCTGAGTTATACCGATCTGTCCAGTGCCAGCCTGAATGGAGCGAATCTGGAAGTGGCCAATCTGAGACATGCCGATTTGTCAAATGCCAACCTGTTTGGGGCGGATTTGGAAGGAGCCGATTTCAGAGGCACCATTCTGACCAACGCGAATCTTGCCGGAGCGATCGGCTTGACGAATGCACAACTGCTTCAGGCTTCCAACCTGCAGGGGGTGAATCTTTCAAACCTTGATCTCAGTGGCTATGATCTGAGTTCCGTGAACCTGACGAAAGCAAATCTTGCCAATACCAATCTCACCAATGCAGACCTGACCAACACCAACCTGACAGAAGCCAATCTAAACGGTGCCAACCTGAAAGATGCCACACTGCAAGGAACCACGCTGTTCAGAACGGTCCTGGTGGGAGCGAAAAACCTGACAAGCGACCAGTTGCGCAGTGCGGGCACTCTGTTGGGTGTGAACCTTTCCGGGCACAATTTGAGCCGATTCGATTTCAGTTCCCGCAATCTGACCGGGGCTAACCTGTCAGGGACTAACCTGGAATCTGCTGATCTGGGTTTCTCCGCCAATCTGACCAGAGCAAACCTGAGCGGAGCCAATCTGACGTACGCCAATCTGGCCTACGCCAACCTGACCGCTGCCAACCTGACTAATACAAACATCACAGAATACCAGCTTCGCAGTGCTGCCATTTTAAAACGGGTAATTCTTTCCGGCCTCAACCTGAACAACTATGATCTGAATTCATTGAATCTGAGCGAAGCCACGTTTGACAACACGAACCTTTCCGGTGCCAACCTCTCGGAAGCCGATCTGACCGGGGCCAACCTGGCCAATGCCAGCCTTTCCAGGGCACATCTTCAGGGAGCGGTGCTGATCGACGTGACCAACTTGAAAAGTGATCAACTGCGCATGGTCAGCACGCTGCAGCGAGCGAATCTTTCCGGCATGGATCTCAGCAAATTTGATCTCAGATCTCATGATTTGACGGGAATAAACCTTTTCAAAGTTAATCTGGTATCAGCCAACCTCTCCAATACTAATCTGACCAATGCAATCCTGAAGGAAGCAGACCTGACCAAGGCAAATCTGGCAGATGCGAACTTAACCAATGCCAACCTGACAGGTGCAGATCTGACCGATGCCAATTTAAAAGATGCTACTCTGAGCGGAGTGATCGGAGTAGCCGCCGACCTTCTGAACATTTCCAGACCCGATAGTACTGAGCACGCAACAGAAAGTACCCTGCCCCCTTAAATCGCCACGCGCTTAATGGCCAGAGCGGTTGAAACCTGATACGGGACTGCTCCGCACTGTCGATTGACGGAGGATGTGGAACACCAGTAAAGAAACATTTGGCCAGGCGCAACTGCCCGATCAACCCTCTGCACACATGACAAATAAATTTGAAACTGACAAATAATATGCCTTGTGTTTTGAAGAATATCTTTTAGACTCTTGTAATATTAGAATTAATCATTACAAATTTTATCTGCTGAGGGGAGATTGTAAATGGCTAAACAGAATTGTTGGGAAGTGAAAAAATGCGGTCGGGAAAAAGGTGGGGCCAAGGTGGCGGAATTGGGTGTTTGTTCTGCCTCCACGGAAACCAGAGTTAATGGGGTAAATGGAGGAAAGAATGGTGGACGGGCGTGCTGGGGAGTAACCGGTACGTTGTGTGGTGGAAAAGTGCAGGGTACCTTTGCGAGCAAACTGGCAAATTGTAACTCATGCGAATTTTATAAAGCGGTCTTTAAAGAAGAGGGTGCAAATGCCGTCAGCAACAGAGACATCCTGGCTAAATTAACGCATTAAATGGTGTGGCGGTTTCCAGCGAAGATTAATAAAAAAGGTCGCATGACAACTTCGGGTGCATTGAGTTGACGTGCGGCCAATTTTTTCGTTGTCAGTACCGTAACATTTTCGCGAACCCGACCTGACTGAGGAACAATGCTATTGAAGAATAACACGCTCCAGTCCGAAACTTCCCGGATCCATTACGGATGGGTTATCGTGGGTGTCGGCTTTCTGATAATTTTCGCCTGTATCGGGCTGGCACGTTACGCTTATACAATGCTGCTCCCTTCGATGCAGGCGGGACTTGGACTCCCCTTTGACCGGATGGGCTTTATCGGTACGGGAAATTTCTGCGGGTATCTGCTGGCGGTGGTGCTGGCACCACACCTGATCAGGTGCTTTAAACCGCGCCGTGTCATCTCCAGCGGCCTGCTGCTGATTACCGTGGCGTTATTCGGCGTTAGCGCTGCTAATGGTTTTGTCATGCCGCTGATCTGCTACTTTCTTGTCGGGATGGGTACCGGTTTTGCCAATATCCCTACTATGGCGCTGATCAGTCACTGGTTTCGAAGTGATCAGCGCGGCAAAGCAGCCGGGTTGATGATTGGCGGCAATGGTGCGGCAATTATGCTGGCCGGCGTACTGGTGCCGTTTCTTAACCGCACGTTTGGCAGTGCCGGCTGGCGAGTAGGTTGGCTGGTGCTCGCTATTATTGCGTTGCTGGTGACCGTTACGGCAACCTGGCTGGTGCGTAACCATCCCTCTGATAAGGGGATTGAGCCGCTTGGCAGAGTGTCGCCTCCTTCCCGTGATCAGATGGTTCCCCGTGAACAGCCGGGCGACGGTGCCTTACTGCTGCGACTGGGACTGCTCTATCTGGCATTTGGTGCCACCTTCATGGTTTACGGCACCTTCATCGTTACTACGATGGTGCGGGAATATGGTTTCAGTGAAGCGAAAGCCGGGTTGTACTGGTCATGGGCCGGTTTTTTCAGTCTTTTTTCCGGGCTGCTGTTTGGTATTGTATCTGACCGGATCGGCCGTAAATATGGCCTGGCACTGGTCTTTGCCGTGCAGAGTGCGGCCTATCTGCTGGCTGGAATGCATCCGGGGAGTCCGGGCCTGATAGTATCAATCGTTCTGTACGGATCAGCTGTATTTGCCATTCCGGCCATTATGGCTGCTGCAGTCGGAGATTATCTCGGCTTGTCGCGTGCGGCAGGCTCTTTTGCCACGATCACGATGTTTTTCGCTGCCGGACAGACCATCGGCCCGGCAGCAGCGGGAGTCATCGGAAAAACCTATGGCAGTTTCAGCAATGCCTATCTGCTGGCAGCACTGATTACCGTCAGCGCACTGATTTTTGCACTGTTTCTGCCGGAACCGATTGGTGAGAGTTGAGAAAGTATACATTAGGTTTGCCTGACAACCGCAGCGATTGTTGTGCAGCATAAGAAACTCAGGAAATGACAATGAGTAACCATCTGAATATCGGATCAAGACGTTATCCAATAATCGGTGCTATGTTACTAATCCCGATCGTAATCGGCATTATTGGATTGTGCAGCACAAAGCTGTCGAACGAAGAACCATGATTCAGTGTACAAGGGTCAGGTAGTATTGCTGAACGTTTTGCAGATTATTGCAGACAGGTATGTGTAAATATTGTGGATACTCCGCTCAAGGTTAGAGATGGCACCCTGAAATGGGATGAGGGACGTATCAAGTCGGGGCTGTATGGGGGCAAAGGTGAAAACTGGATATAGAGTGGTAAATGGCATTATTGTTTTGTTAACGGCTGTCCTGATGCTTGCCGGATGTGGTGGCGGGAAATCTACTCCGGTTATGTTGACGGCCATTACAGTGACGCCATCGAATGTGAGCATTGCTCCCGGTACAACTGCACGGCTCAAAGCGTCAGGGTCATTTTCGGACGGCTCTTATCAGGATTTAACAACATCAGTAATGTGGAGTTCGCCGAGTGTTGGTGCTGTTTCTGTAAGTAATGTAGAGGGTTCAAAAGGGCTGGTTACCGCACTGGACACGGGCACTACAACTATTATTGCTACATTGGGAAGTGTGTCTGGTTCGGCCACAGTTACTTCTGCTGCCTTAACTTCCATAGTAGTAACTCCTGCAGAACCAACCGTCATTGTCGGAACCAGCAAGCAATTTAAAGCCACAGGAATTTTATCGAACAATGTCACCCAGGACCTGTCAAGTCTGGTCATCTGGAGATCAGCAGACTCTTCCGTTGCCACAATTGATGTCTCCGGAATTACCTCCGTCCTTGCAGTCGGTGAAGCCACCATAAGTGCGGACTTTCGCGGCATATCCGGTTCGACCGTATTAACGGCGGCAACGGTAACGTCAATAGCCGTTACACCTGCAAACACGACTATTGCCGTTGGGACATCTCAACCGTTTTCCGCAATCGGAACATTATCAAATAGTACAACTCAGGATGTAACACCACTCGTCACGTGGAATTCATCAAATCCACTGACAGCCGCAATCAACGTCAACGGGATTGCCTCGTCTTTTTCGATTGGTTCAACAACGGTAAGTGCAACATATTCTGGTGTTTCCGGCTCTGCGACAATGACGGTGCAAGGTCCGGTATCCATCGCTGTGACACCGGCAAACCCGACTGTTGTCGTTGGCTCGACTCAGAAATTCACCGCAGTCGGTACTTTTGCAAATGGCTCAATACAGGATGTATCGAATCTGGTCGTCTGGAGTTCATCGAATAACGGGGTTGCATCAATCAGCAATGCATCGGGTTCACGAGGGGTGGCAACAGTCAGGGCAGCCGGCTCTGCCTCAATCACTGCAACATTGGGTGTGTCCGGTACGGCAACAGTAGCAGCAAAATCGCTTGATTCAATAACTACAGCACCTCTGTCCCCAACCATCGGGACTGGTTCAACCATTCAGTTTACAGCTACAGGAAGATTTTCTGACGGCACCACTCAGGATTTGACAGCTTCTGTAACGTGGAGAACGAGCAATTCAGTAATCGCTACCATCAGTAATGTGAACGGCACAAACGGTCTGCTGACTGCTCTCACTCCGGGTTCAACCACGATCACGGCAACCTTTGGCACTATCTCAAAATCAACCGCCCTGGCGGTATATCAAGCCAATCGTGCCTATGTGGCAAATAATGGCAGCAAGACTCTTTCGGTAATCGACACAGCAAGTAACTCAGTAGTCGCCACTGTTGACGTCGGAATCGGCCCGCAGGGAGTTGCGATAAATGCAAATGCAAACCGGGTGTATATGGCAAACAGCGGTAGCAATACAGTTTCAGTCGTAGACACGTCCATAAATGCGGTGGTAGCAACTATCGATATCGGATCCCGGCCAATGGGTATAGATGTGAATCCCTCCACCAATCGCGCATATGTGGTTAACAGCTACAGCAACACACTATCCGTTATTGACACCATCAATAATAGAGTTGTTACTACCATTAATGTCGGCCTCGGGCCACAGGCCATAGCATTGAACCGGTCTACCAATCTGGCCTATGTGACAAATAGCACCGGTAATTCAGTCTCCGTTATTGATACTGCCAATAATTCATTAGTCGCAACGATCCCTGTAGGAACTGGACCGCAGGGAGTGGTTGTTCTTCCCGCCAGCAATCGCGCTTATGTTGCAAACAGTAACAGTAACTCGATTTCAGTCATCGATACGACCAGCAACGCCGTGGTTACAACAATAAACACCGGGACCAAACCACTGGGTTTGGCGGTGAATCCAGATGTTAAGCGGGTCTATGTGGCAAACAGCAACAGTAATAGCATGTCCGTTATCGATACTACTGAGAATACGGTTGTTGCCACTATAGCCTTAGGTATTGCGCCGCAAGCGGTGGCGGTTAATACTGCCACTAATAAGGCCTACGTGACGACAAGCGGCGCCAGCGCTCTTGCTGTTATAGATCTCAGTAACAATTCTATGGTTTCTACTATTGGAGTTGGGATTAGTCCAAGCGGGGTCGCAGTAATGTGATGTGGGGAAATGATGCTCCTGTGGATTTACAATACTAAAACGGCTCGCTACACATAGCTGCCGGCATGGTACGAACTGCGTACGTAGGGGCCGCTCTCTACATGTTTGAAACCCATCCCCAGTGCATGCTTCCGGAGTGACTCAAAACGCTCCGGGTGGATGTATTCCTGCACCGGGTAATGGTGGCGACTCGGCGCCAGATACTGGCCGATGCTGAGATAGGTACAGCCGGAATCACGCAAATCCGCACATACCCGCAGCACCTCCTCCTCCGTCTCTCCCATTCCCAGCATAAGGCCCGACTTGGTGCAGAGATCCGCTGACAAGCAGGCAGAGAGTCGCAGGACATCGAGCGAACGACGGTAGTCTGACCCGCTGCGAATGTGGTAAAGGCGCGGTACCGTTTCGATGTTATGGGCGAGGATATCCGGTCTGGATGCCAGGACAGTTTCCAGGCTGACGCGGTCCCCCTGAAAATCAGGGATCAGCAGTTCAATTCGCGTGGCAGGTGATGAATTGCGAATTTCACCAACTGTGGCGGCGTACATTCCCGCACCGCCGTCGGGCAGGTCGTCACGGGTCGGACTGGTGATCACCACATGGGAGAGCTTCAACCGGGCAACCGCCTCGGCCACCCTCTTTGGTTCATCAGGGTCAACCGGAATCGGTACCGTCTTCTCAACGTTGCAGAAGCTGCACAGGCGGGTGCAGTTCTTCCCCAGAATCAGGAAGGTTGCCTGACCGCAGGCAAAACATTCCGAGATATTCGGGCAGAGCGCCTGCTGACAGACGGTATTCAGCCGCAGTTCACCCAGCAGTTGACGCATTCCGCTCTGGTCGCCCGGGTTTGCCTTCTTTCTCAGCCACTCCGGTTTGCGTTGAATATTCACGAAATTTCCCCCTCCAGATTCCACTTGTCTGTTGAATATTTGCAGACGAGTAATTCATCACGGCCCGCCTGTTCCTGCTCAGACAGCCGGTCACTCTCAAGCTTTGCACCGGAATAACTGCAGAAGGCGGATGATAAGGTGCTTTGAAGGCTGGCGTCGTCGATTGTGATTCCACACTCAGCAAGACTGGTTGTACCTGCAATATTTTCCAGTGATTGTTCCCGCATGTACGACAATCCGGTTCCGGCACGATTGAACAGCGGGATCGAGCCATGCTGAAAGATAACTCCTTTTATTCGACGCTGGGCATTGCCGCCGATCTTGTAACCATCGGTAAGGATGTCGAAACTTTCCCTGCCGGCAAAACAGAAGGCGGTACGTTCGCCAAGGCGCGTTCCTGCGGGCGCGGCATCAGCGGCATAGCCCGCATCAAGTCCGAGCTTGCGGTAAAAATGCAGCAGAAAGCCGGTCAGTATGCGGAATGAATCCTTGATCGACGATGCCGGGGGGATCTGTTCCGGAGTGCAGACCAGCGAATAGGTCAGTTCGTCAGTGTGATAGATGACGCCGCCGCCGGTTACCCGCCGGACCACTGCGACGCAATCGGCCCTGCAGCGCCCCAGGTTAAGCACTTCCTCGGCTTTCTGGAAACGTCCCAGCGACAGTGTTGGAGGGTTCCAGCCGTACAGGCGCAGGATCGGCAGCGAGAAGATCGGGTCGAATGAATGCAGAAGCGCCTCATCGATAGCCATGTTCTCCGCTCCGGGGAGCGGCGGGGTAACGATGAGGCGCCAGGTTGGTGAAAAAGTACTCATTGGTCGCCGGCTTTCTGCATGGTTACCAGGCGCAGCAGACGTTCTGCTCCCGGGCCGCCTTGGTCTCGTCCAATCGCGAAATCGGCATGGTCAGCGGTGCGCTGTGAAGTGCCTGCGGATTTGTTTCGGCAGTTTTTGCCGCTTCAATCATCACTTCAATAAAGGCATCCATCGTCGCCTTGCTCTCGGTTTCAGTCGGTTCGATCATGATCGCCTCTTTGACGATCATCGGGAAATAGACAGTCGGTGGGTGATACCCTCTGTCAATCAGGAATTTGGCGATGTCGATGGCATGGACGCCATGCTCCAGCTGTTTGGACGCAGAGAAGACACATTCATGCATGCAGATCATATCATAGGGAAGGTCGTAGTAGGGCTTCAGCTTTTCCTTGATGTAGTTCGCATTGAGCACCGCCTGCTCGGAAACCCGGATCAGCCCTTCGCGGCCGAGCATGATGATGTAGGCGTACGCCTTGGCCATGACGCCGAAGTTACCGAAAAAGTTGGCGGTGCGACCGACACTTGACGTGTTGGTGGTTTCCAGCAGCAGTTTGCCGTCATCAGCCATGACGATGCGCGGCTGTGGCAGAAACGGGATCAGCGCCTTCTTGGCACCGACCGGCCCGGAACCGGGACCGCCGCCGCCGTGCGGCGTACCGAAGGTCTTGTGCAGGTTGACATGGATCACGTCGAAGCCGACATCCCCCGGCTTGACCTTCCCCATAATGGCGTTCAGGTTGGCGCCGTCGTAGTACATCAGCGCATCGTGGCTGTGGGCGATATCGCTGATCTCCTTGATGTGCGGGTTGAACAGCCCGAGCGTATTCGGGCAGGTCATCATGACCGCTGCCACTTCGTCGGTCATGGCTTTTTTGAACAGCTCCAGGTCCATATCGCCATAGGGCGCGGTCGGTACGGTGATGATCTCGTACCCGGCCATTGCCGCCGATGCCGGGTTGGTGCCGTGAGAGGAGTCGGGGACTACCACGTATTTTTTTTTCGCCTTATTTCCTCTGGCGGCGTGATAGGCGGAAACCAGCATGATACCGGTCATTTCGCCATGTGCCCCTGCCAGCGGCTGGGTGGTAACCTCGTCCATGCCGGTGATATCCGCGAGCAGCTGTCCCAGATCGTACAACATTCCCAGAGTACCCTGGCAGAAATCGACGCCACCCGGCAGCAGCGCTGTCATGGGATGGAACGGCGCGAAGAGCGCAGCCGAGTTTTCCAGGACCTTTGCGTTGTATTTCATCGTGCAGGAACCGAG
>JAQTXD010000185.1 GCA_028688955.1 Desulfuromonadaceae bacterium
GGGTGTAACGCCAAGCGTCTCATAGCATTGTCTCAACTTATCCATTCGTTTCCCCCTTAAGACTCTACCGCGGCATTACTGTTTTTTTTGTCTGCGGTCAACTCGTAAATCACCGGTTAGAGCCGGGTTTATATCTGTAAAATAAGTTTCTACATCTATAAACTATTGTCTTTCTAGGTGTTCAGAGAGGTTTCTACTGCTATAAACTTTTCCAGTTTTGTTCCGGCAATACAGCCGTATGGTACAAGCCAAACCTGTTGCTGCTTATCCCATCGCCCACCGACTCCTCTTCCCCCGGCTTTAAAATCACCCGTGTTTTCATTGAAACTCCGGTATGTCTGCATATTTATGGCATCTCATGTAGCATGGTTGTGTGAAATTAGAAACTTATTTATTAGTTTGCTTTATTGATGCTGCCATGTTTACGCATTATGGATGCAGCCGCTAAAACCTCATCAAACGATAGCAAACGCACGAAGGGCGGGGAAATTCCCCGCCCTTCGTTTTTAGGCTGCCGCATATTCTTGCGGTTTTATTTCTTCACTTCATCCTTCTTGGCTACCGCCATGGCGTCATTAAGAATCTTGACGCCTGCCTTGGAGGCAGCGATCGAGCGGGTCAGGCTTTCACGGGCCTGATCCGGGTTGTGGAAGCCGTCAGAGTTCTCTGCGGTCCAGTATTCCCAGAGAGCATGAGCTTCTTCATGTTTGCCGCGAGCCTGGGACAGAACGCTCTCAACTACGCCGACGCGCTGTGCAGCCGCATAGGTGTCTATCAGGTTGCCAAGCCAGTACTCTGCTTTACGCATTTTGCCCTTGGTGTAGTTGCGGATGGTTTCGATCTGGTATTTTTTCTTCTCTACGCTGTCATTGGGGTGACAACCGATACAGGACTCCTTGACCATATTGACCGGCTTCACGACGCCATGGGTCGAGAACATCTTGCCGTCCTTGCCCTTCAGCTTCGGCATATGGCACTGGTGGCACTGAACGCCTGCCTTGTCATGCACACTGCCGGCATAGGTCTCTGCCTCGGGATGCTGGAACTTGATCAGGCGGGCACCGGTCACAGCATGCTTGAAGTCATAAAAATCGAGGTTTATGTAATGCTGAAACAGCTGAAGTGAGTTTTTGAGCGGGAAATGATTCGTGCGCAGGTCGTCGAAACTGACCTTTTTGCCGTCGCTCTGCTGGGCGCCGGGGCCGCAGTTGTACTCAACGTGACACTGGGCGCACATCATACGCGAGTCGGTCTTTTCCATCACGCCAATCTTGCGGAAACCGTCCCGGAAGCTGATGGTTTTCATGTCGGTTTTGCCGTTTTTAGAGAAGATATTACCGGCACGGTCCTTGTCTATGGCCTGGATCAGTGCATCGCGCACAACGCGAGGCTGGGTGCCGTGCGGGTCGTGGCAGTGGATACAGCCGAGCGGATTGTTGGTCGCTTTGGCGACGTCGTTGACGTTGGAGGTGCGGTCAAACTTGGCCTTGGGATCCTTGTCGCCAAGAAACTTCCAGTTCAGGACATGGTCGGATGTCTTGCACTGGATACAGGTCGGGTTGCCAGCCATGGCGGTCTCAGGAAGTTTTTTGTCCGCTCCCCTGTCCTCAAGGACGTCCCATGTTTTGCCGACTTTATCGTAGTTTTTCCAACCACCCTTAAACTGATAGCGTCCACCCTGGTAGCGGTCATTGGCAAACTGATCGACAACCATGTAGGCATGCCCGCGCGGTTCATGGTGCTCAAAGGTAAAGCCATAAGGGGCAAGCAGTTTATCCTGCATGGGTGAACGACCTGTGGGAGTTCCCTTCTCCTTGCGGGCACCGGCTGTATCATAATGCACAGCGTAAAAACTGTCGTATTGGTTTTTGTGGCATTTGCCGCACAGCGCCTGGTCAATAATCGTGACCGGTTTGTTCTGTTCCGGATCTTTCATGTGAGCGGCCATGTTGTCATGGCAGGTGTTGCAGGAGAGTTTGGCGTGCTTTGAGCCTTCCTTTAGCGCCTTCACCTCGTCATGGCACTCGTAACATTGTGCGCGACCGTCATTGGCTGTTTTCGCAGCCGGTTTTGCCTTGGCAGCGGTTGTCATTGCGGGGATTGATAATACGGAAATTGCCCCGATGATGGCCGCAGCAAGGGCCAGATTCTTCTTCAGCATGGTGATTCTCCTTTCTCTTGTGGTGTTCCTGCCTGATCAGCAGATTGTTTTTGAATGGTGGTCGCGCCCGCCCTCGCTCTTTCAGATCATAAAAGCGTATCAGACGTCTGCCTATATGCAATCAGAAATCTGCAATACAGAAACAGGTATTAGCAAGTGTTGCGCCAACTCGTGTGGCTGTCGCTATCTGGTTGAAACTACGGAAGTTTAGTGGGGTGTATGGTGGGTGGGGTTGATTTGTTGTGTTACCGGATGGTAACGCCAGGGTGGATATAGTTACGTTTTCTCCAGCTGTTTTAATTTTTCCCAGAGGGTCTTGCGCGAGATCCCGAGCATTTTTGCTGCATCGGCCTTGCGGCCGCCCGTTTTTACCAGGGCGTCCAGAATGACCTGGCGCTCGTAGCCATCCATTTTGCGGGAGAGGTTATCCGATACGTGAGGGTACATTCCTTCTGTTGCAGGCTTCTCTTTGCGGGTGGTAACAAAAACCGGGGGAAGGTCTCCAGGCGCAAGACTGTCTCCGGTGCAAAGTGCAACGCCGCGTTCGATGGCGTGCTCCAGTTCGCGTACATTGCCAGGGTAGCCATACTCCAGAAGAACGCTGGTCGTGGCCTCACAGAGCCCCAGGATGGGGCGCCCCATCTTCTCCGCGAACGTGCGTATAAAATGCACGGTAAGCGGGATGATATCTTCACGCCTCTCCCGTAAAGCAGGGATATGGATGGCGATCACCTGAAGACGATAGTAGAGATCCTGCCTGAACTGGCCGGCTGC
>JAQTXD010000186.1 GCA_028688955.1 Desulfuromonadaceae bacterium
TTTTGGCAAAGAGAAGAAGCTGGACGGGCGCGGTGCCAAGGATATGCCTGCAATCATGGGTGGCATAGACAAAAAGGAAAACAAGGACGGCACGGTTACGGAAAGCGCAAAAGCCGGCGTAGTCACCAATAACGTGGCTAACGGCATGCTCAAGAACCCGGGGGCGGTCAAGGTCTTCATCGGCACATGGAACAACTTCAATTTTTCCTGCACCGGTGCTGATCGTTGGGACAAGGCCATGGCTATGATCCCCTTCTTTGTACATCTGGTAACCAATGCCTCCGAGATGTCCCAGTTTGCCGATATCGTGCTGCCTGCGACTTTTGCCCCTACGGAAAAACTGACCATACTCACCAATATGGCTAACCTGCATGGTCATATGTCGATCCAGCAGCCGGTGGCCAAGCCGCTCTGGCAGGTTAAGTCCGAGGAAACAGAATTTGTTTGGCTGCTGGCAGAAAAACTGAAGGCCCGTGGTTTCAGCAATCTCTACGACTACTACGCCTCTTTTGAAGACCCGGAAACCAGGAAGAAGCCGGCTAATGCTGCAGAATTTGCCGAGATAGCCGCCAGAATCTCCAGTCAGAAGATCTGGAATGGCAAGGAAAAGCTCAAGGGTGACAACATAGCCAGTTGGGCTGAATTCAAGAAAAAGGGGATCTACAACAGCGAAACCTATCCCTACAAAAAGAACTGGGGCAAGGTCAACGCAGATACCAAGAAGTTTGAAGGCAAGTTCAAAACCGAGACCGGCAAGTTCGAATTCTACAGCGAGACCCTGAAAAAGACCCTCACCCTCTTTGCCGCCAAGCACAAAACCGGCATAGACGACATCCTTACGTCAAGCGGCTATGATGCCCAGGGGGAGCTGGTTTTTGTGCCGCACTACGAATCACCCAAGCGTCACGGCAGCCTGAAGGAGTACCCCTACACCTTTATCGATCACAAATCCCGTCTTAACCGTGAAGGGCGCAGCGCCAACACCGCCTGGTACCAGGAGTTCAAGAAGTTGGATGCCGGTGATATCAGTTGGGATGACGTGGCCAAGATCAACCCGTCTGATGCCAGGAAGCTGGGGATCAAGGATGGTGATGCCATCCGCCTTACCTCGACCAGCGCTTCAATTGTCACCAAGGCCAAGCTGTGGGAGGGGGTTCGCCCCGGCACGGTGGCCA
Source organism: Desulfuromonadaceae bacterium (assembly GCA_028688955.1). GTDB lineage: Bacteria > Desulfobacterota > Desulfuromonadia > Geobacterales > Pseudopelobacteraceae > JACRCG01. The sequence continues at coordinate 1,176 of JAQTXD010000186.1, forward strand.
AATGCTATGGTCAGGGACATTGGGCGTATGGCCGGGCTGCTGCCAAGGATTATGCCACGGCACAACCCCGCGGCGGCAACAACAACGAGCTGATGCCGGACGATTATGACCGGCTGAGTGGTGCCACGGCCCGTAATGGTGGCTTTACCGGCGTAAAAATCGAGAAGGTTTAGGAAAGGGGGGATATATAAATGGCAAAACAATATGGAATGGTCATTGACCTGCAAAAATGTGTCGGCTGCGGCGCCTGTGCCCTGGCCTGCAAAACCGAAAACAATACTCAGGGCCGCGCTAACGGGCAGACCTTCAACTGGGCCGATTTTATCTGTCAGGAAGCGGGAAAATTCCCCAAGGCCACCTACCGCTCCATCCCGGTGCTGTGTAACCACTGTAGTGACGCACCATGCGTCAAGGCCTGCCCGGTGACTCCCAAGGCGATGTTCAAGACCTCCGACGGGATCACCATGCATAATGATGAACGCTGCATCGGTTGCCGCCGCTGTCAGAAAGCCTGCCCCTACAGCGCCACCGATGTTGTCAAGGAAAAGGCCCAGTACAGCGTCATCAGCGCCAATGACTCCAGTCAGGACCCACACGCGGTTTATCACGACAGTAGTGAGATGATCATGGGGTGCACCGCATCCGGCGCTGAAACAGCGAAGGCTGCCGGCGCAATTCCTCCCCATCAGCACGCGTACGTTCATCCCGACTACCTGAGTGTCCGCAAGAAGGGGGTTGTCGAGAAATGTATTCTTTGCGAGCATCGGATTAAAAAGGGGGAACAGCCCTACTGTGTGGCAGCCTGTCCGTCCAAGGCCCGTATCTTCGGCGATCTGAACGATGCATCGAGCGCACCGGCGCAGGCACTGAAGAAGCACAAGCCGATGCGGCTGAAGGAAGAAAAAAAGACAAAGCCGAACGTGGCCTATATCAGGTCATTTGACACCAGGAAAAAGGGCTGATCAGGTAATGTGCAGTATTTGATTGCGGGGGGATGGGACGTGTTTCCATCCCCCGCTTGTATCGGAGCTCCTGTTGAATACCATTCGTGAAGATATTTACCGTCTGTTGGCGGCTTGCTATTATCCGCCGACCGCTGCGTTTCTGGAAGAACGGTGCTGTACCTCATTGGCAGGCCTGCTTGAGGGGGTTGACCCGGGTGCCGCTGCGTTGGCCCGCCAGGCGGCATCATGCTGTAGTACTGCGGCGCTGGAAGAGCTCCTGGTGGAGTATAGTCGGCTGTTTTTGGGGCCGTTCAAGCTGGTGGCCCCTCCCTACGGATCTGTCTGGCTAGACGACTCAAAAGGGGTGATGGGGCCTTCTACCGCCAGGGTTTCGGCCTTTTATGATAATTGCGGTCTGCGGCTGGCTGAAGATTTCACTGAATTGCCGGATCATATTGCGGTTGAGTTGGAGTTTATGTCGTATCTGGCTTTCAAACAGCGTGAGGCCATAACGTCTGGTGATCATGACGAGTCTGGCCGGTTGGCAGGTCTGCAACGGGATTTTCTGGCCACTTTACTGTTGCCATGGCTGGAACCATTTACAGCCAGCATTGTTGAAGATGGTGAATCCCCCTTGTACCAGGCGATCGCCTGTACTGCAGCTACCTTTGTCGTTGCCGATATGGCGACCCTGTCGCACAACTCCCATGACTGACAGCGACGGAAACCGCGATGACCTGAGGATTGATTCTTCCCGCTGTTCGCCGATCCGCTTCAACGAAAGCAGTTGCAGGCGCTGTGTCGATATCT
>JAQTXD010000187.1 GCA_028688955.1 Desulfuromonadaceae bacterium
AGCTGACACGAGGAGTCACCAATGCCGTGACCAGCATCGTCGAGCTTCCAAAGCAGACGATCCTGACCGCTCGGGACATGGGGGCGGTTGGCTATGTCATCGGACCGATCAAGGGGGTCGGGATGACTCTGTATCGCGCCCTGATCGGGGTGACGGAAACGGTATTTTGCATGGTTCCGCAGCCCGGCTACTATGATCCGATGATGGACCCGGAGTATGTCTGGCAGGGATGGGAGCCGAAAAGAGATACGTCGCAGGCCGTTGCCGAACAGAAGTAGCGGTCGCACACGTTAGTGGGTAACAGAAAAGGCGGGCCCGATATGCGGCCCGCCTTTTCTATTACCATAAAAATCAACTGCTTTTCAGGCCAACCGCTGGCGCAGATACGCCTCGAATTCAGCGCTGAATTCCTTCCGCTTGAGCGCCATATCGACGGTCGCTTTCAGAAAGCCCAGCTTGTCGCCGCAATCGTGGCGGATGCCGTCAAACAGACAGCCGTAAACCTTTTCCTCTTTTGACAGCGTCAGGATGGCGTCGGTCAGCTGAATCTCCCCACCTTTTCCCGGTTCCTGGTCCAGAAGAATGTCAAAAATGCGTGGCGTCAGAACATAGCGCCCAATGATCGCCATATCGGAGGGAGCTTCTTCGCGCGCAGGTTTCTCGACCATGTCTGTCACGCGGAAGGTGCGCTGGTTTAGCTGCTCTGCCGCGACGCAACCGTACGAAGAGATGTTCTCCAGCGGAACCTTTTCCAGCGCCAGTACCGAGCCGCCCTGTTGATCGAAAACATCCAGCAGCTGGCCAAGGCATGGGCGCTCGCTGTCAATAATGTCATCCCCCAGCAGTACGGCAAAGGGTTCGTTGCCGATGAAGTCCCTGGCGCAGAGGATGGCGTGGCCGAGCCCCAGCGCCTGCCGCTGGCGCACGTAGAAAATATTAACCATCTCGGCTATTTCATGAACCCGCGAAAGTTCACGGTCCTTCCCCTTGTCGTAGAGATGCGCCTCCAGTTCGAAGGAAATATCAAAGTGGTCCTCGATATTATGTTTGCCGCGACCGGTCACAAAAAGAATCTGCTCAATACCGGAAGCCACCGCCTCCTCAACGACGTACTGCACAAGAGGCTTGTCAATCAGCGGCAGCATCTCTTTGGGGGATGATTTGGTCGCCGGAAGAAAGCGGGTGCCGAGACCGGCAACCGGAAAAACGGCTTTTTTGACTTTCATCGGTGGGACCCTCCGGGGATACTGAAAAATAATTCAAAAAGAAATTGAACCGTCTTGAAATCTTATTCCCCGGAGCAGGCACAGCCGCCGCATCCTGCCGGCTTTGGAGCCTCTGTTTTAGGGCAGTAACCGGTATTGAACCAGCCGTCACCTTTCAGGCTGAAGGCGGTGGCAGAGATCATTTTCTCCACTTTTTCGCCGCACTGGGGACACTGGCTGGCTGGTGGATCTGAAAATTTCTGGCGCAGTTCAAATTCGTGATTGCAGCTCGTGCAACGGTATTCGTACATCGGCATGACGTGTAAGCTCCTCTGGCAGTGTTAATAAGCACTCTACACTATAATAATCCGAGGGTGGGTTTGTCAATGTTGCAGCTGACCACCAAGCTGTTTCTTTACTTTTTTCCTTGTTATAGTGTATTAAAATTAAACAGGGGCCAACACAATGAATTGTTACGCGATATTCACATCCAGCGGTGCGCACCGGCGTTTTTACTGCTTCCTGTCACTGTTGCTGGTGATGCTCTGCCCGCTTTCTGCTGCGGCTAACGAAAAGGTGCGCTTGCAGCTCAAGTGGCCGCACCATTATATGTTTGCCGGATATTATGCTGCTAAAGAAAAGGGCTATTATCAAGCGGCAGGGCTGGATGTCGAGATCATCCCCAACAAGAAGGGCGAAGACCCGGTGCAAAAGGTTCTGGACGGCCAGGCGGAGTTCGGTGTCGGCACCAGTGACCTGCTTATCCGCCGGGAGCAGGGTGCGCCTGTGGTCGTCATGGCGGTGATATTCCAGCAATTAGAGCGTGACCTGAAGGGTAAAAGTATAAAAAACGGGCCGGATCACTCCCCTCTGCGCGACTATCTCCGCAGCGAAGGTGTCCCAGCTGATAAAATAACTCCGCTGGCTGAATCATTTCGTGCCGAAGATCTGTCGGCCGGAATAACGGACGTTTTTTGCACCAATGCAGGTGATGACGCGGTCGCTTTGAACAAATCAGCGCTTCAGAAACAAACCTCTTCCGCCAGTCTGGTGAGCGCTGATTTTTATGGCGATAATCTTTTTACCACCGAGAGCCAGATCAGGCTGAAGCCAGAAATGGTGCGTGCATTTCGGGAAGCAAGTCTGAAGGGGTGGAAATATGCCATAAACCACCCGGGGGAGATTGCACAGCTTATTCGGACCCGTTACACTCAACAGTACAGCGTTGAACACCTGCGCTTCGAAGCCCACCAGATGGAATCGCTGCTGCAAACACCACTGATGGAAATCGGGCACATGAACCCTGGTCACTGGCGGCACATTGCCAACGTATATGCCGAAATGGGCCTGCTGAAGCCGGGCTTCAACTTCAATGGTTTTCTCTACGATCCAAAACCGTCACCGCAGGATCTTCGCTGGATCTATGCCAGTCTTGCCGTCGCACTGGCGCTGGTACTGTTTGCCAGTGTGATTGCAATCCGCTTTTCCCGCCTGTCAACGGCACTGAAAAACACTTTGGCCGACTACAAACAGGTTGGCGATGCGTTGCAGGAAAGCGAAGCGCTGTACCGGTCGATCCTCAACGCCTCCCCCGACGGCATTACTATAACGGATACAAAGGGCACGATCCGCATGGTTTCCTCAGCAGGTGTTGCCATGTTCGGCTACAAACGGGAGGAGGAGTTGCTGGGGCATAATCTGC
>JAQTXD010000188.1 GCA_028688955.1 Desulfuromonadaceae bacterium
TGGATGTTCTGTGCATGATAGTGCATATTTGCATAAGGCGGTTTTCCCGGTGGGAAAAGCGCATATTACATCAACGGGAGCTGAATATATGAATGTCGATCTGGTCTTGATGAAAAACCTGATCCACCAACGCGGTTATGAAATAGAAAAGAGCGTCGCCGGTACCGGCTACCTTGCAAAAACAGTCGTCGGCGTCGGAACCTTCTTGCTCGATAACGAGGGGGATATCGATCTGCTGTCGGCAAAACAGAGGGTTGTCTTCGACAAATTTATTATGCCGCTGCTGAATGCGCCGCGTCGCTGACATGACAGCTTACGATGATTATCTCCGGGAGGCTGTTGTCGCCGCCCGGATCGCCGGCAGCTACCAGAAGTCACGCTTCGCTTCATCGCTGAACATCGAGATGAAGGGTGACAAGGATCTGGTGACGGAGGTTGACAAGGAGTCGGAACGGTTGATCGTGGCGCATCTGCATTCGCGCTTCCCCGATCACAACATTGTTGCCGAGGAGGGTGATTACCCGCAGGGCGGTTCTCCCTGCCGCTGGATCATTGATCCGGTTGACGGCACGACCAATTATGCCCATGGTTATCCCTGGTTCTGCTCCTCTATCGGGCTGGAATTGTCGGGAGAGCTTGTTGCCGGGGTGATTTATAATCCGGTTTATGATGAGCTGTTCACGGCAACCAAAGGGGGCGGCGCCTACCTGAACGGCAACCGCCTGTTCGTATCGGCCAGCGCTCCGCTGAAAAACTCTCTGCTCGGAACCGGTTTTCCCTACGATTGCGCCACCGATCCGGCCAATAATTTTGCCAATTTCATCGCCTTTCAGAAGCAGGCCCGGGGCATTCGGAGGGCCGGTGCGGCAGCGCTTGATCTGGCCTATGTGGCCGCCGGCAGGTTGGACGGTTTCTGGGAGCTTAAGCTGAAAGCGTGGGATGTGGCCGCAGGGGTGCTGCTGGTGCGTGAAGCGGGCGGGATGGTGACCTCCTTTGACGGCTCTCCGTACGATCTGTTCGCTGGCCGGTTCGTGGCAAGTAACGGCTTGATCCATGGTGAGATGGTGGCAATGCTGGCCTCGGTCGCCTCAGCTGGTGCCGAATAAATATTGAAAGCGGCTTTTCTGTTGACCGTAGAGGAGCGATGCCAGTATATTTGGCCCTAGTTGTCAGGAGACAACCATGGTACCGGAAATAGTTCCGGACACTTTCAGGGCATTCGTTAAAACGGTGCCTTTTTACATTTATCAACAGTAACTGTTGCGCAAATCACTGCGTTTTTAACCATAATGCTGACTCCACGATCAAATACCCACGAAAGCTGCCACATGCCACGTAAAATAGAAACGCTTTTCCCCGAAGAGAACCAGATCCCCGAACAGTACCGTAACTGGCAGCCGATCAGGCAGGATTTCTATCTGATCGATGGCGAGCTGCGCCGTTGGGAGGGTCCGCTGCAGGAGGTGCTTTCGCCGGTCTGCATACGCACCTCCGCAGAATGCATGCAGAAGCTGGTCGGTGAAGCGCCGCTGCTGACTGAAACGGCTGCGCTGGAAACACTCGCTGTGGCGGCACGTGCCTATGCAAATGGTCGTGGTGTCTGGCCGACCATGTCGGTGGGAGAGCGGATCCAGAGGGTTCAACAATTTACCACTGCCATGCTGAAGAAGCGCGCCGATATTGTAATGCTTCTTCAATGGGAGATCGGTAAATCGCTGCAGGAAGCGGAGCGGGAGTTCGACCGGACGGTAACTTATATCCGTGACACCCTGGAATCGCTGAAAGAGCTTGACCGGGCATCATCCCGCTTTGTCATCCAGCAGGGGATCATCGGGCAGATCAGGCGTGCTCCATTGGGAGTCGTGCTCTGCATGGGGCCCTATAACTTCGCGCTCTACGAAACCTTTACGACCCTGATTCCGGCACTGGTGATGGGTAACACCATCGTACTGAAGCCGCCCCGCTTCGGTGTTCTGGTCTTTCAACCGCTGTTGGAGGCGTTTCGTGATTCGTTTCCGGCCGGTGTCATCAACACTGTCTACGGCGAGGGTGAAACGGTGGTTCCTCCTATGATGGCATCGGGACAGGTGGATGTGCTCGGTTTTATCGGCACCCATCGAGTAGCCGATGCTCTCCGTGCGGTTCATCCGCGCCCTCATCGACTCCGCTGCGTACTCGGCCTGGATGCCAAGAATCCGGCGATTATCCTCCCTGACGCCGATCTTGAACTGGCGGTCAGCGAATGTATCCAGGGGAGCCTGACCTTCAATGGACAACGCTGCACCGCTCTGAAGATCATGTTCGTGCACAGATCGATCGTTGATGATTTTCTGCAGCGGATGTCGACAGGGATAACAGCACTCAAATGCGGCATGCCGTGGGAGCAGGGGGTTACCGTTACGCCGCTGCCGGAGCCGGAAAAACCGGCCTATCTGGAGGGGCTGGTTGACGATGCCACGGGTCTCGGTGCCAAGGTTGTCAACCCTGGCGGCGGTGCCAGAATCGGTTCATTCTTTTATCCGGCCCTGTTGTATCCGGTGACCCCGGCGATGAGGGTGTACAATGAAGAGCAGTTCGGACCTGTCATAGCTGTTGTGCCGTTTGATGACATCCGGGAGCCGATCGAGTATGTGGTGGCCTCAAACTACGGCCAGCAGGCCAGCATCTTCGGGCGTGATACCGATCTGCTGGCCCAACTGGTTGACGCCCTCGTCAATCAGGTCTGCCGTATCAATATTAACAGCCAGTGCCAGCGAAGCCCGGACAGTTTTCCCTTCAACGGACGCAAAAATTCTGCCGACGGGGCCCAATCAGTTGCCGATGCCCCGCGGATTTTCTCAATCAGGATCGTCGTGGCGGCGCGGGAAACAGATGCCAACCGTGAGATC
>JAQTXD010000189.1 GCA_028688955.1 Desulfuromonadaceae bacterium
CGCTTATGCGGCCGCTATTGGTTACTCCGAGCGCCTGTGCCGCAACCGCACCGTCTACCGCCACGTTGATGAGGCTGCCGTTATCGATTGTGAGCGTCGCTGTGTCACCCGATGCGAGATGAACGGTACCCAGGTTCGCGACGATCGTGCCGGAATTACTCACCGAGGGGGCGGCAAGGACCACATAGCCGCCGTCTGCGACCGAGATAGTTCCCTGATTGGCGATTGACGCCTGGGACCCGGGCGCAGCCGTGAAGGTGTATTTACCGGAGAGGAAGTTTTCATCGGTGATGTTCATGGTCGAGGCGAGAAAGCCTCCGGTCTGCACCGTTGCCCCGGGACCGACCAGCAGGCCGTTGGGATTTATCACCCAGACCTGGCCGTTGCCGGAGAGGAGACCATATATATGCGAGGGGTCAACACCGGTTACCCTGTTGAGCGCAATCGAACTGCTGCCGGGCTGAAGGTATTTCACCGCTTCATTGGCGCCGATGCTGTACCCCTGCCAGTTTATGATGGCGTTGGCGGAGGTCTGATTGATATTCATGGTTGTCGGGTTCGGCTGCGAAATGGTCGCCGCTCCTCCGACAACTGCACCATCCTGCGGCAGGGCATGGCACGGGGGGGCTGTTAAACCGGATAAAAGCGTGAGGGCACAGACTGCCGTGCCGGCCGCACTAACCTTATGATGTTGTTTCATGAGTTTCCTCCTGAATCACTACGTATTCAGTATCCTAGAACGACACTACCGTCTGAAAATAAATCCGGCTGTTATCCACTTTAAAGCCGTTATAGCCGCCGTCTGCACCGGGGAGGGCCCAATCCAGCTTGCAGTAAAGCGTGTTGCCGCCGTACAGCCTCAGTCCGGCACCGATGCTTGCAAGTGTCGCGGAACTTATTTCCGAGGGGCGCGGACTCGAGTTGATGACCCCGCCGTAGTCGGTGAACAGGGCAAACTTAAGGGTATTGCCAAGCTTCTGCCCGAAGATCTCTGTTTCGGGATAGGGGGGTGACAGTAACAGTTCCAGTGACGCGAAGTAGGCGCTGTCTCCGCTTGCGCTGGCCGGCTTGAATCCTCTCACGGAACCTTCACCGCCAAGCTGCATTCTTTCTGCGGAGAAGAGGCGGTCCGGTGAATACTGGAAGCTCCCCTTTGCAGTCAGATAATTATAACCGGGCAGCTTTTGCAAGCGCATGGCATCCAGGTTGAATTTACTGAACATGTTGTCAGCGCCGAGATAACTGGGACTGGGATTGAGCGCCCCTTTTTCCGTGCCGCCCAATAATGCGCCAATACCTTGCGCATAGCCGAAACTGATGAAATTTCTCCCGAGGAATCTGTCCGCCGCTTCGTAGGAAATTCCCGTCACGATCTTGCGGATCTCATCCTTGTCCTGAATGCTCCCGAGCAGGTTGTCGTACAGGGAAATGTATTCGCCGCCAAATCGTATATCAAGACTTTCAGCGAGCGTCCTTATTGCCGGGTGGGTGACATAAATGCCGGCAACATGCGCTTTACCGTTAAGCTCCAGAGTGGCAAGCGGATCCGCTCCACCAACGCTGTAGACGGCGTTCGAATAGTATGCGCCCACCTGTGTACCAGCTATTCCCGCCGGGACGACATATTCGGCACGCCCGTATGAAAGCCTGCCCGGGTCCAGGTCATCCAGCCCGATAATGCCGTGCAGCTTGATCACATCGCCGCTCGTGATCGAATTGCCGACGTTCAGTGATGCCGAGAGACGGTTCTTGCTTGTGGACTTCACGCCAAAGTTGTCATAGGCAACAGACCCGGATAGCGGGAGTTTATCCGAGACCGTCGCGATGATATCCGTCGTCCCGAATTCCGTTCCCGCTTTAAGCGTCGCCTTTACCGACAGGGACTGGTACTCCCCCAGGAGGAGGAGCGCTCTTTCCAGGGCCTCCTCCTTCAGGGAGGGATCCTTTCTGACTGTATGCAGGTAACCTTCAATGAATGAACTTTTGTAATACTCGTTGCCGGTTACGGAAATCGTCCCGACTTTCCCTTCGACAACCTTTATCATTACCGCCCCAAACGCATTAACAATATGAAAGCCGCTGCTGCTTTTTATGATGGTAGCCCCGTCGAAGATGCTTTGCGACGGTACATAGGCATTAACAAGAAGATACCCTTTGGCACGGTATTTGGCCGTAACCGTATCCGCCACAGCTTTAATTTCGTCCAGAGTCATCTCTTTACCGCTGCCAAGCTTGATTCCTGACAAGAGTTCCTTCTCGCTCATCAGGGTATTCCCCTCAAGACGAAACCTCTTCACAAAAACCATGACGTTGGCCGGTTGCTGCTCCATGGGCGGCTTTTTATCCTCTTTTTCCACCACCGGCGGCGCCTGTTCCTTGAACTTGTACGTCGTATCGCTTTTCTCAAGTTGCCGCAGGACTCCACCGGCTCCGTCAGCGGCGTATGCGACACTGCACGCTGCCGACAGTATAAAGGCTGCTGCGATTGAGGCACCCGTAATAAATTCTGACCGCATGTATTTCATCAAACGCCTCCTGTCCTGTATGTCATCTGCCGCTCTGAATCCGGCCGGGAGCAGTAATAACCAACTGAAATCTACCCTCTGCTCAACAGTACCACCACGGCATGGGCGGAGATCCCTTCACCCGAACCGGTGAAGCCGAGCCCCTCTTCGGTGGTGGCCTTGACATTTACCTGGCCGACCGTACTGCTCAGCACCCGCGCGATATTCGCACACATGACCGGTATGTGTGGCGCCATCTTCGGGCGCTGGGCAATGATCGTTGCGTCCAGGTTGCCCAACCGGTAACCGCGCTGGTCAGCCAGGTTCATGACGTGTGCCAGAAGCTTCAGACTGTCGGCCCCCTTG
>JAQTXD010000190.1 GCA_028688955.1 Desulfuromonadaceae bacterium
ACCTGCCGACGCCTTGATGATGATCGGATAGCCATGTTCCTTGGCAAAGATCAATGCATCCTCTTCCCTCTCGATCGGGTTTTCCGTTCCAGGCACGACATTGACACCTGCTGCGATTGCCGCTTTTCTTCCGGAGACCTTGTCCCCCAATGAGCGCATCATCTCAGCTGAAGGTCCGATAAAGGTGATGCCGTTGACGCGACACTCTTCGGCAAATTCGGCATTTTCAGCAAGAAAACCATAGCCGGGGTGGATAGCGTCAACATCAGCCTTGAGCGCCAGAGCGATGATCTCGTCAATGCCGAGATACGCGTCAATCGGCGACTTGCCCTTACCGATCAGATATGCCTCGTCAGCCTTGTAGCGATGCAGTGAGAGTTTGTCCTCTTCGGAATACAGTGCTACCGTGCCGATGCCCAGCTCGGTACAGGCGCGAAAGATACGGATAGCAATCTCACCTCTGTTGGCCGCCATGACTTTACGAAACCGGTATTTTTCCATGCAGATATTCTCCTTGATAAATTTATTTAGCAAAACTAAAATTATTCAGTTATTTTAAACAGTTACGAACGAATGAGCGGCACTAAAACAGATTGGCGGAACTTTGTCAATTAGTATGTTAAAAATTCGTTTTCATGCGGCCGGGAAAGCAATAATTATATCAACAAAGTTGTTCCGGTTAAGGACTGTCAAGGTTTTTAACCTTGCCGCAACCTGCTGTTTATGATAAGTACTTTTGTCTGTAACTGGCCGTATTAATCAACAACTGGAGGACTTATCCATGGATATTAAAATAATTCCGTTGCCGACGGAGAAGATGAAGGCAAAAGTTGCCGACCAATCACAGCTCGGCTTTGGCAAACATTTCACCGACCGGATGATGATAGTGGAGTGGAAAGCAGACCAGGGGTGGCATGACGCCCGGATTGAGCCGTACGCTCCCTTTGTTCTTGACCCGTCCTGCTCAGTTTTCCATTATGCCCAGGAGATATTCGAAGGACTCAAGGCCTATAAATGGGCTGACGGACGCATTGCATTGTTCCGTCCGGAGATGAATGCCCGTCGTTTCATCCAGTCCGGAGACCGTATCTGCATGCCGGAAATACCGGAAGAGTTGTTTCTGAAGGGGATCGAACAGCTGGTTTCCCTGGAGCGCGACTGGATCCCGACGGCAGAGGGCACGTCGCTTTATATTCGTCCGGCAATGATTGCCGTAGAACCGTTTCTGGGGGTTCATCCTTCGGATCACTATTATTTCTTCGTCATTCTTTCACCGGTAGGTGCCTATTACGCGGCAGGATTCAATCCGATAAACATCATGGTGGAGGATCATTATGTTCGGGCGGTACCGGGGGGAACAGGCGAGGCCAAGACCGGCGGTAACTATGCCAGTTCTCTCAAGGCCGGGCTCGAAGCCAAGCAGAAAGGTTATGATCAGGTGCTCTGGCTGGATGGGCGGGAAATGCGTTATATCGAGGAAGTCGGCGCGATGAACATGTTTTTTGCCTACGGCAGCCACATCGTTACCGCCGTCCTGAACGGCTCGATCCTGTCCGGCGTAACCCGAGATTCGGTTCTGAAACTGGCCCCTACGCTGGGCTATACGGTGGAGGAGCGGCAAATCGACGTGAATGACCTGATGGCCGACATTCGCTCCGGCAAGGTTACCGAAGCGTTCGGCAGCGGCACGGCGGCAGTTATCTCACCCGTTGGAAAGCTCTGTTACAAGAATGAAGCACTGCAGCTGACCGGCGGCAAGGTAGGAGAAGTCACCCAGCGGCTCTATGACACCCTGACCGGCATTCAGACAGGAAAATTGAAGGATGAATTCGGCTGGGTCACGTTTATCGAATAGACCCGAATTTCGCAGGGGCGGCCCGACAGCCGCCCCTGCATGGATAAATCACCATGACACAGAAAAATACCACTCAAAAACCACACGCCAATAAACTCTGCACATCATGCCGCCGCACCTGCAAGCAGGTTGCGAATGCAGTCGTTGCAAGCTGTCCCCGCTATTACCCCTTTGGCAACAAGCAGTCAAAACGCGAGTTCACATGGAAACAGATGGAGCTGGGACTTTAAGCGGAGTGCCGACGATCAACCTGACGCTCTGCAGCGGCTGTGGCCGCTGCGTGGCGGCTTGCCCGGCAAAGATCATCACTCTGGAAACGGTCCGCTTTCACAAACATGCCGTAATCACCCGACCTGAACGCTGCAACTCCTGCGGTGGGTGCATAAAAGCGTGTCCGATTGCCGCACTGGTCTGGCGAGCATGACTATTTTACCTTGATTTTCACCAGTTCAATGTGTTATAAAATCCCGCTATTCAATTCACACGCCTCGGTAGATCCGGTGGTGTCCCTATTTATGAGATGACGGGGATTCGGCGGGGCGGAGGAAAAACCAAAGGAGAAACGCATGTCAAGTATCAGTATGAAGGAACTGTTGGAAGCTGGCGTTCATTTCGGTCATCAGACAAAACGCTGGAACCCCAAAATGAAGCCCTACATCTTCGGGGCACGTAACGGCATCTACATCATCGACCTGCAGAAAACCGTCCGCTACTTCAAAACCGCCTACAGCTTCGTCAAGGAATCGGCTCAGGAAGGCAACACCGTCCTGTTTGTCGGCACAAAGAAACAGGCTCAGGACTCGGTTGCCGAAGAGGCATCACGTTGCGGCATGCATTATGTCAACCAGCGCTGGCTGGGCGGCATGCTCACCAACTTTGCCACCGTTAAGCAGAGCATCGATCGCCTCAAGAAGATCGACGCCATGTTCGAAGACGGCACCATCGACGCCTACACCAAAAAAGAAGCGCTGCAGTTTACCCGCGACCGTGAAAAGCTCCAGAAGACTCTG
>JAQTXD010000191.1 GCA_028688955.1 Desulfuromonadaceae bacterium
CATATTTAAGAGCTGGCGGAATATTGAGCGCTTGGCACATATCTTCCTGGGGCAATCTGATCAACCAGGATCTGTCATCAGACCATCTGCGGTCAAACCGTTTAATCACTAACACCTTCATGTCATCGAAAGTCTCAATATCCGTTTCAGCGACGGGAATGCCAAACTCTTTGAGAATCAGATGACATATCCACTCGTTCTCTACGCTATCAGTCAGGTCCATGTTGCTATGTTCAATTTTGCCTATCGGCAACTTGAATATATGGCTGGTTGGGGTAGACCCCACGGGGCGACACCAACGTCCATCAAGGAACAGGAGAGCTGTTTTCTCCTGTGCCCCGGCCATGGATATCCTGAAATCGTCATTTTCATTCATCCCAAGCGGCATTGTTCTGTAATTTCTCAGTGTAGTAGCTATTTCTGATACCGAGAGCGGCGTGGCATTGATTTTTCGCACATCGGAAACGACAGCGTCTTCCGGCAGAATCTGGATTGCGCCAACGCAATCACCGCCAATATGCCATAATAAATCGAACCCACTGTTACTTGACGCACCAAACTTAGCCTGAATCCTGTTACGAATAGACACATTGTCTGGCAGCAAGTTTTCAAAAAAGTTTTCGACTACCGCCCCTGTATAAACCCTGTCTGGTAAAGGCATAGACATAGATAGAGGCCTGCTTGCTGAGGAATTAAGCCAACTATCCACATACTCAAAACGAAGTTGCCCTGTTGTCGCCTTGGTTAAGTGGCCGACATGCTCGCCGTTCATAAGTATAAAGAGTTCGTTTTTTCTTTTCCGGGGGCGCCCAATCACCATGCGTCACCTTCTTGTACCGGTTTTTTTCGTGGACGGACAACAAGCTCAAGATCGAGAGCTGCCAAGACACGAAAGAGAGTGCCAAAACCTACTCCTGCTTTTCCGGCTTCCAGCTTGGATATGGTATGCTGCTCTATCCCAACAAGTTTGCCAACCTGCCCCTGTGTTAGGTGTTTGTTCTTCCGATCTGCCCGCATTGTTTTTCCAAGTATTTCTGCTGTTAGAACAGACTGTTCCATAGTAACCCCCGGAATTATACTCGTTCAGATATATAAATAATATATGTGCAATCGAATATAATCAATAAAAATATCTTATCGGATATATTACGGTGGAATCGGGAAAAGCCCAGCCTCTACGCCCGGCATGCGACCGTTACTGCGGGAGAAGCTGGACGTGGATCTGATCAATTACGCCCACACCATTCGTGACAAGGTGAGTGAAAACAGGATTGTCATGGATCAGATTCAGAACAACTCGCCGGAACAGGCGATGCTGGGCGATTTTCCCAAGGCACTTGACGACGCGGTGATGGACAGCAGTGAGGCTCATCAAAAGCAGATGATGCAGATTCTGTCCAACCCGGAAGTGGCCAAAGGGTTTGCGCGAGTGGTGTTTGACTTGATCAGGCAGGCGGTTTGAAGAGTGGCTGAGGAAACATGGATGTGTGACGGGAAATAAAAAAGCACCTGCGAATTAACGCAGGTGCTTTATTTATTTAAGTGGTGCCCGGGGACGGAATCGAACCGCCGACACGAGGATTTTCAATCCTCTGCTCTACCGACTGAGCTACCCGGGCAAAAGGATTTCCTTTATAAGGTTATCACTGCGTAGTGTCAATAGAAAAGTTCAGTTTTTGTTATTTAGTTGTGTTTTCGCGTTGCATCTTTATCGGCACGTAGTTGCAAAATGGTTCTTCTTCCATGTAATCGCCGTACACAGCGTCTGCCCTGGCCCGGCATCCGCCGCAGACGTTGATGTATTCACACTGGCCGCATTTCCCTTTGTATGACTTGAAATCACGCAGGTCTTTAAACAGCTCCGAGTTCTCCCAGATTTCACGGAAGGGGGTCTGCTTGATGTTGCCGGCGGTGCGGTGGAAATAGGAACAGGGCTTTACGTTGCCGAAACAGTCGATAAGACAGATGGATTGTGCGGCGATGCAGCCTTTGCCGCCGCCGGTGGAAAAAGTCAGTGAGCGCCGTTCGAACGTGGTCCCTTCGGCCTTCGCCTTTTGCGGTACGATCCGGTAGTAGTGCGGCGCGCAGGTCGGTCGCATGAGGATGTCATCCTCTGTCTTTTCCTGCTGGTAATGCCAGTCCAGAATTTCCTCGTAATCCTCTTTTGAAATCAGTTCACTCATGATCTCTTCACCGCGCCCGGTCGGCACGATCATAAACATGTACCAGGCCGTGGCTCCCAAGCCTTTGGCTACCTTGAACGTGGCTGCAATATCGGTCTGGTTGCGCTTGGTGAAAGAGGAGTTGATCAGGAACTTCTGGCCGTTTCTGCGGAATATTTCCGCTGCCCGCACAACTCCTTCAAATGAACCGGGGGATTGGCGGAAATTGTCGTGTACTGCGGCGGTTGAGCCGTCAAGTGACAGTGATACCATTTTTATGTCGGCCCGCTTCATACTCTGGCAGATCTCGTCAGTAACGAGTGAGCCGTTGGTCGCCATGCACATGCGGAGGCCGAGGGATGTGCCGTACTCCGCCAGCTCAAAGATGTCGGGGCGCAACAGCGGTTCTCCTCCCGAGAGAACAACAACCGGCTTGGAGAAGTCGGCAATTTCCTTCAGGAGTTTTTTTCCCTCTTCAGTCGTGAAATCCCCTTCTGATGAGGTCAGCTCAGATGAACAGCGGCAGTGTACGCAGTGGAGGTTGCATTTCTGGGTGGTTTCCCACGCGATCCATTTTGGAATAAATTCTGTACTCATGGCACTCCCGTAACGTGATTCAGGCATTGATTGGTAACGCACTCCTGAAGAGAAAATTTACCTTAATGGTCATGTAAACTCAAGAACATATTCCAGTTGGG
>JAQTXD010000017.1 GCA_028688955.1 Desulfuromonadaceae bacterium
GTCCATAAAGAAGCGGTCGTGGGACACCAGGATGACGGAACCGGGATAGGCGCAAAGATATTCTTCCAGCCAGTTACGGGCTTCTATGTCAAGGTGGTTGGTCGGCTCATCCAGCAGCAGCACGTCCGGCTTCTGCAGCAGCAGCCGCGCTAGGGCGATACGCATCTGCCAGCCGCCGGAAAACTCGCCGCAGTCACGGTGCCAGTCGGACTGGGCAAAGCCAAGTCCCTTCAATACGGTGCCGATCTCCGCTTCCATCGTGTAGCCGCCGCCATGACGGAACTGTTCCTGAAGCTCGCCGTAGCGCGTCAGAATTTGCTCATGCTCGGGAGAATCATGGGACAGTCGCTCCAGGTCCAGCCCGATTCGGTGCAGTTCCTCCTCCATGGCCAGCAGCTCGCCAAGTGCAGCTCGGGCTTCATGAAACAGCGACTGACCTGCGGTTACGATGCCGTCCTGGGGCAGATAGGACGCCTTGGCACCACGGGCAAACTGGATCTCACCGGACGACGGTTCAGTCAAACCGGCGATGATCTTCATCAGCGTCGATTTTCCGGCACCGTTTTCACCGACCAGTGCAACCCGCTCACCCTTTTTCAGGTGCCAGGAGATCGTAGTAAAAAGGGGAGTTCCGGCGAAGTTTTTGGATAGATTGATTAGTTGGAGCATAGAGCGGTTGTAGCACAGTGGCGCCTGAATGAGCAAGCTGAGGATTGAGGTACAGGCAGGTGTTCAATGCATGTAACAGGAGTTAAGTCATCCATAATATCCTGTCTTCATTAACGTATTTCATTTGACAGAAACGGTTTCACATGATAAAAGCGCCGGGCTTTTATACAGGTATATCTATGTATAGATTGATCCTGCCAAACATTTATTACGTTTTCGGTTTCGACCGATATCATGCCCCCGGGCACTCAAAAGGGAGAGGAAAGAATGAGAAAATTGTTATTGACAGCAGCAGCATGCATCATGTTCGCAGTACCGGCAATGGCCGACGACCTCCAGTGTGCAACAGGAACATACAACTTCAAGGGTGTCTGCTCCAGACCGACCCCTGAGCAGGGTCTTGAGATGCTGCTGAAAGGAAATGCCAGTTTTGTCAAAGGCGACCTGTCACTTCTGCAGAAGTATTCCGGCATATCAGATCGTAAGGAAGTCGCGCTCGGTCAGAAGCCGTTTGCCGTAGTCCTGACCTGTTCCGACAGTCGCGTCCCGCCTGAAATACTATTCAATAAGGGCCTTGGCGAAGTATTCGTCATCCGCGTTGCCGGCAACGTTGTTGCTCCCCACGAACTGGGCTCAATTGAGTACGCTCTTGAGCATCTGGGTTCAAATCTTGTTGTTGTACTCGGCCACGAAAGATGCGGCGCCGTCAGCGCTACCTACAGCGCCTACCCTGCCCATGTAGAAGGTAACATCGGCAGTCTGACCGAGTCGATTTACCCCGCCGTAGACACTGTTGTTGCCGGTACGAAGCCTGCTGATGCGGTCGAACAGGCTGCTCAGATTGAGGAGTGCATCGTGGAAAACATCAATCTGGTCTCAGAGTCACTTGAGGCCAAATCTCCTATCATCAAAGAACTGGTCGAAAAGGGTGAGACTAAGATCGTTCGCGCAAAATATGATCTCGATAGCGGAAAAGTGACTGTATTGCCGTAGGTAAACGACACAATACACACTGAGAGTTGCATGAAGGGCAGGGGACGATCTCCTGCCCTTTTTTATTATTCGCATGATTTTTATTCTGTTTCCGGACGGATATCCGCTAAAATGGGTCTCACCAATGTTAGTTCACCTCATCTACACTGGTCACAGGATACGGAGTTCAAATGGCGGGAAACGTTTTTCAAAAAGCACGGCGCTCAACTGACGCTGGCATCGCAGCAGTGCTGTTTTGCTTTTTACTCGGCTGCAGTCGTTCTCCATCGGCAGATCACATCGTTCAAGGCTATGTTGAAGGGGAATTCGTCTCCATTGCCGCTCCCCAGGCGGGAAGATTGGAAACACTTTTTGTGCAACGCGGCGCTCGGGTCAAGGCGGGAGACCCGCTCTTTGTTCTGGAAGGTGTTCAGGAACGGTCGGTGCGGGATGAAGCCAAGTTGCGGTTGGATCAACTGAAAGCACAATTGGCTGATGCAAAAAAGGGAAAGCGGCCAAGCGAAATTGATTCCGTCACAGCCCAACTGAATCTGGCACGGGTGACACTGCAGCTTTCGGAAAAAGAACTTCTCCGCCTGGAAAAACTGTTGGAATCCAACGTAGTATCCCAGCAGGACGTTGATCGCCAGCGTTCCCTGCGTGACCAGGACCGGCAACGGGTTGCCCAGTTGGAGGCGGATCTTGGCACCGCCCGTCTCGGAGTGCGGAGAGATCAGGTTGCAGCCTCTGAGGCAGGCGTACGGGCAGCCGAGGCGGCTCTGATACGGTCTGAGTGGGATCTCGCCCAGACACGCCAGACAGCACCGGCAGCAGGGGTTGTGTTCGATACACTCTATCGACCGGGAGAGTGGATTGCTGCGGGCCGCCCGGCAATACTCCTGCTGCCGCCACGGAATATCAAGGTACGGACCTTCGTGCCACAGCCGCTCCTTGCGGCAATCCACCAGGGTGACAACGTCCAGGTCACCGTTGACGGAGTGAAGGAACCATATACCGGCAGCGTACAATATATTTCACCACAGGCGGAATACACCCCGCCGGTCATCTACAACCGCGATAACCGCCAGAAACTGGTATACCTGATCGAGTTGACGTTTGATCCTGCAACTGCGGTAAAACTGCACCCCGGTCAACCGGTAGATGTCCGCTTCGGTCCCATGCCATGACTACTGAATTTGCCATCGACGTACGGGGAATGACCAAACGCTTCGGAGAGCATACTGTCGTTAACGGCGTTGGTCTGCAGGTATGTCGGGGTGAAGTGTACGGATTCCTCGGCCCGAACGGCAGCGGAAAAACCACCATTATCCGCATGCTCTGCGGGCTGCTCGCGGCCGATGCGGGAGAAGGGACCTGCCTCGGCTTTGATGTCATCAGGGAAAGTGAGGAGATCAAGCGACAGGTTGGCTATATGACCCAGCGTTTCAGTTTTTACGAAGATTTAAGTATTGTCGAAAACCTTGATTTCGTAGCACGCATGTACAACATCGATAATCGGCGTGACGAGGTGCGGAAAAGCATCGAACGCCTGGGACTGACCGGGCGGCAGAACCAGCTGGCCGGCGAACTTTCCGGCGGATGGAAGCAGCGCCTCGCCCTGGCGGCCTGCCTGATCCACACCCCGAAACTGCTGCTGCTTGATGAACCGACCGCCGGTGTTGACCCGAAAGCACGCCGGGATTTCTGGGAGCAGATTCACGAACTTGCCGGAGAGGGGCTGACATTTCTCATTACCACACACTACATGGACGAGGCAGAGCGCTGCGACCGTCTTGCCTACCTGTCATACGGCAATCTGCTCACCCACGGAACCGCTGCGGAAATCACTGCAGCTGCAGAGCTGACCACCTGGTCGGTGACCGGGCCGAACCTGCATGACATCGCCCGGGAGTTGCGGGAGAATCCTGATGTTCAGCAGGCGGTAGCCTTCGGCAGCACGCTCCATGTGAGCAGCACGGACGCAGGTCGACTAGAAGCGGCAATCGCTCCGTTCCGCAGCGAACGATATAGCTGGCAGCAGATAAATCCCGGATTGGAAGATGTCTTTATCCATCTCATGGGGAGTTCCCGGGACAACTTTTCCCTATGAACGAACAGAGCCAATTCTCAGCAGCCCGGTTATGGGCGATTGTCATCAAGGAGTTTATCCAGATGCGCCGGGACCGTCTGACCTTCGGAATGATCGTCGGCATCCCGGTTGTGCAGCTGATGCTGTTCGGCTTTGCCATCAACGGTGATCCGAAGCACCTCCCAACCACCGTGGTGATGGCTGATTCCAGCCAGTACAGCCGCACCATTCTCTCTGCGCTCAAAAACAGCGATTATTTCCGCTTTACCGGCGAGGTCCTCAGCGAGGCACAGGCAGATGCTGCCCTCGCACGGGGAGAAGTCCAGTTTGTTGTGACGATCCCGGAAAATTTCAGCCGCACCCTGCTGCGCGGTGAGAGACCGGCCATCCTGGTCGAAGCGGACGCCACGGACCCCTCTGCCGTCGGCAACGCCACCGCTGCCCTGCGAACACTGCTGGAGTCATCCCTGCAGCGGGATCTCACCGGGCCGTTTGCGTACCTCGCAGGGAGCGCCGCTACGGTGGATCTGCGTGTCCACGCCCGCTACAACCCGGAAGGTATTTCCCAGTACAATATCGTGCCGGGGCTGATGGGAGTGGTTCTCACCATGACCATGGTCATGATTACCGGTTTGGCCATCACCCGGGAACGGGAACGCGGCACCATGGAAAACCTCCTGTCCATGCCGACCAGGCCGCTGGAGGTGCTGCTCGGCAAGATCATTCCCTATATTTTCGTCGGCTATATTCAGGTCGGCTTGATCCTGATCGCAGCCCGGTTTCTGTTTCATGTACCGATGGCCGGCAGTATCACGCTTCTGCTGCTGTGTGTTTCGGTATTTATCACCGCAAACCTGGCGATGGGCATCACCTTTTCCACTCTGGCAAAAAATCAGCTCCAGGCGGTTCAGATGACTTTTTTCTTTTTTCTCCCGTCGCTGCTGCTGTCCGGATTCATGTTTCCATTTCGCGGCATGCCGGAATGGGCGCAATGTGTCGGCGAAATGCTGCCGCTTACTCATTTTCTGAGAATTATTCGTGGGATATTACTGAAAGGAAACGGCCTTGGGGAAGTAATGCCGCACATCTGGCCGATTGGTCTGTTCGCCATTGTTATCCTGACAATCGGCGTAAAACGTTACCGGAGGACACTGGATTGAAATACCGGGACCTGTACCAAATCGTAAGAATCATCCTGCCTGTTCTGACAGCAGCGCCCCTTCTTGTCCTGACGGCCTGTTCACCGCTGGTTAATCATCCCGGACCACCGATTGCCGCCGCAAAAATCGAAAATGGCCAGTTTATCGCCACAGACGGAACACACTTGCCGCTTCGCAGCTGGGCGCCTGAAAAGATGCCGGTTACGGCGGTTATCGTTGCGCTGCACGGGTTCAATGATTACAGCAACGCCTTCACCTCGCCCGGCATCTACCTGAGCAGCCATGGCATCGCCTGCTATGCCTATGACCAGCGCGGTTTCGGCGCTGCACCCGGTCGTGGTCTCTGGTCAGGAATTGATGCCTATACTTCTGATCTGACCGATTTTGTGCGGCAGGTTCGTGCACTCCACCCAGCAGTTCCGGCATATCTGTTGGGAGAAAGCATGGGAGGTGCGGTCGTTATTGCCGCTATGACCGGGACGAATCCTCCCCCGGTCGATGGTGTCATTCTTGTCGCGCCGGCGGTTTGGGGGAGGGTGTCCATGCCCTGGTACCAGCGCTGGCTGCTTGCCGTTGCCTCTCACACGGTCCCCTGGATGGAATTGACCGGCAAAGGGGTCCACGTCACCCCCTCGGACAACATTGACATGCTCCGGGCGCTCGGCCGCGACCCGAAGATCATCAAGGCGACTCGCATCGACACATTGCACGGTCTCACCAACCTGATGGATACGGCGCTGATGGATGCGGCACAGCTGAAAGTGCCAACGCTTGTGCAGTACGGTAAACATGATGAAATCATCCCCGCAGAACCGATGCTCCAGATGCTGGAGAAGGCGCCGGTGACAACCCGGAAGGCATTCTATGAAAAGGGATACCACATGCTGCTCAGGGATTTACACGCGGAACAACCGTTGAGTGACTTTGCCGCCTGGATAACTGACCGGAGCCACCCACTCCCTTACGGCAGTGACAGATGGCAATGATCCTCTGAAATTCCGGCCGGTCAGGAAATGATCCCCAACCGTGCTGCCGCATCCAGATACACCTGCTGTGCCCCCTCACTATACTGCACGAAGATAATCCGCTCCAGCTCGGGATACCGGACGCTCGCCTCCTGAGCCGCTGCAAGAGCAACAACGACAGACTGGCGCATCGGGTAACCATAAACTCCGGAGCTGACAGCAGGGAAAGCAATGCTTCTCAATCCATATTGATGTGCGACCTCAAAACAGCGGCGGTATGCTGACGCCAGCAGCTCCGGCTCTCCCTGACTCCCGTCATTCCAGACCGGACCAACGGTGTGAATGACATGCTTTGCAGGGAGCAGATACCCACTGGTTATCTTTGCGTCACCGGTTTCACACCCCTGAAGCCCGGCGCATTCCTGCAGCAACTCCGGTCCAGCAGCCTGATGGATGGCGCCATCAACACCGCCACCGCCAAGCAGGGTGTTGTTGGCTGCGTTCACGATTGCGTCCACCATCAGTGTAGTAATATCTGCCTGAATAATTTCTATCGTTGCTGACATATCCCCTCCACGCTGGTCAAAATGTGAGGTTCATTATTCCGTTTTCCAACCTGTTCCGCAATAAAAACAAAACGGCCCGTTGTCACACATGTGACGACGGGCCGTACCTGTTACACATTGAAGAACCGGTTATCCTTTGATCTGTCCCTGAATTCCGATCGTCACTTCTTTGTAGTCAATCTGCTTGCCGCTGGCAGCAAGCGCCTGACGGGCCGCCACCGCGATGCCGCCGCAGCAGGGAACCTCCATTTTCAGTACGGTGATACTCTTCACATCTGACTTCGTGAACAGTTCCGTCAGCTTTTGAGTGTAAAAACTGTTGTCATCAAGCTTCGGGCACCCCATCACAACTGCCTTGCCTTTGAGGAAATCCTCATGGTACCCGGCATAGGCAACCGGCACACAATCGGCGGTGATAAGCAGATCTGCCCCCTGGAAATAGGTCGCAGTGGTTGAAACAAGGTGGAGCTGTACCGGCCACTGTGCCAACTGACTCTGACGACTGCCGACTGTTGCAGGGTCAGTAGCTGGCTGGGGAGCGGCGAAGCTCATGGCGCGGGAACCGGGGCAGCCGCCATGGTGATGCGCCACCGGAGCAGCGGGTGCTGCATGCTGGTGAACCGGCGCCGGCTTGCCCTGGGCTGACAGATGTTTCTCCACGGCAACTTCGTCAAACTCGTCCGCCTCACGTTCCTCAATATGGATGGCGTCACGGGGACACTCGCCCAGACACGCGCCAAGACCATCACACAGATTATCCGCCGACAATACTGCTTTACCATTCACCATCGCAATAGCGCCCTCAGCGCAGGATGGCACGCAAAGTCCGCAGCCGTCGCATTTTTCCGGATCGATGGTTACAATTTTTCTCAACATGGGTATATCTCCTTTTGTTTTGTTTCAGTTCTGTACTGTATGAATTCAGATGCCGCAAAAATAATTGCTAAAAAAAATAATGCCAGAGATAATCCAGCCGACCCCGCATCATCAGCTTTCTCCCCGCATAGGACATGATCTCCCGCACTTTTTCGCGGCGCGCCTTGTCGTAGCAGTGAATCCGGCAATGCTTACAGGTCGGTTTTTCTTCTTCCAGAGGGCATTTCAGCCGTTTGCTGACGGCATACTCCAGAAACGACCGACATTCCGGACAGAGAGACCGCTCACCCAGATCCCCGGGGAGGGAAACGGAAGCCTGATCGGCGTCGTGATGTTTTCCGGCACAGTAAACCTCGACGAACTTCCCTATCAGGCTGATATCCTTTTTCTGGTGTCTCGTTACTGCTTCCATGTGTGCGATAATCTCCTCTTTCCCCCATATCATACATGACTCAGGTCAATTTTTTCATTTTTCCGTTTTTTCATAAAACAGTGCGGTATACAACAGTCAGCCGCTCATCAAATAAACTCTAGCACAGCGCAAGGAATCGTTGCATTCAACAAGGAATATTTTCTCGTACTGGCGCCGAGTATGATAGGATTCACTACCTTCTGCAGAGGAGCATATACATGGATTTGATACGCAGAATCCCAAAAGTCGATACATTACTTGCGGAATCGGTCTGTCAGCGCCTGCTGGCCCTCCATCCCCGACCGGTAGTTTTAACGGCAGTACGTCAGGTGTTGGAGGAGTTGCGTACTGCAGCAAGGAATGGCCAGCTCCAGGAGACTGACCTAAAGCCGGATGTAGTGGGAGGTCGCATAGAACGGTGCCTGGCGGCCGGCGAACTGCCCAGCCTGCGCCGGGTGGTCAACGGTACCGGTGTGGTGCTTCATACAAACCTGGGACGTTCACCGCTGGCACCCCGGCTTCGCGAGTATCTCACCGACATCGCCTGTAGCTATTCAACCCTGGAATATGACGTAACCACCGGCGAGCGGGGCACCCGCTATGCCCATGTTGAGCAGCTGATCTGTCAGCTCACCGGGGCCGAAGCGGCACTGGTGGTTAATAATAATGCCGCGGCAGTGTTTCTGGTACTTTCGGCCATGGCCTCCGGTCGTGAGGTGGTTGTTTCCCGCGGTGAACTGGTGGAGATCGGCGGCGCCTTTCGGATACCTGATATCATGCAGCAGAGTGGCGCTCTCCTGAGGGAAGTAGGCACCACCAACCGGACCCATCTGCGTGATTACCAATCAGCCATTACCGACCAGACCGCTCTGTTGCTCAAAGTACATTGCAGCAATTTTGCGGTGGTCGGTTTCACAGCCGAGGTGGCAGTTGCCGAACTGGCGAAGCTGGGAAAAGATTCTGTCATCCCGGTTGTTGCAGATATCGGCAGCGGCAACCTGATGGACTGGCAGGGTGCGGTCGGTATGAACGAACCTCGGGTGCAGGAATATCTGGCTGCCGGAGCTGATCTGGTGACTTTCAGCGGTGACAAGCTGCTGGGAGGTCCTCAGGCGGGAATTATTGCGGGACGGGCGGCACTGGTAAATCAGCTGAAGCAGCACCCGTTGCTACGGGTGCTGCGGATAGACAAACTGACCCTGGCGGCTCTGGAGGGGACACTCCGGCTGTATCGGGATGAGCGGCAGGCCTGGGCAGAGATTCCGACCCTGCGTCTGCTGCAACTGACGGCAGCGGAACTGAAGAAAAAAGGGCATGCGGTCGTGCGACGACTGCGTCGCCACCTGCCTGATTCAATCACAATTCAGCTTATCCCCGGTATTTCCCACGTCGGTGGTGGCGCACTCCCCCTGGCTGATCTTCCTACCTGGCTTCTGGCGCTACGCTCCCCCGACCACTCTGCCCAGATGCTTGAGGAGGGCTTGCGGCGGCAACCGGCGCCGGTAATCGGGCGAATTGCCCGGGGAGATTTTCTTCTCGACCTGCGGACGATTGCCGATGATGACTGGCCGGCTGTTATTACTGGCCTGCAGGCAGTAATTGGGTAACCGCGGGGCGAGATTGCCCGGCATCAAAAAGCCTCCACCACACTAAAGTGGCGGGGCACTTTTTGAGTCACAGCGCTATTTTCTGCGCAGAACCCGTTTGTCGCCGAGCCGTATGGTCACCTTCCGTGTATCAAAATACTCCAGCACCGGAATCATGAATTTGCGCGACAATCCGGTAATCCCGCGAAATTCAGCAGGTGATATCTCGCCATTTTCTCTCAGATAATTGCTCAGAAGTTCTTCCATACCGGCCAACGGTTCCGGCCGGTAGAAAATATCACTCTTCAGTTTAATAACCTTTCCTTCGCGGGCAAGCAGTGCCAGGTGTTGCAGGGCCAACTTTTCCGGAATGTCGAGCATGGCGCACAGGTCATTCAGGAATGGCGGTTCCTTCCCCCCCTTTTCCAGCTCACGCAAAATCCGCTGCTGGACATCTACCTGAGCTGATTCGCTGCCCGCTTTGCGACCAACCAACCGGACAAGGTCCCTCTCGGCACTGACGACTCCCTCTTTTTCAAGGGAAGCAAGACAGGAGGTGAAAAACCGCTCGTCACTCCGGAGCGGAATGCGTGTTTTTAACTCCTCTTTACCGATCCCCTCGTTGAGAGGATTCTCGGCAAAGTAACTCTTCATCACATCAACCAGCAGAGTACACAAGGCCAAAAAGGCGTCACGACTGAGATACTTCTTCGGATCCCGTACAACCTGCAGTATTTCACCACTCACCAGCAGGCTCGCCAGTGCAGCCTCCAGCCGCCGGGAGACGATGCCGCTACGAGAGGAAAGTTCCGAGTGGGTGATCCCCGAAAGCAGGCTTCCTGACACCATGCCGGAGATGACTCCGGCATCAGTTCCGCCGGACAGGTTTTCAAGCAGTTCCAGCGCCTCACGTGATCGCCGCCTGCGACCTGGCGGCGAAGGGTCAAGAATTCTACCCCCCGCAACCGTAGCAGAGGGGGATGCAGTACGAAGCACAAACGGGTCGCCGTTCAGGAGCAATACGGAACGCGCCAGTCGTAACTGGGCGTAGGCGCTTTCACCCGGGGCAAGCGTATCCCGGTCAAACAGGATGACTGTTGCCGGAACTTCGTAGGTGGACGAATGGAGCCGCAGCCCTGAACGATGCTTCAGGCTGCGTGGAGCCGATGCAAGATGATTCAGGTATACATCAACAATTCTGGTCGTGCGGTACACCCCTTTCGGAACGACGACGTCACCACGGTGAATGTGGTGGTGGTCCACCCCTTGCAGGTTGATGGCCAGTCGTGAGCCCGCCTCTCCGGCATCAATCTTCGCCCCGTGGGCCTGAATACCACGAATCCGGCAGGGCAAGCCCGAGGGGAGAATTTCCGCTTCACTCCCCAGTGCTACCGTTCCTGACAGGAGTGTACCGGTGACAACAGTGCCGAACCCGGCCACGGTAAACACTCTGTCTACCGGTAATCGGTACGGCCCCTCGCTCCGCTTCTGCTCCAGGTTGCCGGCGATCAGGCCAAGTTCATCCCTAAGTTGCTCAATGCCGCTCCCGCTGCGCGAGGAGACCGGCACGACCGGGGCCCCTTCGAGAAAACTCCCCTGCAGGAATTCGCGTACCTCCTCCACAACAAGATCGAGCCAGTCGGGATCCACCAGATCACTCTTGGTCAGGGCCACCACCCCACTACGCACCCCGAGAAGCTGGCATATATCAAGATGCTCACGGGTTTGGGGCATTATCCCCTCATCGGCAGCAATAACCAGCATGACCACATCCATGCCCCCTACCCCGGCAACCATGGTACGCACAAATTTTTCATGTCCCGGCACATCAACAATGCCGAAATGGACCCCGCCGGGGAGGTCAAGACCGGCAAAGCCGAGTTCGATGGTAATACCGCGTTTTTTTTCTTCTGGGAGGCGGTCGGTGTCAACACCGGTCAACGATTTAACCAGTGAGGTTTTCCCGTGGTCAATATGCCCAGCAGTACCGAGAATAAGGTTTTTCATGGAGTTCGCCGGAGATTGCAGCAACAGCCGCGAGTAGTAAGGAGTACTGGCGGAAACACATGGGAATCGAACCCACCAGGGAGATTTCTCATCCCCCCCACCGGTTTTGAAGACCGGGCGGCCCACCAGCGACCGATGTGTTTCCAGGAATTGTGGATATAGCAAAATGTCTATATCGTTAATACGCTCATAATACAAGGGGCAAATTACCGGTAAAAATTCCATATACTACGGATTGGCCTAGGTGCGTACGACGTGGCACATTCTAACGACTTTCCGGGTCTGATGTCCTGGTTTCTCTTCATGACGCTGCCGCCCACGGAACGGCCCACCGACCGCTGTCCGTGGTGAGGTCGGCAACGAGATCTTGTCCATACGGCGTATCTGCTGTATAGTGCCTCCCCACAAGCGGTCTCCCCCGCCGGAACCGGTGGCATGGGCCACATCATGTATCAGAGTATTCTTTGGGAGACATTGAAATGAGCGCTGCAATGGTCGCTTTTGTTGCAAAATCAAATACCGGTAAAACCACGCTGCTTGAAAAATTGATTCATGAGCTGAAAGTCCGCGGTTACCGGGTTGGAGCCATCAAGCACGATGCCCATAAATTTGACATTGACCATCCGGGAAAAGATTCCCACCGACTGACCGCAGCAGGCGCTGACAGCATGGTGATAACCTCCCCGGACAAACTGGCATTGGTAAAAAAGCATATCGTATCGCCCTCGCTTGAAGAACTGGTTGAAACCTATTTTGCCGATGTCGATATAGTGTTGACGGAAGGGTTCAAAATGAGCGCCATTCCGAAAATCGAGCTTCACCGGCAAGAGCGGAGTAACGCCCTCCTTTGTCGTGGGGAGCACAACGACCCGATGCTTATAGCCGTTGCCAGTGATCAACCTCTTGAAGTGGATGTGCCGGTTTTAGATTTGAATGATGTCCGCGCAGTTGCTGATTTTGTTGAACAGCGATTTTTGAAGTCCGGTTGATGCCTTGAATCCTGGCGACAGGGCACGGGAAATCATACCGGGCAAACTCCCGCCCGCTGCCGGAATTGATGTTTGAACGTTATTAAGCACGTGCCCGGGGTGGGCATTCTTCATAACATCATGTTATCGTTTAACGACGAAATATCCTGAGTTCCGGAGGAGAGATCTGTGAAAAAAATCCTGTTCATTTTATGTATCATGCTGATCGGGGCCAGCCTTGGGTGGGCAGGCGGCATGAAAAAGAAAAAACTGCCACCCTATGAGTACGGCAGTGTGACCATAAGTAACTATTCCCAACAGGCCGGTATGCCGCCGGTTCTTTTTGATCACTGGGTGCATCGTCAATACGCCACCTGCAGATTGTGTCATGTTGATATAGGGTTCGGAATGGCAGCGAATACAACCAAGATACGGCTGGTTGACAACATGAAAGGATATTACTGCGGCACCTGCCATAACGGCAAACAAAGCACAGTTTTCGGAAAAAAGGTATTTGAGTCCTGTGCCAAGGAGTACAGCAGAGAAGAATACAAACGCTGCAATCGCTGTCATGCTCTTGAAAGAAGCAGCGCCAGAGAAGAAGAATTCGACCGTTTTGCAGAAAAAATGCCCAAAGAACGGCTCGGAAACGGCATTAACTGGGAAAAGGCCGAGGAGCAGGGGCTGGTAAAACCCGCAGATCAGCTGGATGGTATTACAGCCGTGAAACAGAAGCTGAAAGTACAGAAGGATTTTTCACTCACGCCAAAAGTAGAGGGGATGCCGGACATCGTTTTCTCTCACAAAAAGCATACTGTCTGGAATGGCTGCGAACTCTGCCATCCGGACATTTTCGTCGGCATCAAAAAGGGGACTACGAAATATACCATGGTGGACCTCTTTGAAGGAAAATATTGCGGCGTGTGTCACGACAAGGTTGCATTCCCGCAATCAGATTGTTCACGCTGCCACAGTAAATCGCCGTAGGGTTGCATAAAATGGAAAGAATCGCCTGTACTGCTTCTATCATTGTGATTCTGGCCGCTGTATTGTCACTCAGCTTTCCGCCGCAAAACGGCCTGTGCGGTGATCCGCCATGGCGGACTGAGTTCGATGAGACCTGTGCCAACACATCCGATTCAATGGCCTTGTCCGTTCCGGAACTGCAGCTGCTTATTACAAAATGTGAAAAGTTGCAGAAGGCGATAGAACAGCTGGATGAGTCGACATATAAGGTGTTCCTTAACAGAATACTCAAGTGCAAAAAACTGTATCAATTTATCCTGGACACTAAAAAAAGTACTTCCGGACAAAAAGAACAGTGAAGATACGACTGCGAGTCAATAGCCGGGCTGTAGCACTGCTACTTGCAGCGACGGTTTTTCTGTGCGGGTGTATCAGTCACGCCGCTGACAGGGCGGAACTTGCGAACGTTATCAAGACCATCCCGCCGAACGGGCCGTTCTGGAAATACGGTACGCTGGAGATGCGCAGAAAAACCAAAAAAGCGGGAATGTCTCCGGTCGTTTTTCCCCACTGGAGTCACAGAGCTCGATATACCTGCCGTGTCTGTCACGAGGAACTGGGAATCAGCATGCGACTGGGTGATACCGGCATCTCGCGGTCTCAGTACGTCGCGGGGAAATATTGCGGAGCGTGTCATGACGGCGTAACAGCGTTCACCGTCCAGGACGGACCGGCACGCCAATGTGACAAATGCCATATGAAAGACACTCTGGCGTTGGAAAAACGATTTGAAGCGTTTGCTGAAGGCCTGCCTTTTGCCCGGTTCGGTAACGGCATTGATTGGGCTGAGGCGCTCAGAAGCGGAGCGGTTCGCCCGCAAAATGCCCTGACGGTTAAAAAATCCATTCAGCAGTTACCGGAGAAGCTCGCCTCACCGATGAAGCTGGGTACAGCGGCAGCCAGAAGCGATGTTATGTTCTCCCATGAGGAACATTTTTCAGAACTGGATTGTTCTGCGTGTCACCCGGATATATTTAATATCAAAAAGAAGGGCACAAAGGCCTTCACGATGGAAAATAATATTTTCGGGAACTATTGTGGCGTGTGCCACATGCTGGTGGCCTTCCCCATGAATGACTGCAAACGCTGTCATTCGCAGATGAGCGGAAATGCTGTTCCGTAATTCCCTGCATGAAAGAGCACGTTGTGACCTGTTTCATCGAAGGTGACCTGACCAAAGGATTCGAAATAACACTATGATCCGTTACAGCAAGGGCGTAACCTCCGAAACTCCTGACGAATTTCCCGCCGAATTCCCAATAAAACTGATCGTTAACGGTCGCGAGATTGCAACGCTCGTTGCCTCATCCCATGATGTGCGGTATCTGGTGGCCGGTTTTCTTCGTACCCAGGGATTTGTGCGGGAAACCGGTGATTTTCTGACCATGGGTGTCTGTGAAGAATCGGGTGAGGCTCATGTCCGCATCCGGGGAGAACTTCCGGAGCGCCTGACACCGGTACTGACCTCCGGCTGCGGGACCGGTGTAAGTTTCTCTTTCAATGCCGGGGTACCAAAAGCGGCTTCGGCGGAAATCAGTTTTTCCGCCGAAGCCATATTTTCCATGATGCAGGAGATGTCCCGCCTTTCCGAACGGTATGGCCGTCATGGCGGTATCCATTCTGCGGCGGTCAGTGATGGTCTCCGCATAGTACTGCACGCCGAAGACCTGGGCCGACATAACACTATCGACCGTCTTGCCGGCCAGGCTCTTCTCGCCGGTACCGACCTGACAGGCTGCCTGCTGCTGACCTCGGGACGGGTGTCATCGGAAATGGCCGCCAAGGCAGCCTCACTCGGAGTGGCTATGATCGCCTCCCGCACATCACCGACTGATATGGCCGTTCGGATCTGTCGGGAAGCGGGAATCGGCCTGCTCGGGTATGTTCGTGGTGACAGTTTTCGCGTAGCTGCCTGTCCGGAGAGGCTCCGGATTAAGCCGCGGGGGAAATTTTCCGATGTTACCGGTGTCATACTGGCGGGGGGCGAATCAAGTCGCATGGGGAGTAATAAGGCACTGCTTGAGGTAAACGGCGTGCGCATGATAGAAACCGCCTTCCGCTGCATGTCCGAACTGTTTGACGAAGTCCTGCTGGTAACCAATTCACCTGATATATATGACTTTATCCCCTGCCGTAAAGTTTCCGACATTTTCCCCGGTATGGGCCCTCTCGGTGGTATTCACGCTGCCCTCACCAACTGCAGTACAGAACGGGCGTTTATCATCGCCTGTGACATGCCGGGACTTAACCCTCAGCTGATCCGGGAGTTAAGCACCATACGCGACAGGGTAGACGTCGTCATACCTGAAACTCCCGGCGGCCTTGAGCCGCTTCATGCGCTCTATGCCAAAAGCTGTCTGCCCAAGATGGAACAAATGTTGCGGGCGGGAGAACGGCGCATCCTCTCCTTTTTTGATCTGGCTCAGATACGTCTGGTTCCACGCGGGAAGATCGCCGTACTTGATCCTGACTACGAGTCGTTTCGCAATGTCAATACCCCTGAAGATTACCGGAAAGTGGCGCATCACCTCCCTGCTCCGATTGCTGGCAACGATTGATGGAGCTGCTGCTTGGTGGCATCAATGAGGCCATTCGCCTCATTATCTCGGGTGATAGCGAAGTGTTTACAGTCACCATGCTCTCTCTCAAGGTTTCCGGTCTTGCGACACTGCTCAGTTTGACGATCGGAGTCAGCACCGGCACAATTCTGGCTCTGGCGGATTTCCCCGGTAAACGCTTTGTCGTTTCATTGATCAATACCGGCATGGGGCTGCCTCCGGTTGTCGTCGGCTTATTCGTCACCATCTTTCTCTGGCGTAACGGCCCATTCGGCCGGCTGGAGCTGCTCTATACCCCCGCAGCCAT
The DNA here is from genome assembly GCA_028688955.1 of Desulfuromonadaceae bacterium. Taxonomy (GTDB): domain Bacteria; phylum Desulfobacterota; class Desulfuromonadia; order Geobacterales; family Pseudopelobacteraceae; genus JACRCG01. The sequence goes on from JAQTXD010000017.1 coordinate 16,162, forward strand.
GATCATTGCCCAGGCGTTCATCGCAACGCCCATCGTTACCGGTATTTCGCTCGCCGCAATTCAAAGCCTGCCTTCAAATCTACGACTGCAGATTCTTGGCCTGGGCGCATCCAGAGCGCAAATGGTATGGCTTCTGATCCGGGAAGCCCGACTTCCGCTCCTGGCAGCGATCATGGCCGGCTTTGGCGGCGTGATCTCCGAAGTGGGGGCTTCGATTATGGTCGGCGGCAACATCAAAGGACAGACCAGGGTCTTGACTACAGCCACCGTCATGGAGACCGGCAAAGGCAACTTTGATACCGCAATTGCTCTGAGCATCATCCTCATGCTCATGATATTTATGATCAATCTTTTTTTAACACTGATCCAGCAAAAGCGGAGACCGCGATGACAGCACCTCTCCTGGAAGCGCGTAACCTTTCCCTGCAGCGCGGGGGTGTGGATGTACTCAAAAAAGTTTCCCTGACTATTCAGGAAAACGATGTGCAGGCGCTTATCGGTTCTAATGGTTCCGGTAAGACAAGTCTGCTGCTTGCTTTCGCTCGCCTGTTGCCAATCAGCAGAGGTGAGCTCCTCGTAAAGGGAGAGACTATTCATGGAGAACAAGCTGAACTTGCGTACCGGCGCAGGATTTCAATTGTCTTCCAGGAGCCGTTACTTCTTGACGCTTCGGTGGCCGCCAACGTGGCGGCTGGACTTTCACTGCGCAAAACCCCCCGCCAGGAACAGCAGGAACGGGTGGATGAAGCGCTGGAAATGTTCAACATCGCCGGCCTCTCGAGACGTTCGGCCCACACGCTGTCGTCGGGAGAAGCCCGCCGAGTCAGCTTGGCACGTGCGTTTGCAATCCGTCCGGAGCTTATCTTTCTGGACGAACCGTTTACGGCACTTGACCTACCGTTGCGTGAGACGCTATTCTCTCTACTGGCTCGACTTCTCAGCTCTAATGGGATCACAGCGGTGATCGCCACCCATGATTGCCGCGAGGTTCTGCAACTCTGCAACAAAGTGGCCGTCATGAAGAAAGGACATCTTATCGGGAGCGGCACCCCGGCTGACGTACTTGCCGATCCTCCGGATGATTTCAGCGCCGCCTTTGCTCGCCATGCCCACCTGCAGGTGGGCCGGAGCGCAACGACAGAAGGACACCCATGCAGCTGACTGACTCCCACGGGAGAAACATAAATTATCTTCGCCTGTCAGTCACCGATCGCTGCAATATGCGCTGTTTCTATTGCATGCCGAAAGAGGGCGTTGTCAAAAAGGGACACCCGGCGATTCTCTCCTATGAGGAACTGCAACTCATCGCCGAATCTGCAGTGGAAATAGGCATTGAGAAAATTCGCATTACCGGTGGAGAACCCTTGGTGCGTGACGGTATAGTCGCGTTTCTGGATCGATTGGCCAGGATTCCCGGGCTGCGGCATCTGGCTCTGACCACGAATGGCTCCCTCCTGGCGGATATGGCAGACGACCTGTACAAAGCCGGGGTACAGCGTCTGAACGTCAGCCTCGATTCTCTGGATGCGAAAACCTTCAGTGATATCACTCGCGGAGGCGACCTGAACATGGTGTTGGCCGGATTGGATGCCGCCGAAAGATCAGGATTTCCGCCGCCAAAAATAAACTGCGTTATCATGCGCGGAGTTAACGACGCCGAGATACTCGACTTTGCAGACAGGACCCTGACTCATGGCAATTCAATCCGCTTCATTGAGTATATGCCGGCAATCAGGGAAGATGGCTGGCAGCGTTATTCCATCTCAGGGGAAGAGATACTGGAGCGGATAGCCGCTCGTTATTCACTTGAACAGGTGGATAAAGGGATGTTCGCCGGGCCGTCGAGGGATTTTCGTATCCCCGGTGCACGTGGCAGCATCGGTATTATCACCGCAGTTTCCGGGCACTTCTGCAGTGAATGCAACCGCATACGGGTCACCTCCACCGGCCAGGCAAAAGGGTGTCTTTTTTCTGATGAGAAAACTGATCTTGTGCCGTTTCTGCGACCTCCTGATCCTGCCGGACTTGCGCAGGTCCTGAAATACATCGTTTCCAGCAAACCGGAACGGCATGGCATTTCCGGAGATGGCTATATACATACAAATTTCACAATGTCGCAGGTAGGGGGATAACGAGATGGCTCAGGTAGACGCGGTATGTATCAGCGAAAACAAGGGCGAACGCAAAAAGCCGGTTGCTTCCGTTGAATTGCGGGAGAATCACGGCATCGTCGGTGACGCACATGCAGGAGACTGGCATCGCCAGGTAAGTCTTCTGGCTCAGGAAAGCATCGACAAGATGCGTGCGTTGGGACTTGATGTCTCAGCGGGTGATTTCGCGGAAAACCTGACTACCAGCGGCATTGATCTGGTCTCGCTGCCGATCGGTACACGGCTGCAGATCGGGGAGACCCTGCTGGAAGTGACCCAGATAGGCAAAGAGTGCCACACCCGCTGCGCCATTTTCTATCAGGCCGGTGACTGTGTCATGCCCAAGGAAGGGATTTTCGGTAAAGTTATCTGCGGAGGAACCATCAGGCCGGGGGATACGGTACAACAGCTGTGATTGACAGCGCTGCAGGCACATGCGGGATGGTATAAATTGCCTTTTCGCCAGAAAACTGTGCGGCAATCCGCCTCCGTTCGATCCGGCGCTTACCTTTTCCCTGATCAAGCATCTTTTTCCTTTGCCTCTCCCCGCCTGTTCCGAGTAGTATGACCCGTTTAAAAAAACTACCCTACGCGATGGATACCACTGCACACATATGGAAGAGCCTAAAAAAGATAAACTGACCAAAGAGCTTCAGGGGATGGCACTGGGAACCGTCGGTGCTTTCGTGCTGATTTCTTTTCTGACCTACAATTCAGCTGATGTCTCCTGGAACAGCTATTCCAACGAGGGGGGAATTCATAACCTCGGGGGGCGACTGGGAGCGCAGATTTCCGATCTGTTCTTTATCAGTTTGGGCCTCGCCTCTTACCTTATTCCACTGGCGCTGCTCTACATGGCCTACACTCTCTTCCGCTTTAAGGAGATACGCCTTCGGTCATACAAGCTCGCCGCCTCCTTCGGACTGCTCTTCTCTCTGGCAACGCTCTTTGCCTTTTTTCGCGACAAGACACTGTTGTTCGGACAGCAGGTGGCCACCGGCGGAGCGGTCGGTGTCGTCATGTCGCGGGTTCTCAGAAGCACCGTAGGTGTTACCGGGGGTCTGCTCCTGCTGCTGCCGCTCCTGGCCGCCTCGATCATGATTCTTTCAAAATTTTCCTTCATCCTCTTTGCCGGTTGGTGGCTGGAAAACTTCAAACATAAATGGACCACTTGGCGGAACCGCCGCGATACGCTACGCGACGAGCAAAACCGCGATAAGGCAAAACAGGATGGATTCCCAGCCGCATCTGCTGCAAGCGGTCCGATCATCAAGCCACCGGCACCACCACCTCCAAAACCAAACCTTTTCAAGAAGGAGAGGGATAAAAAGAAGGAAGACGCCAAAAACGCAGCGGTACAGGAAACCTTTGAATTCATTAAAGCTGAAGGGGATTTTCATACTCCGCCCTTCTCGCTGCTGGATGTACCTCCCACAACGGAGAAAACCCTCGACCGCGATGCCCTGACGATGAATGCGCGATTACTGGAGAAAAAACTCAAGGATTACAATATTGATGGCGAAGTCGTTGAAATTTGTCCCGGCCCGGTCATCACCATGTATGAGTACGCTCCCGCCCCCGGCATCAAGATCAGCAAAATTGCAGGGCTGACCGACGACCTGACCATGGCGCTGCAGGCCATGTCCATCCGCATCGTAGCACCGATACCCGGCAAAGGTGTCGTCGGCATTGAAGTTCCGAACCGTGACCGCGACATGGTCTTTCTGCGGGAGATATTCAATTGCGAACATTTTTCCCATAGCAAGATGAAACTGCCTCTCGCTCTCGGCAAAGACATCGCCGGATTGCCGGTTGTCACTGACCTGGCCAAAGCACCGCATCTGCTTGTTGCCGGTTCAACCGGCTCCGGTAAATCCGTTTCCATCAATACGATGATCCTTTCCCTGCTCTACACCTCCACACCAAAAGATGTGCGCATGATCATGGTTGACCCGAAGATGCTGGAGTTTTCCATGTACGAGGGGATTCCGCACCTGCTGCTGCCGGTTGTCACCGAACCTAAAAAGGCATCTTTGGCTCTGAAGTGGGCCGTTAACGAGATGGAGCGACGCTATGCCTTACTGTCAGACAAGGGGGTTCGCAATATTGACTCCTACAATAAAAAACTGGCAGGAGAGCTGCTCGAACAGGAGGAATTCGGCACTGTGACCGATGCCGAAATCATTGAAGATCTTGAAGAACTTGGCGAATCAGGAGAGGAGATTGACCCGATCCCCTTTGTGGTAGATGACGGCGATGCCCTTGAGCACAGTCACCTCCCCTACATCGTCGTCATCGTGGATGAATTAGCCGACCTGATGATGGTAGCCGGGCGCGAAGTCGAGGAGCATATCGCCCGTCTTGCCCAGAAAGCCCGTGCTTCCGGTATCCACCTGATTCTGGCCACCCAGCGCCCTTCCGTGGACGTTATAACCGGACTGATAAAGGCAAACCTGCCATCGCGTATCTCCTTCCAGGTCACGTCAAAAGTTGATTCACGCACCATCCTCGACTGCAACGGAGCAGAGAGCCTGCTGGGCGCCGGCGACATGCTGTATATGCCCCCGGGCACCTCCCGACTGCAGCGTATCCACGGAGCCTTTGTTTCCGACGCCGAAGTACAGCGAGTGGTTGATTTCCTGAAAAAGCAGGGAAAGCCGGTGTATGAGAAATCTATCCTGGAGATGAAGGACAGCGACGAGAAGGGGAGCAGTGAGGACGAGGTTCAGGATGAACGATGGGAAGATGCCCTGCGCCTGGTTGCCGATACCAGGCAGGCTAGCATTTCCATGGTGCAGCGCAAGCTGCGCATCGGCTATAACCGCGCCGCACGTATTGTTGAAATGATGGAGAGCGAAGGCATGATCGCCCAAAGCGACGGCACCAGCAAGCCGCGCGAGATTTATATGGATGTCATCAATGCCTACCTGAATTCTCAGCTAACGAGGTGATACAACCATGACGATACACGCCGCAGCTATTCAGTTCAACGTCAGGCAGGGTGATGTGGATGCCAATCTGGCGTATATAAGGGAGGCGTTACCCCGTGTGGCCGACCGGAGAGCCAATCTGGTGGTTCTGCCGGAGATGTGGTCGACCGGCTTTTCATACAGGAATCTCAACGAACTGGCCGTGCGCACTGAGGAGATTGTTGATGAGCTGCTGGAACTGTCAGCAACATATAAGCTGGTGATCGTTGGCAGCATGCCGGAACCGAATGGCAACAAAGTCTTCAACACCGTCTATGTTGTCGACAGCGGCTCGGTGACAGGTGTGTACCGTAAGGTCCATCTTTTCTCTCTGCTGGGGGAGGATCGCGCGTTTTCCGGCGGTGACTCGTGGCTGGTCGCAGATACCTCCATCGGTAAAATCGGTGTAATTGTCTGCTACGACCTCCGCTTTCCTGAACTTTCCCGGCGTCTTGCACTGGAAGGAGCAGAAGTGATCTGTGTTCCGGCCCAGTGGCCCAAGCCGCGGCAGGAGCACTGGCGCACATTACTGCGGGCACGTGCAATTGAAAATCAGCTCTTTGTTGTCTCCTGTAATGCCTGTGGACTCATCGGCAAGCTGGATTTTTTCGGCATGAGCATGATTATCGACCACAAAGGGGAGGTTATTGCCGAAGCGGGTGAGAACGAGGCTGAGATTATCGCGCCCCTGGACCTGCAGGGCATGATTGACTGGCGGACGCAGATTCCCTGTTTTACCGATCGTAAACCGGAATGTTATTAATCCTGTCTGATTACACGTGCAGTGTTTTCAGAAGCTCCGGATGGTGGAGTGCTCTTCGCAAGGTGCTCCGGACCGATTCAACCTCTCCGAACCCCTCTTCTTTTGACATAAAACCGCTTTTAAGCCGCAGCCGCAGATTCTTGCGCATGGCATCCGCTGCGGCCAACGCTCTCTCACCGGTCGGATCCACCTTAAGAAATTTCGACTTCTCCGTATCCTGCAAGAAATCCAGGATAGCCTCCCTGGCCAACTTCATGTACTCATCCCGGTCCGCCTCGGATAGCTGATACCGTGACTTGACGGAGAGTGTCTGTACAATCTTCTGAATTTTCTCCATCCGCGACATCACCATGATTGAATTGAAAATGCGCTTATTGGTACCGAAAGAAAAGATGGTCGTCGTCAGCACATTACGCAGCAACACATCATTAGCCCGCCGATCTGCGCGGCAGACAATGCTCGCCAGCTCCCAGATTTCCTTTTCCACAAATGCTTCAAAGCGCATTTCCCAGTAAGTATGCTTCATGGTAATCGTGGGAAATGAGCGGATGATCTTGTAGGGAACGTAATAATTATGAGCTACCGTATCTGCTGCGAGGTGACAGAGGTAACCATATGCGCAGGCTCTCTGGTGGTCATTTTCTGCCTGTTTCAGCAGGGTCCGGCCGATCCCCCAGCGATGACAATGCAGCAAGGTGTGGGTGTATTTTTTGCCAAGGGTAATATCCGGCGCAAGGCAGCCGTAGAGAAAGTCTTTTGGGTGGGCCGCCAGGAGTGCGGCCAGATCACTCGGAACCGTACCCAGATCGGCCAATACCTGAGCTCCCAGCTGCAGGTGAATTCCTCCACCCCAGGCCAGGACATCGGCAGGAAACAGAAGCACTATCAGTGCGACAGACAGATACATCATAGGGTACTTTCTTTTGACAGGTTTAAGTGTTACTGCTAGATTGCGTGCGCAATTGTACGCCAGATTTAACCCAGTTGCACATAAAATTGACAGGCAGGAGCCGTTCCCGTGAGCAGCGATTCAAACCACCATTTTTCACAATCCCATATGTATGCATCTCTCACAGCCTACCTGCAGGATCTCCAGGAAAGCGGCATAGACGGAATACCGCTGGAAGCCGAGGTTGCTGCAGCTTCTGCTGGGACTGCTGCAATGAGGGCATCTGCAGCACCTCAGGGTAAAGAGGGTGATAGGTATGAACACCTGTCTGCACCAGAAGTCCATGAGACGCTTGAGCAGATCAGAAAAAATCTTGGCGCGTGCCAGCGCTGCAAGCTTGGAGCCACCAGAAAGAATCTGGTCTTCGGTGTCGGCAATCCCAAAGCCCGGCTCGTTTTCGTCGGTGAAGGACCAGGCGCTGACGAGGATGCACAGGGAGAGCCGTTCGTTGGCGATGCGGGAAAAATGCTCAACCGAATCATCGCTGCAATGGAATTGAAGCGGGAGGATGTGTACATCTGCAACGTCGTCAAATGTCGTCCGCCACAGAACCGGCCGCCGGAAGCAGACGAGGTCACCACCTGTTCTCCATTCCTCCTGCGCCAGCTGGCCTCGATAAAACCCGAGGTTATTGTTGCCCTCGGCACCTCCGCCGCACACGCACTGCTGCAGACAAAAGTACCAATCTCAAAAATGCGGGGGAAGTTTCACGACTTCCACGGCATGCCGCTTATGCCGACCTATCACCCCTCATATCTGCTCCGCACCGGTGGTAATTCCGACTCATTCTGGAGTGTCTGGGACGACATGACTCAGGTGCTTCGCCTCCTCAAGCTTCCGGTACCGGACAAAATCAGGAAGAAATAGCAATCCTTGCAATGACACCCCTTTCCCTTCTCAAAAGCCTGTTCCCACCGGCACTTCACGACCGCATCATTCTTGTTGGCGGCACGGTGCGTGATATGCTCCTGGGCCGGGACAGCACAGACATCGACCTGGTCGCTGCGGTATCCCCTGAAGATCTTATTTCCCTCGGTTTTCGCCTGGTGGAGTCAGTCAGTGCAACCACCATCTACTTTAAATATCTCCCCGAATTCGGCACAGTTGATGTTACCCGTATCGACAATACACATGATCTTGAGCATGACCTTCACCGGCGTGACTTTACAATCAACGCCGTGGCAATGGATTTATCAGGATCATGCATTGATCCTTTGGGTGGCCGGGAAGACCTGAGCAGGGGGATCCTGCGCGCGTGCAGCGATAAAACATTCACCGGAGACCCGCTGCGGCTTTTTCGCGCCTTCCGCTTTGAAGCAGACGGCTGGCAGATGTCACCTGAGACGGTAGCGCTGATACGTGTGAATGACTGGTCATCGGCGCTCTCCACGCTGCCGCCTGAACGCTTCAGCCTTGAAATGCTCAAAGCTCTGAGAGGTAAAGTAGCAGAGCGATTTTTTGAAAAAATGATCGAGTTTCAGGTAGGTGTGGAACTTCTCCCCGAATTATTCCGTATGCCGCACATCCCCGCCGGACCGCTCCAGCATCATCCGGAGGGGGATCTGTTCACTCACTCTATACAGGTTTTACAACGGGTTGCAGGTCAGAGCAACAATCCATTGGCACGCTTTTGCGCGTTCTTTCACGACATCGGCAAACTCACCACTGACCCTGCACACTATCCGAAACACCATGGCCACGACAGAGCGGGCTTTGGTACCGCTGTTGAGCTCTGCACCCGCCTCTGCCTGCCACTCTCTCACCGGAAAGCGCTCGCCTGGGTCAGCTGTCTGCATGGCAAAGCGAACATCTGGGATACATTACGGAGTTCAACACGACTTGCTATAGCAGAACAGGCAGCAATGGCAGGAATCAGCGAAATATTGCCGCTGGTTGCCGCTGCTGACAAAGCGGGAGGCCTGCCAATGGCCGGCTGGAGGGAGGTAACCCGGGTTGCCGGGATGAATTCACGTGAACTGGGGATTGATCAAGTGAAGCTGGAGTCGCTGCCGGTAAAGAATCGGTCGGCGTACATGCTGCAGAAACGGATTGAGATGTTGAAGAACGGTATACACGAACGGTAGCATTCTGCCGGATAATGTCGGCGTTATCGACAGTATCTTCATATCTGCCAGTCTGTATGTGAGAATATATTCCGGCTGTTTTGCTTTGACACAGCATAACCAGGTCGTGCTAGTATGGCGACAAAACGTCGTTATGGAGATTATGTATGCTGACCATTGATTCCATGTTGAGGGAAAGTTGCCAAAAATATAGTGACCAGCCGGCGTTGTGCAGCAAGTTGGCCGGAACATGGCACAACATGACGTATGGTGCGCTATGGGAACTGTCCGACCGGATCGCAGCGGGGATGATAAAGGGTGGTTTCTCTGTTGGCGACCACGCGGCCATTCTGGCACCATCGTCGCCCCAGTGGGTGGCAGCATACGTTGGAATTCTGAAAGCCGGCGGCGTCGTCGTTCCCATTGACAAGGAACTGAAGGCGGGTGAGTTACGTCATATTCTCACGGACTGTGACGCAAAGTTTGTGTTCAGCGCACCACCCTGCCTGGACATACTCCTGGACATCTTCCCGCACATTCCGGCGCTGGAGCGCATTATTACCCTCACTCCGGTTGCCGCTGACGGTGCGGATTCCCGGGTGGTGCAACTGTTTGATGCGCTGGTTGAAGAATGGCGGGGACTCGTTTCTTCTGTTGACCTGCCGAGAGAGCGCCGCACAACCATGGAAGTGCTCGCCCGACAGATTTACCGATTAATATCTGCTTCTTCACCTGAGACCGGAGGTACCTCCGCTCCGGCTGATCCGCTTGACCGTGCTGAACAGATTCGCAACACGCTTGTCCGCGAAGGGAAGCTCCTGTCGTTGAACAGCATCTGCCACGTTGCACCTCTTCCTGAAAAACTGCGTAAAGAGAGTGATACTGCCGTAATATTATATACATCCGGCACGACCGGCCGATCCAAGGGGGCCATGCTCAGCCACGCCAACATCGTTTCCAACATCAAGGGTGCCGCCAAGCATTTCCACCTCGATAACAGCATACATACCCTGTCGTTCCTGCCGATTAACCATGTTTTTGAGCAGGTCTGCGGCATTCTCCTGCCGCTTTCCCTCGGGGGAAAGGTATCCTTTTGTGAATCATTGAAAAAACTTGGGGAAAATCTGGCTGAAGTCAAACCAACGTTTTTCCTCGCAGTGCCTGCTGTCTACCGGATGATTCTTGATCGGGTCATGAAGAATATAAACTCAAAACGGCTCTCACAAATTCTTTTTTCAATCCCGCTCACACGTTCGATAGTAACCTCAAAAGTCCGCCAGGCGTTCGGCTCCGGGACTATATTCATCAGCGGAGGGGCAGCGCTTGATCCTGCAATTGCCAAGGGCATGACCGAATTCGGCTTATCTATCTACCAGGGATACGGTATTACGGAAACAGCGCCGATTATCAGTGCAGAGCAACCGGGAGCCAAACGGCTCGGAACCATCGGGCGTCTGCTTGATCGTGTCGAAGTGCGCATTGATGACCCGAATGCTGACGGGGTCGGTGAAATCATCGTGAAGGGGCCGAATGTGATGCAGGGGTATTACAAAAACCCTCAGGCAACCGCAGAAGTACTTTCAGACGGTTGGTATCGTACCGGAGACCTTGGCTTTCTCAGCAATGACGGTTTTTTGACTATCAGCGGAAGGGTTAAAAACCTGATCGTTACACCTAACGGCAAGAACGTCTATCCGGAAGAAGTGGAAAACGAGCTTCTCAAAAGCCAGTTCATTGCCGAGGTTATGGTGTATGGCCACAAAGTCGGAACGGCATCGGAGGAGATTCACGCAATTATCTACCCGAATCAGGAGGCGCTCGATACCCGCTGCACCGCTAACGGCAACTGCCCGATGAGTGAGGCCGATGTTGAAGCACTGTTGCGGATTGAGGTACAGAACGCATGCAAGAGCCTGGCTGATTATAAGCGTGTGCGAAAATTTACGATCCGCGAAGACGAGTTCCCGAAAACAACAACCAGGAAAATCAAGCGCTTTGCCGTGGAAGCCAGCATCTCTACCGGTCACTGATCTCCCGGAACAGTTGCAACACTCAGGGAATACGGCATCCTTGCCAGCTGCCTCGCCGAGTCAACTCGTTGACAATTGCATACCACATCTGATTGTTTTTAAGCCCCCACTGCGGCGCGACACATATATCCAAGGGTGCCGAACCGTATAAACGTTGGATAGACACCCGGGGGGGAAGCCGTTCCAGAAAATCGGCCACCGTCGCAATGTATGCCTCCAGAGTCAGCGGCACAAAGTCCCCCCGGCGGTACATATCCGCAAGCTCTGTCCCATCAACGGCATGCAGCTGATGCAGCTTGAGCGAAGCGATCGGGAGCCCGGCAATTAAATCCGCAGTTTTCAGAAAGTCCGCCGCGCTCTCCCCCGGAAATCCATAAATCAAATGGGCACAGATATCAAAATTCCGGCCGGTGGCCCGTGTTACCGCCCCCATGAAATCGTCCAGCGTATGCCCACGGTTGATGCTATGCAAAATGCTATCATCCATTGACTGCAATCCCAACTCGAGACAGACATATTTGGTTCGGGCAATTTCTGTCAGCAGATCAAGAGCGTCATCGTTCAATGAGTCTGGACGGGTCCCAACCGAAATACCGATAACTTCAGGGTGGTTGAGAGCCCGCCGGTACAGATCTGACAGCAATTCCACAGAACCATAGGTATTGGTGTATTTTTGAAAATAAATAATAAATTTCTCGGAGCCGAGCCGTATGCGGTGGTACTTCATTCCGGCCGCCACCTGTTCTTCCAGCGGCACTACTGACTGCGTTTCTTTAGGGGAAAACGACACATTGTTGCAGTATATGCAGCCGCCGGTGCCTTTACTGCCGTCTCGATTCGGACAGGTAAAACCGGCATCCACGTTGACCTTACTGATCCGTGCACCGAAACGGCGACGCAGGTAATGCCCGTAGGAGTTGATGTGGAGATGTGGGTGAATTTGTTCGTCAGGAGTGTTGGGCATACTCTTCAATCTTTTTCAGCAGGGATACGGTAGCAGCATACGGGTCGGGAGCGGTCAGAATGGCTGATATAACAGCAATTCCCTGCACATTGGCGGACAGCGTTTCAGTAACAGTTGCCAGGGAGATCCCTCCCAGACCAATGACAGGTATATCAAGGTTACGGGCCGCATCAGCAAGCTTTTTAACGCCGCAGGGTTCGCCAAAGAGAGCTTTGGAAGGAGTGTGATACACCGGCCCAAAGGTAACAAAATCTGCACCATCAGCCTCGGCACGCTCAGCCTCAAGAATACCGTGCGCCGAGTAGCCGATAATTTTATGCCGCCCCAGCACTTTGCGCACCGCGACAACCGGCTGGCTGCCGGTGCCGACATGAACGCCATCAGCATCGACGGCAAGCGCGATATCCGCACGGTCATTGATAAGAAGGTGAGCATTGAATTCGTTGGTAAGCCGCCGTAATTCAATTGCCAACCGGTACAACTCTGCTCCGGAGAGGTCTTTCTCCCGGAGCTGAACGACTTTAACGCCGCCTTCAAGCGCCTGCTTCACGACATCTGTCAATGATCTGCCCGCTGTCTGATGACGATCAGTAATCAAATAAAGTCTGAAATCGCGTACCGTCATAATGGAAACGTGCTTATCCGATCATCCCGTCAAGAGGACTTGAGGCGTTTGCATACAGTTTGCGCGGAATACGGCCAGCCTTGAACGATAGCCTGCCGGCAATTACCGCCAGCTTCATCGCTTCCGCCATGGAGACAGGATCCTGCGCGCCGGCGATTGCAGTATTCATGAGCACTCCGGCACACCCCAGTTCCATGGCAATTGCGGCGTCGGATGCCGACCCGACGCCGGCATCGACGATGACCGGTACGCTTACATTTTCAATAATAATACGGATATTATACGGATTGCGGATGCCAAGTCCGCTGCCGATTGGAGCTCCCAACGGCATGACCGCAGCGCATCCCAAATCTTCAAGTTTTTTACAGACAATCACATCATCACTGCAGTACGGCAGTACAGTAAAACCCTCGGAAATCAATATTTTCGCGGCTTTAAGCAGTTCTTCGTTATCCGGGAAGAGCGTTTTTTCATCCCCCAGGACCTCCAGTTTGACAAAATCTGACATACCTGCTTCACGAGCCAGTCGGCAGGTGCGGACCGCGTCATCGGCCGTGTAGCAGCCAGCAGTATTCGGCAGCAGGGTATATTTTTTCAGGTCAATGTAGTCGAGCAGTGATTCCTTGCTCCGATCAAGATTGACTCTCCGCACTGCAACAGTAATAATCTGGGCACCTGATACTTCCAACGCCTGGGCGGTCTGTTCAAAACTGGCATATTTTCCGGTACCCACCATCAGACGTGAAGTAAACTCGCGTCCACCAATGACTAATGTGTCTGCATTTTGTGTCATAGCGGCTATCCTCCTCCAACAAAATGAACTATTTCGATTCTATCACCATCAGAAAGGAGCTGCTTGTCATAGTTGACTTTCGGGACAATATCAGCATTCAATTCCACTGCCACACGCTCCCGACTGATCCCAAGCTGCATAAGCAATGACTCAACCGTTGTTCCACCGACCGCATCGACAAGGTCACCATTCAGCACAATTTGCATCTCATCCTCCGCGCACAAAAAAAACCGCAGTAGCGGCTTGGTTGATTCGTCAAACGGCGCGCTTCCCTACGCCGGCATTACCCGGATCAGGTACGAAGGGTCGCGGTTCATACCGCTCTCAGTCGAAACTCCCCTAGCTTTGATGTGCCAAACTAGATGATTGGCACGAACCTGTCAATTCAATTTTGGGCGTGAGCTGACGTATATTTGAATAATATAATTTTACTAAATCACGTGCTATATATTGAAATGGTGGTATATTTCTGGCATTGTGTGCGGCACATGCTGAGTCCGCCACTCACAACACATACAATCAGGGGCAAAAGGGTGGCAGACAAACGCTTCATCAGGCGAATCAAAAAACGTCTTTCGATCCGCTTCGGCATAGCAGATGCCGCAAGGATTGCGTTTACAGAAGATATTTCCATGACCGGCATGTTTATCAGAACTCCTAATGTCGCCCGAATCAATGAACTGATCACAATTGAGCTTGTACTTCCTGACGGCAGGAAAGTCGAGCTGGAAGCGCGGGTAATGTGGGTAAAAAAAGTGCCGGCTAATCTCTTTCATCTGATGAAAAAAAGCGGCATGGGGGTGCGTTTTTTACGATTCACTTCCGGCGAAAATGCTTTTGATGATTTTTTTGAGAATTCAGCAATACAATATCCACCACGTGCGGGAGATCTGAAGCCATGTGCCGAAAAATTTTTATAGGTGCTACGGGGCAACATTGCGGCAAGACGACAATCAGTCTTTCTTTGATGCATCTTGCCCAGAAAAAGTATGGACGGGTCGGATTCATGAAGCCGCTTGGTCCAAAATGGATCGACTTTAACGGCAAAATAGTGGACAAAGATGCTGCCATGTTTGCCAGTGTTTTCGGTGTTGAAAGCGATGTAACACTCATGTCACCGGTGACTTTGACGCCGGGAACCACACGAAGGTTTCTTGATGGCGAAATAGATCCCGCGGATCCGAGAAGGGCCATACGGGCAGCATGCAATGAACTGGAAAAGAAATATGATTTCCTTATCATCGAGGGAGCCGGACATGGCGGAGTCGGTTCAGTTGTCGGAACAAACAATGCCCAGATAGCAGCTGATCTCGAGGCGCCGGTACTGCTGGTTGCCGGTGGCGGTATTGGCAATGTCATCGATGCCGTCGAGCTTAACCTTGCCCTGTACCAGCGAGAGAAGGCGGATGTTCGTATCATTATGGCCAACAAACTTGTCCAGAATAAACGCGGTGACACGCTCGGCTATCTCGCAAAAGCTTTTGCAGGCAGCGGCATTCTGGTGACGAGCGCATTCGACTATCTCCCCTCCCTTGCGGACCCGACACTCCTCCATGTATCAAAGCTTCTTGACCATCCTCTGTGCGGAGATGCGAATGAACGGAACCGCCTGTGTCACAACATTCAACTTGGCGCGGCATCTTCACAGATCGTAATCGACCACCTGGAAGCTTCAACGTTGCTGATTGTGACCAGCTCCCGGGACGAACTGCTGGTTACTGCTTCAGCATTGCATCATATCCCTGAGTATAAGGCGCGACTTGCGGGCTTAATTATCGCCGGGCACGTGCCGGTATCAAGCATAACCCAGCGTATTCTTGACGACAGCACCATCCCCTATATTCGCATTAAAGAAACCTCGTCGGAAATATTTTATAAACTACGCGAACACGTTTCAAAAATCGGACCTGAGGATTTGGAAAAAATAAACCTGATTAACTCTATTGCAGAAAGGTACATCGATTTTGATGCAATCGACGCAATGATCTGACCGGACCCGTACCAGATCCCCCTAAAAGAGCAAAAAGTACTTGACCTTATACAGCTTTTGATATTTATAGAAACATCATCATTTTATCGAGGTTTGCATGATTTTGGTGACTCGTCTTGACAAACAGAGGATGTATCTGAACCCGGATCACATAATCTGTATCGAGGAAACCCCGGATACTGTCATTACACTTTTCAACGGCAATCGATATATCGTTGTAGACCGTGCCAACGCTATCATAAATCGCGTAGTTGCGTTCCGTGCAAGGATCTCGAGGCGTGCAGCAAGCCGATCAGCGAAGAAATATCTTGGCCGGATCAGATCCAGCCAGTTTCACTGGGACGAGAATCTGTTGGACAATGTTTTTTCGGACGCACAGAACAAGCTTAACCACACTCCATTTCACAGTCGGGACTATTAGCCTATGGATTTAGCTACCATTATAGGTTTGGTAATGGCCTTTGGGTGCATTGTCGGTGGTGCCGTCGTTGAAGGTGTTCACATATCTGCTCTGATTCAGCCGACCGCTGCAATGATCGTCGGCGGCGGAACCTTCGGTGCCGTGTTTGTTTCCATGCCACTGCCTGCAATCATCGGTGCCATGAAGGCGGTCAAAGGCGTTTTTCTTCCACAAAAAGTAGATCATGGGCAGGTGGTAAAGGATATTATAAATTATGCCACCAAGGCCCGGCGCAACGGTTTGATCTCACTGGAACAGGAAGCACAGTCGGCACGTGACCCCTTCATCAAAAAGGGAATATCACTTGTTGTTGACGGCATTGATCCGCAGAAACTGCGCGAAACGCTGGAAGCAGATATTATGGCGTACGAGGATCACACAAAGCACAGCATTGAGTTTTATGAATTAGCCGGCGGATTTGCGCCAACCATCGGTATTATCGGCGCAGTTCTCGGGCTTATCCACGTTATGGGTAACCTGTCCGACACGTCCAAGTTGGGCGGTGGTATTGCGGTTGCCTTTGTTGCCACTATCTACGGTCTGTTGATCGCCAACGTCATCTGTCTTCCCATAGGTACCAAACTAAAAATCCGTATGAAAGAGGAAATTCTGCGGCGTGTCATGATACTCGAGGGACTTATCGCCATCCAGAACGGCGAAAACCCGCACTTTATTGAACAGAAACTGATGGCTTTCGTGGGAGGCGAACACTAAACCACCATGGCACTCAAGAAACAACCTGAACCGCATGTAAACCACGAGCGCTGGCTCGTGTCCTATGCCGACTTTATCACGCTGCTCTTTGCTGTTTTTGTTGTTCTCTACGCTATGGGGCAAAGCGACAAGAAAAAAGTCGAAGAGGTAATGCAATCCATTCAGTCATCCTTCGGCATGGCAACCGCCGGAGCGACCGCTCCAAAAGTGAATGTCATCCCATCCCAGTCTATCACCATAATTCCTTCCCTTAAGCCAGAAGTAAAGACCAACCCAATGGGGCGGACACGAAGCGGACAGGTAAAAACGAGAGCGGATGAAAAGGATTTTCGCCAGATCAAATCAGCCGTTGAGGCGTATCTGGTCAAGCAGGGCGCGCAAAACAAGGTTACTCTAGAGATAACACGACGCGGTTTGATTGTTAGTCTCAAGGAAGCGGGGTTCTTCAACTCCGGTCAGGCGAATATTAAACCTGAAGCATATGAGCTGATTAACACCATTGCAGAAGTGATGACACAGTACAACAATCCGTTGCGTCTTGAAGGACATACCGATAACGTCCCGATCAATACTGCCCAGTTCCCATCAAACTGGGAACTGTCAACGGCACGCGCTACGCAGGGTCTTAAATATCTTGTAAAGCACTTTGACATTGATCCCAGAAAGATATCGGCGACCGGTTACGCCGAATTCCGTCCCATTGCTGAGAACTCCACCACTGAGGGGCGAGCAAAAAACAGGCGTGTAGATCTTGTTATGCTGTCAATAGACGGCGAACATGGGGAACCCTGACCCCACCAATAATCTCGCCACTTATTCCATCACCAAAGTCATTCTGCCTGCTTTCTTCTGAAAACATATACCGCTGCATTCAATTCAGGCGGAAGGACGAGACGATTCAGCGTTTCATTCTCTTCAAGACTGAACGTTGTTTGCGCAGTGTAAGCGTCCCAGTTTCCTGCGGCAAAGCGGTGGCGACTGCCGATAACAACGTACAGCTGAACACTTTTGGTCTTAAAAACCTGCTGTTCAAAGGTATTACCTGCCGGCGGCCAGGAACACAGCACAACGTCAGGATTGTACGTGCGTAACGCGTCCTGAGCATTCAGATTGACCACCAATTCCGGGTATTTCACCTCGTGTCCCCAACTGTAGTCATCCGTCGCCGTTATCTGCACCCCCCTATCTGTTAAAAAGCGCGTCAATGTGCCGTCTCCTGCGGCTATCTCAAGTGAGGTGCGTGCACCAATCAGTTTAACAAGCGCGTCAATCAGCTGACGTGAATAAAAGCAGTATATCCCCTCCGGCTGAACCAGCGGCATAAGAAGCCTTCTCTGCCACACCAACGGCCATAACAGACGAAACCAGCCCAAAGAAACCGGCTTTCGCTCAAGTCCGCCAGAAAACAGGAGCAATTGAGCAAGGTATCCGTTCAGGAGATTAAAACGCACCTTCCCCTTTTTCACCCCGGTTGCTTCTGCAATAAGGTGCTGTCTGATTGCAAGATGTGCAATACGGGTGCACACCGCCTGCCGTGCCAGCGCAACAGCAATTTTCTTATCCCCGCGGCTGCTTTGAAACTTCCGTTCCAAAATTCGTTCCGTCTGCGACATACGCTTGAGATATGCCGGCAATTCAGCCGCAGTACCATCAGCGATGATACCGGCAAGTTCACTCCGGATAGTTTCCCGCACTTCAGGAAACTGTGCTGAAAGCTCCTCCAGTGACGGCTTTGAGAGGAGCCATTTCAATACTTTTTCTGGCGGTTGATTCTTCATGATTGTATGCAACTCACATAACTTGGTTGAGTATTGAATGACATATTCTGTCACACTCCCATGATATGCTACTCTCCATTCAGTTTATGATGAGAGGAGGAGTGGTAAATGGAAGCGGTTATGATAGCTGGTGTTGCAGTAGTGGTTGCAGGCGGCTGGTATTCAATCCTCGATCTGTTGGCAGACATGGGAATCAAGATCAGCAAGAGAAGCGGGGTATGCGGAATGAATATCCAGTGTGCCCGGTCCCGCACTGTCTCTTCGCAGAGAAGTGTCAAGCAGGTGGCGTGGGTGAACATTTGAAAGAGCTTTCAACAGGCTGCTCTTGACGTACGGGATGTCGGCCTGCAACTCCTTAAGCAGTTGCTTCATACGCTTGCGTTGCACATCTGCCGTACCGCAGACCGGGCAACAACAGCAAACTACCGGCAGCTCCGCCTGACGGGAAAAGGTGGCAATATCTTCTTCCGCGAGATACACCAGAGGCCGTATCACAGTTATGATGCCGTTGTCAGCCAGCATCGATGCAGACATTGATTTGAGCGAACCGACAAAAAACTGGTTAAGCAGCAGGGTCTCAATAAAATCGTCCTGATGGTGACCAAGTGCCAACTTATTGCAGCCAAGTGTCTGGGCTGCTTCATAGAGTGCTCCCCGTTTCAGGCGTGAGCATATCGAGCAGAAGGAGGAGCCGGGACGCCGTTTCTCCTTGATGATGGCGTAGTGTTCACTGGGAACCATCCGGTAGGAAAAGTCATTTTTTACAAAAAAATCTTCTATTGTGTCAGTGCGGTAGCCGGGATAACCGGAATCAATATTGACAGCAATCAGTTCAAATTTTACCGGTGCCCTTCTGCGCAACTCCTCCAGCACAAGCAGAAGCGTATATGAATCTTTCCCACCCGAAACGGCGACAGCGATACGATCACCCTCATTGATCAGTCCAAAGTCAGCAATGGCCTTGCCAACTCCATGCCTCAGCGTTCTGAATAGCCGGTTGTTCTTGAATTCTTCAGAGGGTTTTTTACTGTCCGAGTTGCTCATAGCTTCAAATCCGATCAAGAAATTCCCGAACCAGCGGGGCAAACGTTTCATGCTCCAACAGGAAAGAATCATGGCCGTATGCTGAAGTGATGAGGTGATATTCCACTTCTTTACCAAGTCTTTTGAGGCAGGTAACCATCTCTTCCGTCTGGTATGGCGGATAGAGCCAGTCTGAGCTGAATGCATAGAATTGAATTGGTGCAGTTACCTGTTCAAATGCCTCCGCCATCGAATCATACCCCCAGGATACATCATACAGATCGAGCGACTTGGCAAGATAAAGAAACGAGTTGGCATCGAAGCGATCTACAAAGTTGTATCCGTTATAATTCAGATAGCGTTCAACCTCAAACTGACCGAAAAAGTCAAACTTGCCGTCCCGTGCAGAAAAACGTCGGCCAAACTTGGCATTCATGGATTCATCCGACAGAAACGTAATATGTCCAATTCCACGCGCAAGCGCCAGTCCATCTTTTGGATTGTATTTGTATTCACCTTTACGCCAGGTAGGATCGTTGAAGATTGCCCACCGGGCAACTGCATTGAGGGAAATGGCCTGTGGCGAGGGGCGAGCCGTTGTGGCAAGCACTATTGCGGAGGAAATAGATTCAGGATACTGCGTTGCCCACTCCAGGGCCTGCATACCACCCATACTTCCGCCCATAACGGTCAAGAGTTTTTTGATGCCAAGAGCGTCAATCAATAGTTTCTGCGCACGAACCATGTCACGAATGGTGATCACCGGAAATGACAGGTTGTAGCGTTTGCCGGTTTTGGGATTAATAGAGGTTGGGCCCGTCGAACCAAAGCATGAGCCGATGACATTTGAACAGATGATAAAATAGCGGTCAGTATCCAGAATCCGCCCCGGTCCTACAATGGCGTCCCACCACCCGGGCTTTGTTTCAGAAGCGTTCCTTTTACCGGCCAGATGGGCGTCACCGGTCCAGGCGTGCTCAACAAGAATCGCGTTGGATTTTGACGCATCAAGAGTACCGTATGTCTCGTATACAAGAGTGATGGGTGCCAGAATTCGCCCACTGTCCAGACGAATACCGAGTTCAAAGTTTTTTGATTGTTCCGTGACGTATTCTTCAGACATTAAAAAGCCCTTCACATCAAAATGAGAAGGGGCCGGTACCGGTACACAGCACACCTCTCATCTTTACCTTTCGGCAGGATTTAGCACCTGGCGTCATAGTGACCGGTTGCTGTGGCTTCGCAGGGCCTTTTCCCTCCACCACTCTCGATAAGCAGGTTCGTTGGCTGACGATACGAAATATTTCCATATGTTGTCAATCAAATTGAATAGACGGAACGTTATCGGGCGTCACCGTTTATCACTCAATTTGAGTAGAAAACAACCTTCTTTTCTGCTATAGCTTCTACTCTAATATACTTACTCTCGGAGATTTATTATGAAACGACTTGTCTTCGGTTTATTGCTGGTTGCCGGAACGTTGCTTGGTTGTGCACAAAACTATTTCAATATTCCGGCAGATAATTTTGTTGAAAAAGTCAAAGTTCTCGGTGTAGCACCAATATTCATTGATGCTGACTCCGACATTATCTACCCCCAGAAAGACCTTCTTGTGCCGCTCATCTCAGACCTCAACAGGAAGTACGAGCCGTTGCTTGTAAGCAAGCTCCAGAAAACCGGAACATTCTTTACGGTGACTCCGATGGCGGATGAACCCCGGCAACTGTTTACCTCTCTGATGTCGCGCCGCGAGAGGCGGAATGATGCAGATGTGGAATATAACAAATATTTCTGGAAAAATGACGCCATCTCCTCGTATATACAGAAAAACCGCATCGATGCTGTCATGGTTGTTGTCGTAAGCGGCTTGACCAAAAAGGCGAAACTATTTTCAAGCAACCTGCTGACATCACTCGAAACCAACTACAATTTTTTAACAATGACGGCCCAGATTATCGGGGAGGATGGCACTGTTTTGTGGGAGTACCCCAATTTCCGCAGCCGACTTCTGGCCTACCCACCGCTTGTAAATCTTCAGTATCCTGATTTCAGTGAGTCAGAAGCAAATGTTTCCCGAAAAACTGAAGTACGTTTCAAGTCACTTGACGGGATACGCCGAACACTTGAACAAAAGAAGAGTAACTGGTTACTCCAGGAATCGTCAGAACCGGACGTATACGGAAAATTGTTTGATGATATGACGTCGGTAATCATATATACCGGTGAGAGACAAACGAAAGGGGCAGGAACAGCGGTTGCAGCAGAGGTGAAAGCAGTAGTCCCTGCAGAAAAATATCAGAAGCCGGCTGAAGCCATTGCAAAACCGGCTCAGCCTGTGCCAGCCACCGTTACTCCTGTACAAGCTCCGGCACAGATACAGACTCAAAAAAACATCGTTGAGGTGCCGGTGAGTCCATCATCCGGATCAAATGACATCGTTCCGGCAACAGAGAGTACCAAGTAACCTTTTGCTTTGACATGTCAACCGTATTTTGCGACAATCCGGACTTTTGCAAAGCTCCCAAATACGAATAAAACATTTACCGTTTATTTAATCAAAAGGATGCATGAATCTTTCACCACACGACATAGCCCTCCCACGGGGAGTAAGTGATCTCCTCCCGGAAGCTGCCGCAAAACTAGTTTTAATTGAAGATCGCCTTCTGCGAGTATTTGAATTGTGGGGATTCCGACGTATCATCACCCCGCGACTGGAATATGAGGATGTACTGGCAACCGGAATGGGTGAAGGACTAAAGGGCAAAACGTACCGTTTTGATGATCGTCAATCAGGCAGGCTTTTGGCATTGTCCCCTGACATAACGCCACAGATAGCCCGAATTGCTGCTACGCGCATGACGTCCCAGCCACTGCCTCACCGGATCAGTTACAGCGAGCGCGTGTTACGTCAGACCGAGATTCAAGCTGGCCGTAGTCGGGAGATCTTTCAAACCGGTGTCGAGTTAATCGGCCTAAACTCCCCTGAAGCTGACGCCGAGATGATCGTCATGACAATTGAAGTCATGAAGGTGCTTGGAGTTGACAACTTTACCATCGACCTCGGTCAGGTAGAGTTCTGCCAGGGGGTTTTTCAGGCATCCGGTCTGAACGGAAAACCACTTCAGAAACTGCGTGAAGCTGTGTCTCGCAAGGACAGTTCTGCAGTAGCCGATCTTCTCGGCGAATATCCGGTGTCCGCTGAATCTGCCCGGGAAATCAGTGCATTACCCCGTTTGTTTGGCGGACGGGATGTACTGACAACAGCGAGATCAATTGCAACCAACGCACGATCACTTTCAGCACTCGAAAATCTCCAGCACGTACTTGAAATACTGGACATTCACGGAGTTACAGATTGCCTTTCGATTGATCTGGGTGAGACCCGTGGCCTCGATTATCATTCCGGGATCACCTTTGAAGGATTTGTCACCGGTTTTGGAGAACCGGTCTGCAACGGGGGGCGCTATGATACGCTCATCAGTCGCTATGGTTTTGATACCCCTGCCACCGGCTTCACGTTTAATCTCCTCAATCTGCTGCAGACCGTTGAGCGCCGCCCGGAATTGCAGGGATGCGCTGTCACGGATTTTCTGCTTTTCAACACCAGTAATGATAGGCGGAAGGTATTACACATCGCCCGCCAGCTTCGTTCCATGGGGTATACCACAGCACGTGATATCATCCGCCGCGACTATGCCCAGTCACTTGAATATGCCAAAAAACTCAATATCCGCTGCATGCTCGTCGTTGGTGATGACTCAATGTCCTACCACGCCGTGCGCAGCCTTGATGGACGTACAATCCCGATCGACAGCAGCATGATTAACAGGCCGGGACTAATGAACTATATCGAAGAAAGCCGGGGAGAAAACTGAACATGGCAAATGTCGTCGTTGTAGGCGCCCAATGGGGCGATGAAGGCAAAGGGAAAGTTGTCGATATCTATACTGAATATGCTGATGATGTTGTCCGCTATCAGGGTGGCAACAACGCCGGGCATACCTTGGTGGTTGGCTCCGAAAAAATTGTACTGCACCTGATCCCATCCGGTATTCTGCACGAGGGGAAGCGATGCATCATTGGTAATGGCGTAGTTCTAGACCCTGAAGTGTTCATCAAAGAGATTACCAAACTTAAGGAGTCGGGGCGAATCAAGGATGATGCCTGTCTCCTGTTGTCCGAATCGATGCACATCATAATGCCGTACCACAAGAAGATTGATATTGCCCGTGAAGCCAAGAGCGGCGACAAGAAAATCGGTACAACCGGTCGCGGTATCGGCCCCTGTTATGAAGATAAAATTGGGCGCCGGGGAATACGTCTCATGGATCTGATAGATGCCGATACGTTTGCCCGGAAACTGAAAGAATTTCTAGTTGAAAAGAATTTTCTGCTGGAAAGTTTTCTTGGTGAGACACCGTGCAGTTTTGATGAGATTTATGCCGAATACCAGGGGTATGCAGAGGTGCTGCGCCGCTATGTTGCCGACACCGCCCTGATCCTCAACAAGGATCTAAAAGCCGGCAAAAGAGCTCTATTCGAGGGAGCACAGGGGACGCTTCTTGATATTGACCACGGGACGTATCCTTTTGTCACCTCGTCATCGACCTGTTCCGGCGGTGCCTGCACCGGCTCAGGCGTCAGCCCGCGTGAAATTCATGAAATCATCGGCATATCAAAAGCGTACGTCACCCGTGTCGGCAGCGGTCCATTCCCGACAGAACTTCTGGATGATGTTGGCGAGGAACTGCGCAGGATCGGTGGGGAATTTGGCGCAACAACCGGTCGTCCGCGTCGTTGCGGCTGGTTTGATGCCATGGTAATCCGCTATGCTGTCCGGGTCAACGGGCTGACCGGCATCGCTCTCACCAAATTGGATGTCTTATCGGATTTTGACACTATTAAAGTCTGTACTGGTTATATCTGTGACGGCAAAATGCTCGAGACGCTCCCTGCCCAACTGGAACTGTTTGAAAAATGTCAACCGGTGTACGAAGAACTGCCCGGCTGGAAGCAGGATATTACCGCCGCTCAGACATTTGACGAGCTGCCGGCAACGGCTAAAGCCTACGTAAAGCGCCTTGAAGAGCTGGCAGGGTGTCCCATCGTTCTGGTATCGGTAGGACCGCGGCGGGACCAGACGATTACTATCAGAAACCCGTTTTCCTGATATGTTCTCCGTGTGAAGTAAACGCAAGAAGGCCGGCAGTTAATGCCGGCCTTCTTGCGTTTAACCATGACATATTGAGACCAGCAACTTACTTTCTGGGTTTAACCGAAGTGACTTTGGCAACCCTCTCTGACGGCAGTACGGCAAAAAGTCTGCTGCGGTAACCTGAATCCTGAGCCAGTTTTATTCCCTGTCTGAGAGAACGTTCGGCCTCTCCCATTTTAGTCGCAACAACTCTGGCAGAAAGCGGCGCACGACATCGCTCTATAAGGAGAAGTAGCGTCAGCCATTCGTACAACTCCTCAAAACGTTCTTTATTGAACCATTCTACGCCATTGCTCTCATGATGCAGCAGAAATTTCCGACATGCACCATACTCAAACAATCCCTGCATCTGTTTCACGGTGCCTGTGGATGGACTCCACCCGCCTGCCCACCACTCCTGCAGCGCAAGGAGCAACCCTATGGCACGATTGGCAAAATCAGGATCTCCATCACGATGCAAAAATCTCCGCAGCGTATAATCAAGCCCGCGGCCGATCAGGTCCAGCGATGTTTCACGAAGTATCAGCCACGCAAGCAGCAGAGACTCTGTCGCCCCATCAGAGAATCCGGCAATAAGTCTTAACTGGAATGAACGTGCATCAGCGGATGCAACAGCGAAACTGCGCAATTCAGTAAACCGGACATACACCTCGATGACTGAGCATGTCATTTTGGAGCGTTTCAGCGTACCTTTCATTTTTGAAGAGGGCTTCTTCTCCCCCTTCAGCGTCACCGGTTTGTCTGCATGTGCACACTCCAGAAACTGTTCGACGGCCTGCCGCAGTGTACTATCAGAATCACCATCACCACTTTCTGAATGCTCAGCACGTACCTTGAAAATACTGCGGAACGTATCGTTTAACTCCTTGTACCTCAACTGCTTACGTTCTTCCTCAAGAGACGTTACGCCGGAACCGTTCAGATGCGTATACAACTGCATCCATGAACCATCCCGATCATCACGGATAACCCGAAAATCCATAAACACATGGAACTGGTACTCTTTAAGCTCAACATACAGCCCCTGCTCGCGCAGTTCACGAGTTGAACGGAGGTACTCAATCCCTTCTGTCTGATCCCGGAACGCCAGATAACAACTGTCTTCATCAGGTGCAGCAAGTGCGTCTGCAAGTGATGTTCTGTCCAGACGCCCCCCCTCTCCTTCACCAGCTCCCAAAAATGCAACTGACTCCTTTATCCAACCGGAGGTTGTTGAATGTTTGTTATGGTACAGCACCAGAGCCCAATGGTCGCCGGCACGGTTTGAATATGCGAAAACATTCTCATCAACGTTGTCACCGGCAAGAAAGTCATAGAGGACAAAATTTTCTGACCCGGAAAAAAGCCAGCGGCAGCGCAAAAGCGGAAAAATCCACATTTCGTGTCCTCGAACAAGGCCCTGGTCGACCTGTTCATCCCAGTACGCACGCTTGTACTCCATGCCGTATTTTTCGTGAAAACCTTCAATCTGGCCATGGCCGAACATCGGCAAACCGGGCATGGTCGACAGCAGAACACAGGCACCGAAATATTTTCCCTGTGAACCAAACTGGGCGACTGCAGTCTTCTCATCCGGATTGTTCATAAAATTGACAAAGCGTTTAAGAATCTCGTGGTTGAATTCCAGCACATTTTTTATGGTTGTACGGTACTTGGCGTTTTCCTCCATTTTCAGCATGTTCATAAATGCGCTGTTATACACTCTATGCATACCGAGCGTTCTGACAAAATACCCTTCCATCATCCAGAACGCTTCCGCCAGCAGCAATGTACCGGGGGCCTCGGATGCAACACGGTCCACGACCTCACGCCAGAATTCCACCGGAAAGACAGTATCAAACTCTTCCTTACTCATACCATGTTCCGCTCGAGACGGAACACCTCCTCCGTGACCGCGGAGAGGAAACCAGAGGCGCTGATAATGCTTTTTTGCCAAGGTCATGGCGGCATCAAAACGAATTATCGGGAAATTACGGGCGACGTGAAGAATTGTCTGAATGACCGCCTCACGTAGTTCGGGGATCAGATAGTTGAGTTGCGCGGTGTCATTCCAGGGGATACTCGTACCGTCGTTGCCATGATAGATGTAACGGGTATGCCCTGTAACCCGATCATAATGTTTAAAAACAACGGCAGCATCGCTTTTATTCCAGTATCCGTCTTCGACCTGTAATGTGACCGTGCTGTCATGGGAAAGATCCTCACCGGTGAATTGGTAGGTAGGAAACGGTGGATACGCTGTCTGGATAAACCAGTCCGGGTGTTGAATCACCCAGCGTGAATAGATTCCGGTATGATTCGGCACCATGTCACTGGCCATACGAATGCCCCGGCGACCGGCGCGCTCCCTCAGATTTGCCAACCCTTCCCACCCGCCTATATCTTCGGCAACCTCATAGTCATACAGTGAATAGGCAGATGCTATCGCCTCAGGGTTTCCGCAGATCTGCTTGATTCGCTGTGATGCGGGAGAGCGTTCCCACAGCCCAATCAGCCAGAGTCCGGTAAAGCCGCTTGCTGCCAGTCGGTCCAGCTCTGCATCCGGTACCTGGTCAAGCCGGGTAATCGGATAGCCATAGGTCCGGCTCAGCTGATCAAGCCAGACGTACACCATTTTAGCCATCAGGACCACATGTGCCATCCAGCCCGCATCGGGAGAGAACTGTTCATAGGCGGGATAATCGAACCCGTGAAAGACTGCGTTCGCACCCGGCGGTGCAGAATTACCACCGCCAGCTTGACCCCCGCCCCGAAATTCCAGAACCGGAGAGGGGCCAGGATCTCCCCCGCCTCCGCCTCGCTGCTGTTGCTCTTCATGTAAAATATCAAGGGCTGTATCCACATCGTACAGCAATTCAGGCGGCAGGATATCGTGCCACTGCCCGCGCAGGTAAGCAACCTGACCGGCAAGGGAAGTGGGAGAAGCAGTGATCGCAGCCATGAGGGCCTCGATCAGGGTACACCCTTTTTCGGCGATAACCGGTCCGTCCTTCAATGAGCGGTCAAAGGCCTGCATGATGTCAGAGTAGCGGGAAGATGAGGCGAGAGCACGATCATCAACAAGCTCCCTGAAACTTTCAATTGCCGGATTTGCGACTGCAAGGCGCAGCAACAGCATTTCGCGTAGCAGTTGGTGAGTACGGGCAGTGCTCTTCAGGCTGTCAGAGAGCCAGCTTTCCGGCTTGACACCGCCCTGCAGAACCGGAGCGGGCGGAAACAGTTCGACAAATCGCCGCGCTGTTGTCCGAACGCTTTCTCCTTCCGGGTCAAACCCTTCTGTTTTCGCTACATTGATCAGGAGTGAGGATTCGGAAGCACGGGCGACACCATCAATAAGATAGCGCAGTGCCTTTTGAAGTGACGCGTACAGATTCAGTTCACCGGCATGCACGATGGCAGCACCGGGCGAACGGGTGCTGTTAAGCTTGAGGGCCAGTTGCCGAAAAAATTGTATTCGAGGAATGCCGCGCTCTTTTATACCTTTTGAGAGCGGCCCCAAGCCAAGAGAGTGCCAATGATGGAAGGAAATCTGGATATCGTAGGGAAAATAGGAATCTGTACCGCTCGGATCTGTCATGATATTTCCAGTCGCGGAATGCCGGGATATGAGAATAGTTCTACTCTATGCCGTTACGAAAACAGCTGCTTATTTGGAAACTGCCTTTTTTGCCGCCGAAGACTTCTTCGCAGTACCGGATTTTTTTGATCTCTTAGAGCTTTTTTTGCTTTTTCTGGATGAGCCTTTTTTACCTTTGGTGATTTTACGCGGTTCAGGGTTGAACTCGTCACGAATATTATTGAGCAGCACCGATGTTTCTTCCATGCTCGGGTCAGCTTTTTTGGCAGCTTCAAGAGTCTCTTTCGCCTCACTCAGCCGGCCGGTCTTCATGTACAGCCGACCAAGTGCATTCAGCGCTCTGGCATTGTCAGGTTTCAGCTCAATTGATTTTTTGTAGGCAGAAATTGCATTATCATACTCTTTTTTAAAATCATAAATTAACCCCAGCTTGTAATGGGTAACCGGGTCATCGGGGCTCAAATCAACCGCCTCTTTGAGCAGAGCCGTAATTTCATCATACTGCTTGTTTTTCACATAGATGGAGATGAGTGCAGTACGCGCTTCGCTATCATCTTTATGAACGGAGAGTGCTTTTTTATAGTGGGCAATTGCTTTGTCATTATCACCTTTTTGCGCATACAGAGCGGCTATTTCCCGATTTGCATCACCATCGTTCGGGCTGTAGGTCAGCACGGAGTTGTATGACGAAAGCGCCAGTCCGGCCTCCTTGCTTTTGGCAAAAATCCGTGCCAGCTTGAGATGAATATCTGGACTTGCAGGGCGCAGTTTGAGAAATTCGGAATACTGCTCTACCGCTTCCTGAAATAATCCACGGGAAAAACGAATGTCACCAAGCCGTAAATGAGCATCCGCATTTGCCGGATTTGCTGTTATCGCACGTTTATAGGCTACAACCGCTTCGTCAATCTGCTGCTTCTTTTCATAGAGGATCCCCAAATTCAGGTACACATCGCTGTTAGTACTGTTGCGATGCGCCGCTTCCCTGTACGCTTCGATCGCTTCTGCATCTTTTCCGGCAGCACGGTACAAATGCCCCAGTTTCTCGTATGAGACTATTTCTTCGGGGTGATCTTTAATAGCGGCCTTAAGGTTTTCTATCTCCTTGTCGGCCCCGCTCGCCTCCGTTTTTCCGGCCGGCTTCTGAACCGATTGCACAAGCTTGCTTTTACCACCGAGAAGTGAGTGATAGTCCGCCAGCTTTGTATCACCCTTCTTCTCGTAGATACCGGCCAGCATCAGGTGGATGTCGCGATTCTGAGGTGCGCCCGCTTCCCCCCGTTTCAGTTGTTCGAGAGCTTTATCAACTTCGCCTCGCTGGAGGTAGATTGACGCAATGCCGATGTGGGCTTTTGCCGAACCGGGATCGGCGGCAAGCGCCCTGCGGTATTCATCAAGTGCCTTATCTGACTGGTTCGAGGCAAGGTATACTTCTGCCAGTCCGACAAATATGGAGGCATCACCCGGCAGTTCACGACCGGCTTCGTTGTAATGATACGCAGCCAGTGAATAGACTTTTTGAGCGGCTAAAATCTGCGCAAGTGCTTTGTGATACTGTGGGCTTGAAACGGAGGCAAGTCCTCGAGTGAGTTCAACGGACGCTTCATCATTCATCCCTTTCTGTGCATAGAGAAGCCCCAGATTGCCACTGGCACGGGCAAAGGAAGGCATTTGCTGCAGCACACGGCGATATTCTTCAATAGCACCGTCAAAATTGCTGACCCGCTCCATCTGAAGTGCAGAAACATAGTGGGCGGCAGCACCGTCAGGACAGAGGGTAAGAATTTTTGCCTCGGTCTGACGCATTTGTGCCTCATCATGGATAGAGTCCAGCGTGCCGGCGATTTCTAACGCTTCTTTACAGGTATCCGGGTTCAAGCCCCAGCTGAATCCTGTCAAAAGAAGCACTGAGCTCAGCAATAAAAGGTATGTTAGCAGTATCTTCATAACGGGAGTTCCCTCGACGTCTCTCTGTAGTGCGGCGGGATTATACACACCATCCGGCACTATTTCAATAATTTAGGCTAAATAGGCCATCAATACGACTAATTACGCGATGATCAGGCTGTTTCCCCCAGTGCGCCGTGGTATCATCGACAATGTAATTTACTGTTTTCTTTCACTCTGTTGTATTTTATTTCTACCTGTTTCGGACAGCTTTATCACATGAATTAGCACAAAAAGGGGGTAGCGACGCGTCGGCTACCCCGTAGAACATAATACTGCTAAAAAATTAGTTAAAATACTTACCCGGCCAGATGCAGGCCCTCCATCATTCTTCGTCATAATTCTGTCATCTTACCTCCTCCTCTCCAGTTTTGGTGTATCCGACCCTCAGTCGGCAAACCGGAATTTGAAAGGAGAATCACACGATGGCAATAAAAATGACGGCTCCAAAGGGTATATGCGCACCATTTTCCCGATAGCGTAAGAAGCGGAGTAGAAGTCCTCGACAACCTGATGATCACAAATTGATCACACGATTGATTTATGCCGGAGCGCAGCAATATACGTGTGAAAATTCAGCACATTAAATTAAATCATATAAAATCAAGCACTTAGGTTAAGCACTTGATTATTAGAGACAGTCCGTGGATAATGGGCACACTCTGATTTGTCACTAATCAAATCAGTACTACCAGGAACAGTGCCTGTCCGAGGATATGATGAATAGAGATCTGGAAATCATGATTATGACCGCGAGCGACCTCCCGACAATACCGGTCGTCGCCACGAAGGTCATGCAACTTGTCGAGAGTGAATCAGCGACGGCTGAGGAGTTGGCCAAGGTTGTCGCTTCCGACCCGGCAGTCGCCGCGCGCGTACTTAAAATATCAAATTCCTCCTTCTACGGATGTCAGCGCCAGATCCAGACGCTCTCCCATGCGATTGTCGTACTTGGTTTTGGTACGCTGAAAAGCCTGGTTGTTGCTGCATCGGTCAAACAGGTGTATCAACCCTATGGACTGACTGAAAAAATGCTGTGGGAACATTCCTTCGGCGCAGGCCTGGCGGCACGTATCATTGCCAAGGAAACCCGTGCCGTGAGCGAGGAAGAAGCATTTCTCGGCGGGCTTTTCCACGATATCGGCAAAATCATCATGAATACCATGAATAGTCAGCAGTTTCAGTCCGTGATGCAAAAGTGCTACAACGACCAGATTACTTTTGAAGAGGCTGAACGCCAGGTGTATTCCTACACGCACTCAGAAGTGGGCGGACTGGTCATCAAAAAGTGGAATTTCCCTGACATGCTGATGCACGCTGTATTGAACCACCATACTTTTGATTTTTCCGAGAACGAAGACCCGTACCAAACAAGGCTGACCTCTGTTGTCGGATTGGCCAATATGTTTTGTCACAAGGTGGGAATTGGCATACGAGAGCCAAATGATGAGCTGGATCTTCTCCAGACAGTCCCGGCAGAACGGCTGAATCTGGACGAAGAACGTATGGGAACTCTTCTGGAGCGATTTATGGAAGCATACGAAAAGGACAAGACCTTTTTCAATTAGTACCGCAATCCGCACTGCTTGCCAGCAGATTACCCAAACAGATCTTTCAAATAATCAATGATCCCTTTTTTCTTTTTTTCTTCCGAACAGTTGCGTGCATCCTGCGATATTTCGATCACATCATCCTGCGGTGCAGGAGTACCACGCTTTGCATGACCGCCCGCAGATCTGCCGCCACTGTAACTTCCCCCTGCCGAAGTCCCTTGTGCCCCGCTAATCCCCTTGACCGGATCCGTCATACATCGCACCTCCATGTACCCGTTAAGATGAAAATTGATTTTATTGCTCTGAAATAGTATCATTGCGCCCTTATAACTTCAATGAAGGATACGCTAGCAAATGATTCGCACAATACTTACCTACCCGAACCCGGAACTCAAGAAGAAATCCGCTCCGGTTACTATCATCACCGAGTCCATCCGGGGACTTGTCAAGGACATGGCTGAAACCATGTATGCCGCACCGGGAATCGGATTGGCAGCCCCTCAGCTCGGAGTCCACCAACGTATCATCATCATCGATATATCCGGTAAAAACGAGCCGCCTGATCTGATTGTTGCGATCAACCCGGTTATCGTTCACGCCGAAGGTGAGGCGTACGAAGAGGAAGGGTGTCTCTCCGTCCCTGACTATGCAGCCAATGTCAAGCGACATGCCAGGGTTACCGTCACGGCACTCGATATTGAAGGGGCCGAGCGGACCTGGGATGCCGACGATCTGCTCGCAATTGCGTTTCAGCACGAGATTGATCATTTGGACGGCATCCTCTTTGTCGACCATCTTTCGACTCTCAAGCGCGAGATTTTCCAGCGCAAAGCCCGCAAAGCGGCAGAGGAGCGACGATGACCGAATGGCGTACCATATTCATGGGGACCCCCGAGTTTGCCTGTCCGACCTTGCAAAGGCTCATTCAACGCAATGATCAGGTAGTGGCGGTAATCACGCAGCCTGACCGGCCGAAAGGGCGCGGCCAGAAGCTGATGCCACCTCCGGTAAAGGAGTTGGCTGAAAAAAACGGCATCCCGGTACACCAGCCTCCAAAGGTACGGGATCCTGCATTTATCGAGATCATTCGCGAGCTGAAGCCTGACGTTATTGTTGTCGTGGCTTTTGGGCAGATTCTTCCCAAGGCATTGCTGGATATTCCGCTTCATGGCTGCATCAATGTCCATGCCTCACTTCTGCCACGTTACCGTGGTGCCGCGCCACTCAACTGGTGCATCATCAATGGCGAGACCGAAACCGGTGTTACCACCATGCTGATGGACGTCGGCCTCGATACCGGAGATATGCTGCTGACACGCAAGACCGCGCTGGATGAGAACGAAGATATCTCATCCCTCCATGATCGCATGGCAACGTTGGGGGCCGACCTGCTGTCAGAGACTCTTGACGGACTCGCGCAGGGCACCATTACACCGGTGCCACAGAACAATGCTGACAGCTGCTACGCCCCAATGCTCAAGAAGGAGGATGGCGTAATCAGCTGGTGCAGCAGCGCCCGAGCGGTTCACAACAAGGTTCGCGGTCTGGCCGTCTGGCCGGGTGCCTGCACAACCATCGGTGACCAGGTTCTTAAAATTTTCCGTACAACCGTTGGCACTGCCTCTGGTGAACCGGGAACGGTGCTGCAGTCATCGAAAGGACAGCTTGAAGTCGCCTGCCAATCGGGGAGTCTTTTTTTACACGAATTGCAGCTTTCCGGTAAAAAACGCCTTGACAGTGTCCGGTTTCTGACTGGTTATCCCATCCCGGTCGGGACTCTCCTCGGCAGTAATCTTCCTGAGGGTTCATTAGAGTGACGGCAGAAAAACCGGTCGCAGCATCTGCACCTCCGCGAAAGCGGCTCTTTATTACACTCATGGGCGTTACCTGCCTGATTGTGGTCGCCGTCATATTTCTGGCATGGTGGATCCCCAACCGCGGGCTTGCGAACATCCACCCCGGTCTGCCACATGTTGTCGGCACGATCATGGTCGTGCTCTCCGGCGCAGCAATACTTGGGACGGCACTTCTCGTACTGACCACCGCACTGGGAAAGGATATTTTCCTGACCCGATTCATGCGTCTGGTTGTGATAAAATTTTTATTACCTGTGATCGAATTTGTAGGGAGGGTATTCGGACTCGATAAAGACCGTATTCGTCAGTCTTTTATCGCCATGAACAACAGCCTGGTGATTTCCCAGCGAATGAGGATTAAGCCGGACCGGATCCTGGTACTGTTGCCGCACTGCATCCAGCTGTCTGATTGTGAAATAAAGGTAACCGGCAACATCCACAAGTGTGTGCAATGTGGACGCTGCAGCATCAGGGGGCTTGTCGATATCGGGCGAAAATATTCGGTTGATATATCGGTCGCCACCGGTGGCACACTTGCCCGTAAAGTTATTGTCGAAAAGCGGCCGAAGCTGGTGTTGGCGGTCGCATGCGAGCGTGACCTGACCTCCGGAATCAAGGATTGCTACCCGCTGCCGGTCATTGGCATCCTGAATGAGCGCCCTTTTGGCCCCTGCTTCAACACGGTCGTGGATGTGTCAAAGATTGATGAAGCCCTGAGCCAGATCATCCAGGGGGATGATGAACCGCAGGCATCTCCATAGCCACTTCAACTCACACATGCAACACGGGCTCTACTATATTCTTGATAACAGGGCTGCACAGCTGGACCAGTCAAACTGGATATAAACGACAAACACAGAGGTTCACGTGGAAGTAACTCAAAAACAGAAAGTCAGCATGGTCAGTCTTGGCTGCCCCAAAAACCTGGTGGATGCGGAAGTCATGCTGGGAGTACTCTCGAAACAGGAATACGAAATTACCATGGACGAAAAGGACGCGGACGTTATTATAGTCAATACCTGTTCGTTTATTAAGGAAGCCAAGCAGGAGAGTATCGATGCCATACTTGACCTGGCGGAACGGAAACATGATGGTCACTGTCACACGCTGATAGTTTCCGGCTGCCTGCCACAGCGTTACCAGGAGGAACTGGCCAAGGAACTGCCGGAAGTCGATATATTCATTGGCACCGGAGACTATCCCCGTATTGCCGAAATTCTGGCTGAAAAGAGCGGTACTGAGGGGCAACTGCGCTATGTCGGCGATCCCGACTTTATCTATGACGAAGAGCTGCCACGGCTGAACTCTTCTCCTGCCTGGTTTTCCTACCTCAAAATCGGTGAAGGCTGCTCGAACTGCTGTTCCTACTGCATTATTCCTAAGCTGCGCGGGGCCTACCGTTCACGACCTATCGACGCACTGGTCGCCGAAGCGGAGCGACTGGTCGCACGCGGGGTCAAGGAAATCAATGTCATCTCCCAGGATATTACCCGTTACGGCAGTGATATGAATGACGGAACCACTCTGGAATCGCTCGTCAAGCGGTTGGCCATGATTGATGGCCTGCGCTGGATTCGCCTGCTCTACGCCTATCCTGACGGTATTACCGACGGTCTGATTACCCTGATTCGGGACGAACCGAAAGTGTGCAAATACCTGGATATTCCGATTCAGCATATTTCCGATCCGGTTCTGAAGGCCATGAAGCGGAGGAGCAGCGAGCAGCAGATCCGGGATCTGATTGCCAAACTGCGGAATGAAATACCCGGTATCGCACTGCGGACATCGCTGATTGTCGGCTTCCCGGGAGAGACCCTCGAAGATTTTGCCACGTTGACAAGTTTTGTTGAGCAGACCCGCTTCGATCGCCTGGGAGTATTCTGTTACTCTCGGGAGGAGGGAACACCTGCGGCAGAGATGGCGGATCAGGTTTCGGAGCGCGTCAAGCGGGA
The DNA here is from genome assembly GCA_028688955.1 of Desulfuromonadaceae bacterium. Classification (GTDB taxonomy): domain Bacteria; phylum Desulfobacterota; class Desulfuromonadia; order Geobacterales; family Pseudopelobacteraceae; genus JACRCG01. The sequence goes on from JAQTXD010000017.1 coordinate 51,534, forward strand.
ACGGTACCGGAAATTGATGCGGGCCCAGGCACGGCTTTCCTTCCGTCACAATCGCACACTGATCGGTACAACGGAGCAGGTCATTGTCGAGGGGTTCAGCGAAGAGACCGATCTCCTGCTCAAAGGACGCTCATCGCGCCAGGCACCCGACATAGACGGGCAGGTATATATCACCTCCGGGACGGCTGATATCGGTGAGATTGTCACCCTCAAAATCACCGACTCATCCGATTACGATCTGATTGGTGAGATCGTCGAGTAACCGGACCCCATGAAATTAAATGCCAAGCTGATTATCATCATGCTCTCGTTGCTGGTTCTGGCGATGCTGACCCTCTTTATCCTCAACCAGTACGCTCAGACCGACCTGGTCAATGAAATTCAGGACAGTTCCCAAGAGATATCCAAAGCAATCCAGATGAGTATCGAGGA